>CAZCWQ010000099.1:0-11516 GCA_964502365.1 uncultured Desulfobacterales bacterium | reverse complement strand
TTAATGGTGACCAAATGGAAAGCTTGGATCGTATAGCAGGATCAGAGTTTGAGGCCGGCCGATGCTTGCTTGCAAGGCTCCCTCACCAAAGGGACCTTGTGAGAGCTATCGAAGATTTTTGTGCCGACCACGCACTTCAAATGGCCGTATTTTCGATCATTGGGGCGGTTACATCTGCCACCCTGGGGTCCTATGACCAGAAACAGCAAGTATACGTGACTTTCAAAAAAGACGAACCCATGGAGATAGTTCATTGTACCGGGAACATCTCCCTAAAAGACGGCAAGCCTACTGTGCACGCCCACGGTGTCTTTGCCGACATGAACGGCAGCACCTTAGGAGGGCATGTCTTTTCAGACACCGTCATCTATGCGGGAGAGATTTACATCCGTGAGCTCTTGGGCACACCGATGGCAAGAGAATACGATAAACAGACAGGGCTCTTGCTCTGGAAGGTTTGAGGGTTTTGCAAAAAGTTCAATGGAGCAAACGGAAAGGAGGAGACAGACGTAAAATGGATCTCAAGATAGAAAAAGTTAAGAACCCTAAGAACCGCCCGGATGATTCGAAACTGGGGTTCGGGCAGATCTTTACCGATCACATGTTTAACATGGATTACACGCCAGAGTCTGGATGGCATGGCGCGCGTATAGAACCATACCGCCCGATAGTCATGGACCCGGCAACCATGGTCCTCCATTATGGTCAGGCCATTTTTGAGGGGTTGAAGGCATACCGGACCAGTAGCGGCAAGATACAGCTATTTCGACCAGACCGCAATATAGCTAGACTGAATCGATCTGCACAGCTGGTGTGCATTCCCCAGATAGACGAAACCTTTGTCCTGAAAGTTTTGAATAGACTCGTTGCACTTGAGAAGAATTGGGTCCCAAGGGCTCCGGAAACCTCATTATATATCCGTCCAACGATCATTGCCATGGACCCTTACCTTGGGGTGCGTCCTTCTCATACCTATCGTTTCTTTATCATTCTGTCTCCTGTTGGTGCCTATTATCCGGAAGGGTTCAATCCAGTAAGCATATGGGTTAGTGACAAGTATGTGCGAGCCGTGCGCGGCGGACTGGGCGAGGCCAAGACGCCTGCAAATTATGCTGCCAGCCTGTATGGAGCAGAGGTAGCCAAGAAGGCAGGTTATACCCAGGTGCTGTGGCTCGACGCCATTGAGCGGCAGTACATTGAAGAAGTGGGCACCATGAATATCTTATTTGTGATCAACGGGCAACTGGTGAGCCCTCCCCTTGGAGGGAGCATCCTGCCCGGCATCACACGTGACTCTGTTCTTGCCCTGGCTCGGCACTGGAACATCCCCGTGAATGAACGACCCATTTCCATACAGGAGGTCATGGCGGCCCACAAAGATGGCTCTCTTGAAGAGATATTCGGCTCTGGCACGGCCGCTGTCATTTCTCCGGTCAGCCACCTGGCATGGAAACATGAAGTAATAACTATTGGAGATGGTGGCGTGGGGCCTATGGCCCACAAGTTCTATAAGGCAATTACTGATATTCAGTATGGCCAGGCTGAAGATCCGTTTGGATGGGTGGTTCCGGTGCAAGGACAATAAGAGTGATGATTGTCAAACAACTACTAGTAGGCTTTATGGACGTGTTTTGCTATATCTTGGGATGCGAGGACACCCAAAAAGCCCTGTTGATCGATCCGGCAGGAGACGAAGAGAACATTGTGGCCACGGCCCATGACCTCGGGCTGACGATTGAGTCGATAGTCAACACCCATGGTCATCCCGATCATACTTGCGGCAACGCAAAGATAAAAGATCTTACTGGGGCCAAAATATATTTGCACACACTGGACGATCAGTATTTCAACTCGCCTGAAGGTCAATCCATGACCAGGCAGATGGGGTTTGCACTCTCACCGCCAGCAGATGTCCACCTGGAGGACGGAGATATCATCCCTTTTGGCAACCGCGAGCTTGCCGTGCTGCACACGCCTGGGCATAGCCCCGGCGGAGTCTGCCTCCATGAGGGAAACAATCTTTTCACCGGAGATACGCTGTTCGTGGGGGCCGTCGGAAGAACCGACCTGCCTGGCGGATCTATGGAAACGATGCTTCAGTCTATAAAAGAAAAGATACTCTCTCTTCCCGATGATACGATTATCTGGCCTGGCCATAATTATGGGCCAAGCCCCAAGTCCACGGTTGCAACTGAAAAGAAACACAATCCCTATATTACTGACGTTGAACTATTTTAATTGTAATTACTTAGCCTTTTGAACAAGGCTCGATTTTGCTCACTCCTGTGAGCAACCAACTACCCGATGCCTTGCGCCTGATCTCTTGCACCCTTCATCTCAAAGCATTGATGAATATATCGATACCGATCACGGCCATAGATGCATGAATTTATGATACACGATGGAATATATGACCGCGAAACAGCACACTCCCCTTGATGGACAAATAGACAGACAGTTTCAGCCGTTTGCCGAGAAGATGGAAAAGAATGGCTTGGCGCTGAACGTCATCAATACCTTCAGACACTATTACGGGCTATTGCTCCGGGGTGAAACCGGTATGATTTCAAAGGCCGACATCGATCCGCTGGCAGAAGGTGAGATCGCCGACGTAGAAAAACTTTCCGGGCAGAAGGAAGTGGGAGAGGCGGCCCTAAAGAAATCTGTTGTCATCAAACTCAACGGTGGGCTCGGCACCAGTATGGGTCTACACCGAGCCAAATCGCTCCTCAAGGCCAAGGACGGATTGAGCTTCCTGGACATTATTTCCAGGCAGATTCTCACATACAGACACCGGCACGGGGTCAGGCTTCCTATTATCTTCATGAACAGTTTCTCAACCGAAGCTGACACCCTTGAAGCCCTTTCGCCCTATGACGATCTCCCTATCAACGGTATCCCGTTGAGCTTCTTGCAGCACAAATTTCCTAAGGTGCTTCAGGATGGCCTAGCCCCTGCGGTCTGGCCCGCGGAGCCTGACCTGGAGTGGAATCCGCCCGGCCACGGTGATATCTATGCCGCGCTGACAACCTCAGGGGTGTTACAAAGACTCATTGACAGAGGGATTATTTATGCATTTATCTCAAACTCGGACAACCTGGGTGCAGTCATGGACGAAACCATCTTGGGGTATTTTGCGGACAATAAGCTTCCCTTCATGATGGAGGTGGCAGATCGAACCGAAGCAGACAGGAAAGGCGGACACCTGGCTCGCAAAAAAAACGGTCGCCTAACACTCAGGGAAACAGCCCAGTGCCCTGAAGACGAGTTGGACGAATTCCAGGATATCAAAGTATACAAATACTTCAACACAAACACCATCTGGGTAAACCTGGAAGCCCTGAGCAAATTGCTTGACATGCACAAGAACGTGATTCGCCTTGCCATGATCAGAAACCCTAAGACGGTTGATCCCAGAGATGACTCCTCTCCGCCGGTCTATCAACTTGAAACCGCCATGGGCTCGGCAATCTCACTGTTTGAAAAGGCTACAGCCATCCGGGTACCCAGGGCTAGGTTTGCCCCTGTCAAGAAGTGCCAGGACCTTCTAGAGTTGTGGTCTGACTGCTATGTGCTCACCGATGATAGCCGTGTGATCCAAAACCCGGCAAGGAAACTTGGCTCGCCGCTGTTAAGGCTTGACCCCAAGCACTATAAGAGAATCGACCAGCTTGAGGCACGATTTCCCCATGGTGCCCCGTCTTTGCTGGAGTGTGTTTCCCTTGATGTCCAAGGAGACGTTGTCTTTGGCAAAGGGGTGGAGGTCAAGGGCAAGGTGGTCGTTGCCAATCACACGCAGAGCCAAGTGACCGTTCCGGATGGAAGTGTGTTGGAAGGTCCGGTCTGAAGCCGGGAGACCCACAGGAAATTCCCTATTGCTTGTTCTTGGGAATGGACTCTAGCGTAAGTTCCCGATAGAATTGTTTGTTTTCCGAAAAACGAAGTCCATCTTCAAACGTGATCAGCCCTTCGTTACAAAGGTTTGCCAGGGAAACATCAATAGACGTAAACTCTTCTGTCCCAGCCTGCATCTGTGCTCGAATCTGATGGATTTTTCCTTCTCTTATAAGATGCTTTATGCTGTAGTTATTTATTAACTTCTCATAGGCAAGAATCCTGCCCTTGCCCTTCTCAAGCGGGACGAGTCTTTGTGAAAAGGAAAGCAGCAGACAATTTGCAATCTTCATCCTGATAAGGTTTTGTTGATACGGTGGGAACATGGCAATTATTATTTCAATGATGGCCGTGGCATTGTCTGCATGGACCGTACTTAGAACAAGATGTCCGGTGTCTGCTGCACGCAAAGCTATTTCAAAGCTCTCCTTGTCCCTCAGTTCTCCAATCACGATCACATCCGGAGAATGTCTGAACACGTGTCTAAGCCCTTCGTAAAAGGTGTCGGTATCTGCGCCGACCTCTCGCTGATTCACATTGCTCTTCTTGTGTTTGTGGAGGTATTCAATTGGATCTTCAAGAGTTACAATGTTGCACTTCCTGTGGGTGTTGATTATGTCCACCACAGCAGAAAGCGTTGTGGTTTTGCCATGGCCTGCAGGACCCGAAAACAGCATTAACCCCTGAGGCCTTAGAGCAAGGTTGCCCATCCATTCCGGTATTCTGAGTTGCTTCAGCGAAGGGAGTCTTTCCGGAAAGTGCCGCAGGGCAATAGAAATGGAATTACGCTGTCTATAAGCGCTCACCCTGAACCGGCCTACATCAGGAAATGTTACGCCAAAATCGTGGTCATTTGTCCGCGTGAAGACTTCCCTGCCCCTATCAGACATAAGCTCCCTTGCGTACTTTTCACAATCAACAGGCGTAAGCGAGTCCATAGACAGCCTCTTTACCTCATTATGAATCTTTATCGAAGGTGGCACCCCTGCGGTCAACAGCATATCGTTGGCACCAGACTGTGCCAGGTACCGCAGCAATGACACCAATGCCGGAGCCCTTGTTATCCTAGTCTTGTGCGCCTCAATCTCAATAGCTTCTCCGGTCAGGGCTCCCTGTGGCTCCGATTGAAAACTCTTTGTGGCAGCCTCCATCTGAAAGGCAGGGATAACAACCGGCCGAACCTTTCTGCCCAGCGTAAATTCAACCTCTCTAACTGTCATCATATCCTTGGGGTTCACCATTCCAAGGGTCAAGGAATTATTGTCAGTGGCAAGAGGGAGGACCTTCATGGTCTTGATCTTGTCTTGTGGTATGAGCTTGAGTACGTCCGGATCTATATCCAGTTTGAACAGATTTGCCGAAGGCACCCCAAGCTGCTTGCTGAGGAAATTAAGCAGATCATCTATTGTGATAAACCCCATTTCAATAAGAATAGACCCTAGCTGTCCACCCAGTTGACCCTGTCTTTTCAGGCCATCTTGGAGCTGATTCTCAGTGATTAGATCGTATTCAACCAAAAGTTCACCGAGGCGTTGTGTCTTTGCGGTCTGTCTTTGCTTCATGTTAGGCTTTTCCTCCGTTGTGTTGCGTGCGAAAAGTCTTACTTGTCTGAATCAGCCTATTGTGGGTTCTCCAGCCTCCAGAGCCGGGGTTGCCTGTTCGTCTTCCAGGGATTCCTTTCCGAGACGAGTGAAGTCTTACCCTAATTGAGCGAAAGTCGAAGATGCCCCAGATGCAAGGCGTCAAAGGTGAAGCTGTAGTATGCTACCGCGAACCCTTGACCCGCCGCCTGCCATAGTAATGTACGGCGGCTAGGCAACACAGCAGATGGGGTATTATCGGCTTTCCCGAAGGGTAAACAAAATGAAGATGTAAAAGAAAAAACATCGTTCATTGATAGAAGAGATACCAAACCCCACATAAAGCCAACAATGTCTTGTAATCTTAATACGATCTAATGTTTCTTCATTTTGTTTACGCTCAATTAGGGTGTGTAGCATGGATCATGCCAATAGGTTGGCCACAAGAGCCTTGCATAACCTCGGAAAGCGACAAAAACCTCATACCAAAGAGCGAGACGAGGTTATCAACGGTCTCGCCACCAAAAAGATTTAATATAATGATATGCGATTATGGTGTCTTGAGGGGGCAATGAGATATGGGTGCCGTCGGTTTCCTTCCCAACAGGCTACTGTGTCAAACATTTGACAAGTGATGCCCCCGCCCTTTGGGGCGGGGGGGTCTTCCTGACGGCAGTGCTTCGCGGGCAAGGAGCACCCCGGTCAAAGTACAGTTCTTATAGCCCGTTGCCGAAAACCTCCTTTGGCTTGGTGGTATTGCCCGTTGCGTTCGGGAAATCTACTGCCTTGTATGCCTTCTCGTTGTGCTTGATTAGCTCCCGAGCCTCTTCCATATAGTTGTTGTACCGCTTCTTGCACTCATAGAAACCGTGCCACCAGGCGTAGTCCGGAGCCATCATGGCTGTACCCATCCGAGCCCTGCGCCCTTCATGATGCCACAATTCGTAGTATTCAACCTCCAAACGTTCATCAAAGAACTTGGTCTTGTCCAGCAGGCCTTTGTCATAAAGTTCATCCAGCATCTTCTTTGCAGGTTTGAAATAGACCTCATTGTATTCACCAATCACCTTATCCAACTTAAAAAAATGATCGTCCACCCAGGTCCTGCCATGGCACTGCATGCAGACCTCTGCCATCTTGTCTCTTTCCACCTGGAAGTTGGTCTTGGCCGGAAAGGGTTTGAAGTCAGATGGCCGGATTGTCAAAGGTGCCTGAGTTTCCCAGGCAAGCCTTTCCGTTACATCATGGGAAGTCAGTACCGAACCTGCCCCGGACATGTGACAAGATGCACAGGTCGGGCCGCGGTAGTCAACGCCAGGTGTCCAGGTTCCCGGAGCCGCATCCCAGTTATATTGACCGCCGAAAGCCGTGTAGATGTCCCCATGCTTTGACTCCATATAGATTTCAATCTGGGGATGATCAGGTCCGAGATGGCACTGGCCACAGGCCTCGGGCTTTCTTGCCTCCATGACAGAAAAACGATGTCGAGTATGACAACTCGTGCAGCTTCCCTTGCTTCCATCTAAATTAATACGCCCGACACCCACATTGGGCCAAGTTTCTGGGTCCAGTTTCCCATCCTTAACTTTCATTTCAGTTCCGTGGCAGTGGAAACAACCAGATATCCGTTCAAAGTCGCTGTTCATCCCTTGGTTTAACCAAGGATCGATCTTCCAGATAATCTCTTTTGTGTTCGCGTGCTTACTCAAACTGTACTGCTTGGCTTCGTCAGGGTGACAGCGGGAGCAGTCTTTGGGTGTGACTACTGCTGATACGGGGGTCTTGTATTCCCTGGTGCCGTATTTCTGGTCTGACCGCTCATACTGCTTGTAATGTTCCTGACTCACGTCCGGGTCAAATGCCTCGGACTGGTGGCAGTCAAGACATGTAATGTTGGCGCTTGCGTGACGGCTGTAGCTCCAGTCGGTAAACAAGCCGGGACTCTCCATCTTGTGGCACCCGATACAGGCCACACCCTCTTTTGGCATGCTGCGCTCTATCCTGAATTCTTTTGCCTTGGGCAGGTTCTTCCCTGCTTGGGCATGAGAAACTGTGGCATTTGACACCACAAAACCCGCCAGCCCAACCACTGAGACGACAATTGACAGTGCTTTCTTCATCTTACCACCCCTCCCTTTCCTTATTGGTCCTGTGTTAAAGTTTCTCCGGTCTTCCCTGTACTACAAACCAACGCCTCTATAGTTCTGCCCGTATTGTTTATACTGATAGAACTCCCTGGCGTTGTGAACGAGATTCCTATGGCAGTCCACACACCTTTTCTCATAGCCCTCTCTTGCATAGACGACCGACCTGTGTGCCAGCATAGCTCCCCGTTTATCAGGTATATACAGAAGGTTGCGGTGGCATTTCAGGCACTGCTCGTTCTTAAAGGAGGCATAAGCAGCCTCGCGGGTACGCTCATGATCGTAAGTGTCTTGGGTAAAATGAAGGATGATATCTTTAATGCCATGGGCGGTCTTGGCGTAAAAGAAGTTAAAGGTATCGTGTGGAGCAGGCAAGTGACAATCCATGCAGTCGGCCACAAAGCCCTGGGCATTGTTAACGTGAGTTGAGGTCTTCCAAGCGTTGTAGGCAAATTGGATTTCGTGGCACGACGCGCAAAATTGAGGTGTTGTTGTGCGAACCATGGTGTAATAGCTGAGGCTGAAAAGTGGGAAGGCCACAATAATCCCTATGGCGATGAAGATGCCGGGTATGATTATTTTTTTCATATTCCCCTCCTGGTGTTAGAGGTGGCAGTCGGCTGCCACCCTTTCCCTTGTCAGAATCTGGCCCCTTGGGCTGATCACTACCTTTTGCGTGGAGATCTTCTTGTCGGCCATGCTCATGCCTTTTTCAACGATCATAGGCAGGCCGTTGCAGCAGGGCACCTCCATGACCACGACGGTGACAGTCTTGATATCTGCCGTATTAAAGATCTCGGCAAATTTTTGGATGTATTCCTGTGCGTTGTCAAACTTGGGGCACCCTACCAAGACCACCTTCCCTTTCAGAAAATCCTGGTGGAAACTGCGATAGGCAACAGGCACGCAGTCCGCTACTACCAATAGATTCGCCCCTTTCAAAAATGGTGCTCCAGCAGGTACCAATCTGATCTGAACAGGCCAGTGGGAAAGGGCAGACACCAGGCTTTCTTGGACAGCCGGTTCGTTGGCCTTCTGGCACGGCACAAAGGTCTGGAGTTGAACTGAAGGACACCCGCAGGGCAGGGATGTCTCTTCAGAGGCCGCCTTTTGGGCCTTTGAACTCAAGTATGCTCCAACTGCCTCTTCGTCAAATTCTTCCGCTTCCCGTTCCACTATGGAAAGGGCCCCTGTAGGGCATTCTCCCAGGCACGCGCCCAGACCGTCGCAGTATTTGTCGGCCAGCAGCCTTGCCTTGCCGTCAATGATCTGGATTGCCCCTTCGGCACAAGAGGGAACACACTGGCCGCAGCCATCGCAAAGCTCATCGTCTATCTGAATAATCTTTCTCTTCACTTTCATTTTCCTCACTTAGCAAAGCCTTCCTGGCCAACCTCTTTCCAGTATCAGTAAACATATTCTTCTCAATAATCTTGGCCAGCTTTTCTCTTTTGGTCTTTTTCTGCTTTTGTTGCTCTTCAAGGTTTACAATTAGATCCGCATCATAGACGACCTTAAAATTCAATGTCTCTTCATCTCTTGGATGATGGTGATGCCCCACAATGTCGCAGACCTCGTCCATGAGCTCCTGCCGTGCCCCTAACCTGGTGAGGATCTCCTTGGCAATTGGAGGGCCTTCTTTGTGCTGATACCTGGCCGCTGTGCTGTTGTATTTTCGCTCCGCCTCGTGGATGCCGATATCGTGGAGATAAGCCGCGCACAAGACTACCGCAGGATCCCCCTTTTCTTCCCTGACAATTTGTTCAGCGTATCTAGCCACATTTGCGGCATGACCGATCCGCTTGAAATCATGCCCAAAATAACGCTTCATCTCAATGGCCACACGGTCTTTCAAGAGGTCCTCTTTTTGTGCCAGCAGCTCAGGCGGCAGGCCTCCCAGGCACTGTTCAGCGTATTGACAGTACGAGGCGCAGCCAAAATCCATCTTTGGATTAATGAACTTGTGCCCACATTTCTTGCACCTTCGAGTCGTGTCGTCCTTGAAGAATTCCACTACTTGACCACATTTGGGACACGTGGCCTCAAAGATGGCCCCAGGCTTCCAGTATCGGGTGTCTTGTCCAGGACATTTCATGATTTGCTCCCAACTAATTGTCTAAACAGCGGCGCAGTCGGTTTGCATGAAATCGCGTTTCGATTTCATCCCAAGATGGCCTTGAGATCATCCTCTGGGGTACTAATGGGCATAACGTTGAAATTTTTCACCAAAACATCCAACACGTTTGGCGTAACAAAGGCCGGAAGACTCGGTCCCAACCTGATATTCTTTATGCCCAGGTAAAAAAGGGTGAGCAAGATAGCCACGGCCTTTTGTTCATACCAGGAAAGGATCATGCTCAGCGGCAGTTCGTTAACCTCCACATTAAAGGCCTTGGAAAGGGCCACTGCAATCTGGATGGCCGAGTATACATCATTGCACTGGCCCATATCTAAAAGCCTGGGAATTCCGCCGATATCTCCCAGGTCCTTGTCAAAGAAACGAAACTTGCCACAGGCAAGAGTAAGGACCACGCAGTCTTTGGGGACCTGCTCCACAAATTGCGTATAGTAATTGCGGCCTGGTTTTGCGCCGTCACATCCGGCCACAAGAAAGAAGTGCCGAATCGCCCCGCCTTTTACAGCCTCGATCACCTTGTCCGCGACGCCCATAACAGCATTGCGCCCAAACCCACACATGACATGCCGACCATTGGTGTCTTCGGCAAACCCCGGCATGGCAAGGGCCTTTTCAATGACAGGTGCAAAGTTCTTGTCAGCAATATGACTAACACCCGGCCAGCCAACCAGGCCGGTGGTAAAGATATTATCCTTGTACGATCCTTGTCGCTTCTGGATGCAGTTCGTGGTCATCAAAATCGCACCTGGAAACTTGCCAAACTCACGTATTTGATTCTGCCAGGCTGTTCCGAAATGCCCGTAAAAATGAGAGTACTTCTTCAATTCCGGATAACCATGGCAGGGGAGCATCTCACCATGGGTGTAGACATAGATCCCCTTGCCCTCGCTTTGTTTCAGGATCTCTTCCAGATCCTTGAGGTCATGGCCGGAAACCAAGATAGCCTTTCCCTTGTTTGCGCCAAGGGGCACCTTGGTGGGAACCGGATGGCCATAGGTCCCGGTGTTGGCAGCGTCAAGCAACTCCATAGTCCTGAGGTTGATTTCTCCGCATCTTAAAACCAGTCCGACCCAGTCGTCCAGAGTCAAGTCCTTGTTCAGGGTAGCGGCAAGACTTTCATGGATAAAGGCATAAACCCTATCGTCCTCCTGTCCCAGGATCTGGGCATGATCCGCATATGCGCATACACCCTTTATGCCGAATAGCAAGGTATGTTGGAGGGACAGGATGTCTGGATCAATGGTCGAGTCGGACTTTAGCCCCACTGTTTCGCCCTGTTTAACTAAGCCTTCCAAGCTCGTCTCAGGTCTGAAAGCGGCAGGACCATTAGGAAAATCGACCTTGCCACCTGCTCCCCTCACTTTCTCTTTCAGGCTCTCTCTGAGCGTTACACAGCGGTTGATCAGTGGCGGGAACCTCTCCGGATCAAAATCTACATTGGTCAGTGTGGAAAATCCGGCTTCACAGGTGAATACGTTGACCTCGTGGTCGTTGATGCCGACTTTGCGTCCCTCAACGGCGTAGAGAGACAGTCCCTTCAGTGCATAGATCAAGAGGTCCTGAAGGGTTGCAACGCCTGGTTGTTTACCGCACACCCCGATTTTGGTGCAACCTTCGCCTTTGGCTGTTTGTTCACACTGGTAACAAAACATAGTGTTTCTCCTTTATAAATGCTTAGCTCCGCTGTTGATGAGGTCCCAAAAACATCCTCATTTTTGAACGGAGTCTATCGAAAGTCTGTAGGCGTTGCATTGACTTAAG
>CAZCWQ010000098.1:0-11548 GCA_964502365.1 uncultured Desulfobacterales bacterium | reverse complement strand
AGGATTCAAAGGGCAAGCCTTTCATGTACGAGGGGACTCTTTCCTGAGAGCTTTGTATAGCCTGGCGTCGCTCTTTTCACCCAACAACCTCATTATTGACTTTTTACGATTTTATCAATTTTGCCATTACATCAACGTTAAAGCACCCTGTTTGTGGTTTCAAGGAAAAAGGCAGCAATTGGTGTTTGCCTTGCAAAGGCCCCAATGGTGGCCTATAGTTGTACAGGGCCTATCAAAGAGCGAGGCGAGGTTCTGCAAAGGTCTCAAAGGAAGCCAAGGCTCTCGGATCTTGTGCCTCCTGTTTGTGTTGGTTACGTTATGACAGCTTCGGCCATAGAGACAAAGCACGTCTTGTTTACAGAATTTGGTCTCCCTCAGGAGGTCCTTAAGGGAATAGAAGCTGCCGGGTTCACTGCATGCACACCCATTCAGGCCCTTTCCTTTCCTCTTACCCTTAAAGGCAATGATATAGCTGCCCAGGCCCAGACCGGCACTGGAAAGACAGCCGCCTTTCTCATTACGATCTTTGATCGCCTCATCAGAGAACCAGCACCAAAAGGTCCAGGTCCCCGTGCTCTGATCATCGCCCCGACTCGCGAGCTTACTGTGCAGATCTGTGAAGAGGCCAAGCTTCTGGGAAGCCACACAGATTTTGAAGTGCTGCCGGTCTTTGGCGGTATTGACTACCTGAAACAAGAAAAGGCCCTTCGGAAAGGCACTGATATCGTCGTTGCCACTCCTGGTCGCCTTATTGACTACATGAAGCAAAAAGTTTTCCGCCCCAAGAATGTACGTATCTTGGTTATCGATGAAGCAGACCGCCTCTTTGATATGGGCTTCCTGAAAGATCTCCGTTACCTTCTTAGACGATTGCCTCGTTATAACAAACGACAGTCCATGCTTTTTTCTGCCACGCTCTCATATGCGGTGATGGAACTGGCCTATGAGCACATGAATAACGCACAACAGGTCTTTGCTGATCCCGAAAAGATCACCGTGGATGAGATAGACCAGGTCCTCTACCATGTGGGAAACGAAGTGAAGCTAAACCTCTTGCTCGGACTTTTAAAGCGCGAGCAATGGAACAGTGTGCTGATCTTCGCCAATACGCGAACAGGCGTAGAGATGCTCGCACGCAAGCTGAAGGGCAATGGCTTTTCCGCTTTCGGCATCACCGGCACGGTGCAACAGAAGAAACGCCTCAAGATCATGCAACAGTTTAAGGCCGGGGAGGTTAAAATCCTGGTGGCCACTGATGTGGCTTCCCGCGGTATTCACGTGGAAGATATTGACATCGTCATCAATTACGATATCCCTCAAGACCCTGAAAACTATATCCACCGAATCGGACGGACCGGTCGAGCTGGCAAGAGCGGCAGATCCATCACCCTGGCGTGTGAGAAATATGTATACTACCTGGAGGCTGTGGAAAAACTGGCCGGAGAAAAGATAAGGGTCAAATGGGCTGAGGATGATTGGTACGAAAAGGACCGGGCCAAGCCCTCTCGGCGAAGACGCAAAGGGGCCACATCAAGTCGTTTGCGGCGGTCAAGGGTGTCCAAGAAAAGACAAACACGTGGAAGAGGAAGGGACCCGAGGCCGAAAACTTCAAAGGCTCAGGGTTAGTCCCATGTCCCCAAGCCATTGCTCGATCCCTTTGTCGAGCATTTCATAATATCTCAGAGATCCTCCCAGGCCCCGTCTTCCGAAAAAGAAATTGATCTCAAGAAAAAATGGGTTGGCTCCCTGGTCGTTATCTGGAAAAAGGAGATCAAAACCTGCAAGATTGATTCCGGTCTTTGAGCAAAAACCTTTGACGGCTGTCTTGCCTGCCTCCTGAAGCTGAGGGTCTGACCCATGATCAATAACTGCTCCAGCCTTCAGGTTAATGAGAAATCCAGAACCATCTGGTTGCCGGCGCCAGTAGCTAACCATCTGGTCTCCGATAATTACCACTCGCAGGCTCCGTCCGCCGCAAGGAATATGTCGCTGAAGAATAAACCCTTTCCGGCCCTCTTGCTCCAGGCGCGTGGCCCTTTCCAGGAGCTGTCGCAATGATTGGTCGGTTTCCAGCAGATACACCTCTTCACCCTCTCCGCCCCAGTCAAACTTGAAAACGCAAGGAAATCCTAAGGGATAATTATGACGTTCTTGTCCTTCTTGGCTATGGTAGGAAGATACCCCGTCAAAGGCGTAGGTCAGGGGAAAGGGAGCGCCCACTTTTTGAAACAGACGGGCCTGGCCAAGTTTGCCCGGGAAATCAAAGCGGGCATCATAGTTAGGAAATACACGGGCACAATGCCTGCGGCACATCCTGTAAAGGGCTTCATTGCACCCCTGAGGCAGGATGACGGCCTCAGCGCGACAAATAGCCGCCAGGTCCTCCTGGTTTGGCAGCCTGCCTGCGCACAGGATGTTCTCGTGAGCAACAACGTTTGGATGAAAGGATAGAATCATGTTAGTATCCGAATTTCCTAATAACCCTTTCATCTCGAGTCCAGTTTTTCTGAACCCGGACCCACAACTTCAAAAACACCTTGCACCCAACCATATGTTCGATCTCTTCTCTGGCAAGCGTTCCGATACGCTTTAGCATTTGTCCTCCCTTGCCTATGATGATAGGTTTTTGAGATTCCCGTTCCACATGTATGGTGGCCTGGATGTCGATAAGGTTTGCCCCGTTGCGCTCCTTAAAGGACTCCACCGTGACCGCCACAGCATAGGGAATCTCCTCGCCAGTGAGGCGAAACACTTTTTCCCTGATCATCTCTGCTGCGATGAAGCGTTCCGGCATGTCAGTTACGCTGTCATCAGGATAATACTTTGGTCCCTCTGGAATCATGGCGGCCATTTCTGATACCAATCTGTTTATTTGGGTCCCTTCCAAGGCACAAATCGGCACGATGGCCTCGAATGGATAGGCGTTGCGCCACTGATCCATGAGGGGAAGCAGTGTTTCCTTATTTACCAGGTCGATCTTATTAATGGCGAGAATGACCGGCAGGTTTTTCCTTGTCAAAGACTGCACAATGATTTGATCTGATACCTGGTTTGGGAAAGCAGCGTCGGTAATGAACACCACCAAATCCACATCCTCTAAGACCTTCAGGGCCACCTCTACGAGGCGCACGTTCAAAGGCCCTTTGGCCCGATGAATGCCCGGAGTGTCCAAAAATATGAGCTGGGCCTGAGGCAGATGGGCAATACCGAGGATGCGGTTGCGGGTAGTCTGTGGTTTTTCCGAAGTCATTGCAATCTTTTGGCCGAGAAGTTGGTTCAACAGGGTTGATTTTCCCACGTTAGGCGCACCAATAATGGCAACATAGCCGGATTTGAATGGAGTATGCGAGTTCATCAACTCTGCCTATGAGATCTCATTCCTTTCTCGCCCGTATAATCTACCATATTACCACAAATTGCCGGGGGAATAATACCCTCCCTGAAACCAATTCGCCGCGGTTAGGATAAACCCAAAGACGCCAACAAAAAAAGGTTCAAAATCCCGGCTTGGACCTTGCATCTATTTGCTTCTCATGTCACAATAAATTCAATGACTTTGGCATCCATCACGAAAGTCTCCTCTCCAACAGCCTATTTCATTGCGCTGGCCTTTATCTTTTTGCTGGAAAGCGGATGTGGAACATTACGCCAAGCTGCACTTGGTGATATTGCCGGCATTTTTTTGAGCCCTTCTGGATCAGATGTCTTTGTTGAGGACGATGATCCCGAGTTGATTCGCGAAGCCTTGCCATTTGTCCTCAAGACCTATGAAGCACTGCTCGCTTCAAACCCGAAGGATCAGGATCTCCTGTTGGCTACAGCCGGTGGATTCGTAACGTATGCCAATGCATTTGTCCACGCTGAGGCAGACAGATCAGAAGGACTGGATTTCAGGCGTGCACGGCATCTTCGACGACGAGCAACAAGACTATATCTGCGCGGACGAACCTATGCCTTGGCCGGTCTGGCCCTTGATTGGCCGGACTTTGAGGAGAAACTCCGTAAGGACCCTCGACAGGCCCTACAAGGATTGTCAAAAAGACAGGTGCCACTTCTCTTTTGGGCGGCAGCGGGTTGGGCAGGGGCTATCTCCACAGATGTGAACAACATGTCTCTGGTGGCAGAGCTTCCCATTGTAGAGGCCATGATGCGCCGGGCCCTGCAACTCGATGAAGACTTTGATCGCGGGGCCATTCATGAGTTCTTCATCAGTTATGACGGAGGCCGGGCAGACGCCATGGGTGGAAGTGCAAAACGAGCCCTAGGGCATTTTCATCGCGCTGTGGAGATCACACAGGGCAAGAAGGCTTTGCCTTATGTATTGCTCGCATCATCTGTGGCAGTCCGCAAACAAGATTATATAATGTTTAAAGACCTCTTGCACACAGCCCTGGCCATCGATCCGGATGCTGTGCCTGAATTGCGGCTTGTCAATACGTTGGCCCAGGAAAGGGCTCGCTGGCTGTTAGACCACAGAGGAGACCTCTTTGTGGATTTTGAGGAGACTCAACCGTGAAAGTGGTTACCCTTTGGGCATGCATTTTCTTGCTTGCCTTTGGAGTTAGTCCTGCATTCTCACAAGTAATCAAGCTCGGTACGGTGGCGCCCGAAGGCTCGCCCTGGCATGAAACACTGATGGAAGTGGCCCAAAGATGGAAGGAATTGAGTGGTGGCCAGGTTACAGTGAGGATCTATGCCGGGGGCGTGGCTGGTGACGAAAAGGACATGTTGCGTAAAATCCGCATCGGGCAGTTGCATGCCACGGCTCTCACGACCGTCACGCTGATCGATATTGTTCCCGATATCGAGGCGATATCGTTTCCTATGTTGGTCCGGACAGATGGGGAGTTTGACTACGTTATAGAAAAGCTGGGTCCTGAATTCGAGGCACGCTTGGCCAAAAAGGGTTTTAAGGTTCTCACTTGGAGTACGACGGGTTGGGTACACTTTTTCACAAAGGAACCGGTCATCACACCCAACGATATGAAGAAACGCAGACTCTTCCTGTGGGGTTGGGATACAACTTATATGGAGCTTGTGAAGGCCTCGGGATTCAATCCAGTTCCCCTGGCGATTACCGACTTGCTACCATCACTGCAAACCGGACTAGTGGACTCGTTTGCCGCACCCCCAGCCGCGGCGTTATCGTTCCAGTGGTTTGCATTTGCACCTCATATGACTGACCTTCGATGGCAACCCCTTCCCGCAACAACAGTTGTCTCAATGAAACAGTGGAATAGGATTCCTGCGGGTTTGCGCGCACAGCTTGAAACCGCTGCCCGTCAAGCCGGAACCCGGTTACAGAAGCGAATCCGTACGCTGGAGCAAGAGGCGGTTACGGCCATGAAGAACCACGGGCTTATGATTCATCCGGTTTCGCCGGAAGTTGAGAAACAATGGGCAGTGCTTGTTCGGGAAAAAGGGTATCCGGCCTTTGTGGGACCACGTTTTTCAAAGAAGATGTTCGACCGCGTTCGCAGTGTGCTGGACGAATACCGCCGGACCAGGAACCTCCATGAGTCCCCAAAGAAATAATCTACTCGCACTGTCTGAGCAGTGACATACCTTTAGGTTTACCGTAATTTCAAATGAACCATCACAGCCACATCGCAAGACCCTCATCAAGCATCTTTGGACGGCTGGCCTGGTTGGCAGGCCGGACTGAAGACGCCATCTTGGCCGCAGCGCTGCTCCTTATGGCGTTGATCCCTGTTGCCGCATGGGCTTGCCGCACCTGCGTCAGTACCGGGATTCCGGGTGCAACAGATTATCTCCAACACCTCACTTTGTGGATCGGATTCCTCGGCGCCATGCTCGCCACGCGGGAAGGCAAACACCTCAAGATCGCCGCAGCGGTCAACTGGCTTCCGTTGTCCGTGGGCCCTGTTGTTGATTGCCTGATTGCCTTTGTATCAAGTGCTGTTTGCCTTGCACTGTTTGGTGCGAGCCTGCAATTGGTCGTTGCCGAAGCGCCTGCGTTACCCAACTGGATGGCAGACATCATTCCTGACTTTATCGAGCATTGGCTCGAACCATTTGGTCTCTTTGAGAGCGGCGGGTTGACACATGTCGCAGGGTGGATACCAGTCTGGGTTGCCGAAGCTGTCATGCCCTTTGGTTTCGCCGTCATGGCCCTTCGTTTTGTTCTCCGTGCATCAAATCGCGCTTGGGTCAGGGCACTTATTGGGTTCAGTCTTGTCTCAATAATCCTGTTGCCAGGTCTGTCTACAGGCTCGGCTTCACAACTTGTCTTGCCAGGTATCATATTGCTGGGCGTAGCAGCAATCCTTGGAGCGCCCATCTTCATTCTGCTGGGTGGTACAGCTCTGTTCCTTTTCTGGGGAGATGGTGTAACTGTGGCCGCCATACCGGCGGAGACGTATCGTATTGTGGCATCACCGATCTTTCCCACTATACCGCTGTTTACCCTGGCCGGCTTTATTCTTTCTGAGGCTAAGGCCAGCGAACGCCTCATTCGTGTCTTTAAGGCCTTATTCGGATGGATTCCGGGTGGATTGGCGGTAGCCGCCACGGTACTGTGCGCCTTCTTTACTACGTTCACTGGGGCATCCGGTGTAACTATTCTTGCACTGGCCGGCCTCCTGCTGCCCGTGCTCTTAAAGAGTGGTTTTGGAGAGAAATTTTCAATAGGCCTGCTGACCTCAACAGGCAGCCTGGGGTTGTTGTTGCCCCCGAGCCTTGTTGTCATCCTCTATGGCGTAATTGCACAGGTGCCGATTATTGACATGTTTAAGGCTGGACTCTTACCGGGTGTGTTGCTCATTGTTCCCATCTGTCTCGCTTGCATGTGGCGAGGGTTAAAGTCCGATGCGGGCCGGGCACCTTTTTCAGTTCGCGAAGCTGCTGCCGCCATCTGGATGGCAAAATGGGAAGTCGCCATGCCGGTCATTGTGTTAGTGGTTATCTTCAGCGGATTTTGTACCCTGGTAGAGGCGGCGGCTGTCCTGTCGGTCTATGCGTTGATTGTGGAGGCCATGATTTATCGTGACCTGAACCTACGAGGACTTCTAACCATGCTGGTCAAATGTACAACCTTGGTGGGGGGCGTGCTCATCATTCTTGGCGTGGCCATGGGACTGACGAGCTATCTTGTTGACGCCCAGATCCCGATGCTTGCTGCTGCTTGGGGGATAAAACACCTGCATACCAGGTGGTTGTTCCTTTTGGCGTTAAATGGAGGGCTCATCTTGGTTGGATGCTTGATGGATATATACGCCGCGCTGGTGGTAGTTACACCTCTGCTACTGCCCATGGCCGACTCGTTTGGCATCCATCCCGCCCATCTCGGCATTGTTTTTCTGGCCAATCTGCAGTTAGGCTATTTAACACCACCGGTCGGCATGAATCTGTTTCTCGCTTCCTTTCGCTTCGAGAAGCCCCTTACCAGTGTTTCCCGCTATGCCCTGCCATTCCTTTTGATGATGGCGGCAGTCGTGTTGGTTATTACCTACGTTCCATGGCTGACGGTGGGCATGCTGGAATTGATGCAGTAGGGGCGATACATGAATTGCCCGATGATCAGATGATCAATAGATTACGTCTTTTGCTTCTTGGAAGGGTAGAACCTCGATCAGAAAGGGGAAGTCACGATGGATAGTGAAACATTCAGAAAGTACGGACACACTGTAGTAGACTGGATCGCTGACTACATGGAGAATATAGAAAAATACCCGGTTCTAGCCCAGGTTGAACCCGGTGAGATCAGAGATCAGCTTCCCCGGACACCTCCTGAGGAGTCTGAGGAGATGGAAGTCGTTCTCGACGATTTCAAACGGATCATTTTGCCTGGGATAACCCATTGGCAACACCCCTCCTTCTTTGCCTATTTTCCTGCAAATGCCAGCCGTCCATCGATCCTGGCAGAGTTTCTGACAGCAGCCCTAGGCGCCCAATGCATGGTATGGCAAACTTCTCCTGCGGCAACAGAACTGGAGGAGGTTGTGATGGACTGGCTTCGTCAGATGCTGGCGCTTCCAGAGGGCTTTACTGGAGTGATCCAGGATACGGCTTCAACCTCAACCCTGTGTGCCCTTCTTTGCGCCAGGGAACGAACAACGGGCTTTGAGATCAACAAACGCGGTTTTCAGGAAGCAGCAGGTCAAAGGCTCATCGTATATGCCTCAAAAGAGGCCCATTCCTCTGTTGAAAAGGGGGCAAAGATCGCCGGCTTCGGCAAAGAGAACTTACATCTTATTCCCACTGGGGCAGACTTTGCCATGATTCCAGAGGAACTGGAAAAGGCCGTTGATGCTCATAGGAAGGATGGATATGCACCGTGCTGTGTGGTAGCCACGGTCGGCACTACTTCTTCAACAGCCATGGATCCATTGAGGCCTATAGGGGAGATATGTGAGCGTCACGGCCTTTGGCTCCACGTCGATGCTGCTATGGCCGGAACCGCAGCCATTCTTCCGGAGATGCGCCACATCCTTGACGGCATTGATTATGCGGACTCCCTTGTTTTCAATCCACACAAATGGATGTTTACCAATTTCGACTGTTCAGCATACTTTTGCAAGGACTCCAAACTCCTGACCTCAACATTTGAAATCTTGCCCGAGTATCTGAAGACCGAAGTTGATCGCCGAGTCAAGAATTTTCGCGATTGGGGGATCCCTTTGGGACGGCGTTTCAGGGCTCTCAAGCTTTGGTTTGTCATTCGGCATTTCGGAATCAGGGGGCTCCAAGAAAAGGTTCGGGCCCACATAGCTCTTGCAAAAGAGTTGGAGTCGTGGATCGTCAAGGATCCATACTTCGACATGATGGCGCCTGTGACGATCAGCCTGGTCTGTTTCCGGTATAATCCTTCCCATCAGAGCTTGACTGAGGAGCAGATTGAGCGAATCAACAGAGATCTTATGGATAAGGTTAACCGGTCCGGAAAGATGTTTATTACTCACACTAAGCTGAACGGTAAGTTTGCATTGCGTCTCTGTATTGGTCAGACAGACACTTCAAGAGACCACGTCCAAAAGGCCTGGGAACAACTCAAGGACTGTGTGAGGGACATCACTGAACCCTCTGTTTGAAAGTAGCCGCAGTTGGGTCAACAGTCGAGCAAAGAAGGGCTTCTGGTTTGCGCACTCGATCCCGTGCAGCCGTTGCTTTTCGCTCAATTAGCGTATAAAGGATCGGATAGCGTTGCATAACCTCGTTCGCTCTTTGATATGAGGTTTTCGAGGTTATGCACAGCTCTCAATCAGAGAACCTTGCAGGGGTTTTTACAAGACTGGGGAAAGAGGAGTATGAGCATGTCAGAAAGACAATATTTGATTGATGCAATTTCCGTAAGTGAGTCCTGGAGACTTTTTAAGATCTTGGCCGAACTTGTTGATGGCTTCGAGGCCTTGTCCGACATCTATCCCTGTGTTTCCATCTTTGGCTCTGCCCGTAGCAGGCCTGGGGAGGAAACATATGAAAAGACCGTGGTGATTGCCAGGAAATTGGCTGAGAGCGGTTACCATATCATCACTGGCGGAGGCCCGGGGATCATGGAGGCGGGTAACAAGGGCGCTAGAGAAGGAGGCGGAAGGTCTGTTGGTCTCAACATCGGTCTGCCCCTGGAGCAAAAGCCCAATCCTTACGCGGACATAAGACTGGACTTTAAGTATTTTTTTGTCAGAAAGGTGATTTTCGTGAAATACGCCCAGGCATACGTAGGAATGCCCGGGGGTTTTGGAACGCTGGACGAGATCTTTGAAGCGATTACGCTCATCCAGACTAAGCGGATCAAACCGTTTCCTGTGATTCTTGTAGGCTCTGATCATTGGGGCACGCTGTGGGAATGGGTACGAGGCAGCCTCTTGAAGCGCAAATTAATCTCTTCTGAAGATGTGGACCTGGTGAGTATAATCGATGATCCAGACGAAGTCGTAAAGACCATCAAGCGGACTGTGATCCTTTAGAAATCTCGTGGGGAACAGATAGAAATACTAAGACCATTTCACAACATGACTTACGCCACGCCAAGTTGAAAGAGGAGGCGTTTAATGCACGTGACTTTTTACGGGGCGGTACGTGAAGTGACCGGCTCGATGCATCTTCTCACTACCGAAAATGACCGCATTCTGCTCGACTGCGGAATGTTTCAGGGTCGCCGCAGGGAGAGCGCGGAAAAGAATAGGACCTTGCCATTTGACCCGCGGATTATCACCAACTTGGTACTGTCCCACGCCCACATCGATCATTCCGGGCGTATTCCGCTGTTGACCAAGCGCGACTTTGTGGGACGCATTGTGTGCACACGCGCTACCGCAGCCGCATGCGAATATTTGCTTGCAGACAGCGCTCACATCCAGGAATCGGATGCCGCCTATCTTAATTACAAGACTGTCAGATCGGCCCTTGCCCACATAGGAAAGTCCAGACGTGCAAAAAGAATTTCCAAGAGAGGACTCAAAGAGATTAAAGGGCTCTTGAAGAAAGACCGCCACGCACTGAAGACTGAGACCATCAACGAAATGATCGATTATTACCACCTAGAAGGAGTCCGACCACTCTATAGTTCTGAAGACTCGCGGCAAGCCCTTACCTATTTTGACAGCTATCCCTATCGGCACTCGATCACCATCGGAAAGGATTCGACCTGCACGCTATACGATGCAGGACACATCCTTGGCTCTGCCATAACCATCATCAAGGCCAAGGAGAATGGCAGGATGCTAACCATCGGTTATACTGGAGACATCGGCCGATTCAACAAACCGATCATCAAGAATCCAGCGCTTGATTTTGCAGAAGAAGACCGGCGGGTAGACATGCTTATCATGGAAAGCACCTACGGTGACCGCCTTCATGCCCCAGTACACGATCTGAAGCCGCATCTGAAACAGGTGCTGGTGGATACCTTCAACCGGGGCGGCACGGTGTTAATTCCCGCCTTCGCATTCGGGCGCACTCAGGAACTGTTATACTTGCTGCATGAACTTCGCAATGAAGATCAAGTTCCCCGGGTTCCGGTATTCGTGGACAGCCCGCTGGCAATCAACATAACCCGGGTATTCGGAGAACACCCTGAAGTCTATGACACAGAAGCGCATCAAGACTTTCTGCAAAAGGGCCAGAACCCCTTTTCCTTTAAAGGGGTTCATTTTGTTCAGTCTGTCGAGGAATCCATAGCGCTTAACCGCGAGAATGCTCCGCATATCGTCATTGCGGCCTCGGGTATGTGTGAGGCTGGACGGATTCTGCATCACCTGCGTTACAAGATCCACAACCCGAAGACAACGATTCTGATCGTCGGCTTTATGGCCCAGAACACCCTTGGTCGGCGTATTCTTGAACGTGGCAGGGCGTATGAAAAGTCTGGCAGGCGCGGTCCTCCGCCCATGCTAAGATTCCTCAATAAGGATTATCCCCTGAAGGCTCACGTCGTCAGTCTAGGCGGCTTCAGCGCACACGGGGATAAAAATGAAATGAAACGCTTTTTAAGGGAATCCAACTTGAGCATTAAAAAAATTGCCGTTGTCCATGGTGAAGAAGATCAGTCTTTGGCCTTTGCGCGGCATCTTAAAGAGGAAGGTTATTC
>CAZCWQ010000097.1:0-11559 GCA_964502365.1 uncultured Desulfobacterales bacterium | reverse complement strand
CTGAGGAGCGGCGCACGGGTAAGGATCGACGGCAACACATTGATCCGAGATATCGCAACCCTGTATATCCTGAATTCGTTGACAGGAGAAAGGCACAAAGGCGAAATCCGACCTATGAAGAGGGTGACCGTTATTTAAAGGAGCATCCGATTCGCAAATGGATTGTGGTGATTGCCATTCTGGTTGCCGCTTTCTTGACATACGTTTTTTTCTTTACGAATTTCATCGTGAGCAAGAAGTGCATTGAGGAAAGGCCTCGCAAGGCTACTATTACGCTTGGCTATGATTTCGAAAATGATGTTGGTTACATATACCAAAAAAGACTTGACAGCATGCTAGCGGCCGGTTAGCCTGTCACATAGATCTGAAAACCGCGGTGATCGATGAAAAAACCTGAGGCCATTACCAGCATTATTATTAGCATCGTAGGTGTAGTAGGGTACATTATACCCTGCTGCCGGCCGGTGGCTTGGTGATGGTCTAGATTTGCGGGAACAGCAATCGCAAAATCCGTTATCAGGCTGCCTGGTAACGGATTTTTTTTGTTCAAAGGCCTGGGCGTGAATTGGGCTCTTTGAAAAAAGCCCGATTTTGCTCCCTCTGGCTTTTTTTCAGACAGGTGAAGTGTTACTAGAAGTCTTTATTTGAGGATTTGCACGATGGAATCAATTCTGGTTTATGACACAACATTGAGAGACGGGTCACAGGGAGAAAAGATCAATTTTTCTGCCGAAGACAAGGTCCGAATTGCGCAAAAACTCGATGCCGTCGGCATTGATTACATCGAGGGGGGCTGGCCCGGGTCTAATCCGTCAGATACACGCTTTTTTGAGCTTGCCGTAAAGGTCCCTTTCAGCCACGCTCGCCTCACGGCCTTTGGAAGCACAAGAAAACCCAATACCGCTTGCAACCAAGACGGAAACGTAAAGGCGCTCCTTGGGGCTGAGACTCCTGCGGTGGCCATTTTCGGCAAGACGTGGGATCTTCACGTCAGGGAGGTAATGGGCAACACCTTGGAAGAAAATCTGGCCATGATTGAAGACACTGTGGCCTGTCTTCGGTCTTGCGGCAGGGAGGTCATCTATGATGCCGAACACTTCTTTGACGGCTACAAGAACAATCCGGAATATGCCTTGGAGACAGTGAGGGCTGCGGTTTCGGGTGGGGCGAATGTTATTGTCCTGTGCGACACAAACGGGGGCACGCTGCCTTTTGAGATTCAGGAGATCATGGAGGAGGTCTGTCCGAAGATCTCAGCCACAATCGGCATACATGCGCACAACGATTGCGGTCTGGCTGTTGCCAATACCCTTACTGCGGTTCGCCTTGGAGCTGTGATGGTCCAAGGAACCGTGAATGGGTACGGAGAGCGATGCGGTAACGCTGATTTGACCTCGGTCATTCCGAACCTGCAACTCAAGATGGGGCTGGCTTGTATGACCGAGGAGAACCTGCGCCGTCTCACAAAGGTGTCGCGCTATGTGAGCGAGGTGGCAAACATGACTCCGTTTAACGGACGGCCCTTTGTGGGGGCAAGCGCCTTCGCCCACAAGGGGGGTATTCATGTGAACGCAATCATGAAGACGCCAAAGGCTTATGAACATATGGATCCAGAGGCCACGGGAAACGAACGCCGGGTTCTAATGTCTGATCTGTGCGGCAAGAGCAGTGTGGATTACAAAGCCAAGGAACTCGGAATAGAGCTGGGGGGAAATGGGTTTGATAGTAAGAGAATTGCTGTGGAGATAAAGCGCTTGGAGCATGAGGGGTATCAGTTTGATGCGGCAGAAGGCTCATTTGAGCTGTTGTTGAAAAGACTTACCGGTCAGTTCAAACCGCTGTTCAACCTGGAATCCTTCCGGGTGGCCATTGAAAAGGACAAGGATTTGCCATGCAGGGCCTATGCCACCATCAAAATTTCCGTGGGGGACCAACAAGAGATTACTGCGGCAGAAGGGGACGGCCCTGTAAGCGCTCTGGACAACGCCTTAAGAAAGGCCCTGAACAAATTCTTCCTAGTGGACTTGGAGAGAATGCACCTTGTTGATTTTAAGGTTAGAGTGATTGAAGGCAGTGAGGGCACATCGGCCCGCGTGAAGGTCTTTATCGACTCTCGCGACCCAAAAAGCGTATGGAGTACCATAGGGGTCTCCACGGACATAATTGAGGCGAGCTGGCAGGCATTGGAGGACAGTTTTCAGTATAAACTTTCGCATACTTAACCATCAAGCAACCCGGAGGACATGAATGAAGAGCGACAGCGTGAAGGTCGGTATTGAGCGGGCCCCCCATCGAGCCCTGTTTAAGGCTATGGGGTATACGGATGAAGAGCTGAAGCGGCCGCTGGTCGGAATTGCCAATTCCGCCAACGATATCATACCAGGGCACGTGGAACTGGACCGCATCGTCAGTGCAGTAAAGGCTGGTGTCCGCATTGGAGGCGGCACACCGATTGCCTTTGGCACTATCGGGATCTGTGACGGCATTGCCATGAACCATATAGGGATGAAGTACTCCCTGGGAAGTCGAGAGCTGATTGCGGACTCCATTGAGGTGATGGCCATCGCCCATGCATTTGATGCCATGGTGATGGTGACAAACTGTGACAAGATCGTTCCAGGGATGCTTATGGCTTCAGCCCGGCTCAACCTGCCCACAATTATTGTGAGTGGTGGACCCATGCTGTCCGGCACCCATGACGGTAAGAAGACAGACCTTGTGAGTGTCTTTGAGGGGGTTGGGGCGGTAAGCTCCGGCAAGATGGAAGAAAGAGAGCTTGTCGTCCTGGAAGATACGGCATGCCCCACGTGCGGTTCCTGTGCAGGGATGTTTACAGCCAATTCCATGAACTGTTTGACTGAGGCCATCGGAATGGGTCTTCCCGGCAACGGCACTATCCCGGCGGTCATGGCTGCCCGCACGCGTCTGGCCAAAGAGGCAGGTATGAAGGTCATGATGCTCTTGAAAAAGAGAATAACCCCCAAGAAAATCATGACAGATGAGGCCTTTTCAAATGCCATGGCCGTGGACATGGCCCTGGGGTGTTCCACAAACACGGTTCTCCATTTGATGGCCATTGCCCGGGAGGCTGGCGTAAGAATCGATCTTGACGCTTTCAATCATGCGAGTGAAAGGACACCTCACCTGTGCAATCTGAGTCCCGCAGGACCACATCGCTTAGAGGATCTGGATCGGGCCGGCGGCGTGGGTGCGGTGATGAAAGAGCTTTCTCGAAAAGGGCTGATTCACACCGACACTCTCACGGTCACCGGAAAATCAGTGAAAGAAAACATAAAAGAGAGGCGGATCAGAGATAATACCGTGCTCCGTCGTCTTGAAAAACCATACCATAGGCAAGGAGGGCTTGCCATCTTGTTCGGCAATTTGGCCCCTTCGGGCTGCGTGGTGAAGCAATCGGCCGTGCTGGGGCGGATGCTACGCCACGAGGGTCCTGCCCGCGTATTTGACAGCGAGGAAAAAGCCACCTCTGCCATCATGGCAGGCAGCATAAGGAAAGGGGACGTGGTGATTATCCGCTATGAAGGGCCCAAAGGCGGTCCGGGCATGCGGGAGATGCTAGTACCCACATCTGCCATTGCCGGTATGGGCCTTGACGCTGATGTAGCCTTGATCACTGACGGCAGATTTTCAGGGGGAACCCGTGGTGCTGCCATAGGACATGTCTCCCCTGAGGCGATGGAGGGAGGCACGGTTGCAATCGTCAGAGATGGGGACACAGTATTAATTGATATTCCCAGACGGCGAATTACCTTGAAAGTTTCGGAAAGCGAGATTGAGGCGAGGCTGTCAAAATGGCGTCCTCCCAAACCTAAGATTTCCAAGGGATACATGGCGCGATATGCCCGTTCGGTCTCATCAGGTGGTGAAGGAGCTGTGGTGGAATGAAGTGCCTAAAATCTTTTTGGCTGGGCCGAAGGTAATGTCTACAGGAGGGAATAGAGTGAAAACACGTACAGGAGCGCAAATCATCATGGCCGTCCTCAAGGACGAGGGGGTTGACACCATCTTTGGTTTTCCCGGCGGCGTTGTCATTGACGTTTTTGACGAACTATACAAGACGGACATTAAGCACATCCTGGTGCGCCATGAACAGGGGGCGGCCCATGCAGCAGACGGTTACGCTCGGGCAAAGGGAAGCGTGGGCGTGTGCCTGGTCACCTCCGGCCCCGGGGCTACCAACACCATTAGCGGGGTTGCCTCTGCCTACATGGACTCCATACCCATCGTCGTGCTGACAGGCCAGGTGCCAACCGCGCTAATTGGAAATGATGCTTTTCAGGAAGTCGATATCGTTGGAATTACTCGGCCTTGCACCAAACACAACTATCTTGTGAAATCGACTCAAGATCTTGCACGGGTGCTGAAGGAGGCCTTTCATATTGCCCGATCCGGGCGCCCGGGCCCGGTACTGGTCGATCTTCCCAAAGATGTGAGTCAAGGCAAGGCAAGATACAAGTCCTTGCCAGAACTTCGCATGCCGTCCTACAATCCTACATACAGACCGAATTTAAGACAGCTGCAACGGGCTATAGACCTCATAAAGGCAGCCGAAAGACCGGTCATCTTCTCAGGAGGCGGCGTCATTCTCTCAAAGGCGTCCAAGGAACTGACCCGGTTTGCCAAGAAGTTGGATATGCCGGTTACAGCCTCGCTCATGGGACTTGGTGGCTTTCCAGGGACTCATCCTCTCTGGCTGGGAATGCCTGGCATGCATGGTACTTACCGGGCCAATATGGCTATCGGGGCATGTGATTTGCTTATTGGCATTGGTGTGCGGTTTGATGACAGGGTAACGGGCAAGGTTGACACATTCGCACCGCATGCCAAGATCATCCATGTTGACATTGATCCGACTTCTATCAGCAAGAACGTTCCGGTTACAGTTCCTATAGTGGGAGATTGCAAGATCGCGTTAAGGGAACTGAATAGCCTGCTTGACACAGAAAAGGTTAGGGTTACCAAGAAGAGCCGTAAGCCTTGGTTCGACCAGATAGAAAAATGGAAAAGTACACAGCCATTAATATATGAACAGAGGAATGTTATCAAACCGCAGTATGTCATTGAAAAACTGTACGAACTGACGAAAGGGAAAGCCATCATCACTACGGAGGTGGGACAAAACCAGATGTGGGCGGCCCAGTACTATCACTTTGATCGGCCCAACTGTTTCATTACGTCAGGGGGACTTGGGTGTATGGGGTTTGGTTTCCCTGCTGCAATTGGGGCCCAAGTAGCTTGCCCAAATAAACTGGTCGTGGACGTGGCTGGAGACGGTAGCTTTCAGATGAACATCCAGGAACTGGCTACAGTGGTGCAATACAAATTGCCGGTCAAGGTAGTGATCTTGAACAACAGGTATCTGGGAATGGTAAGGCAGTGGCAGCAACTCTTTTATGAAAAGCGGTATGCTGCTACAGATTTGGAATGCGCTCCCGATTTTGCAAAGGTAGCCGAAGCATACGGGGCATTGGGTCTTAAGGCCACAAAGCCGAAAGACGTGGTTTCAGTACTCAAGCAGGGTCTAGGGAGTCCCGGCCCGGCCATCATGGACTTCTGGGTCGCTCGTGAGGAATGTGTTTACCCCATGGTTCCTGCGGGGGCATCCATAACCGAAATGCTTTTGGCGTAGAACGGAGACTAATCATGCAGAAACATACAATATCGTTGCTGGTGGACAATGAGCCGGGGGTCTTAGCCCGCGTGGCAGGACTGTTTAGTGGCCGTGGTTTCAACATAGAAAGCCTCTGTGTGGCAGAGACGCTGGATCCATCCATCTCCCGTATAAACCTGGTCACACGCGGAGACGACGCCATTGCCGAACAGATCAAGAAGCAGCTAAATAAACTGATCAACATCGTCAAGGTGTATGATCTTACCGGAACCGAGTATGTGGAACGGGAAATGGCTTTGGTGAAAGTCAATGCCCAAGCCGATTCCAGAGCGGAAATTTTAAGGATTGTTGATATCTTCAGGTGTAAGGTAGTGGATGTAAGCCCCACGCACTATACAATCGAGATAACCGGCCCGGCAGAAAAGCTCGCTGCCATCTTGAGTCTGCTAAAGCCCATGGGAATCAAGGAAATTGCCCGCACAGGGGCTATTGCACTTGGGCGGGAGAAGAAGGAGAAGAAATAGCTGCCGGATGCCCGATCTAGGATAACCAATGCAAAATGATAAATGACCAGTAATCAGGGAGGAGACCTATGGCAAGGATCAATTTTGGTGGAGTATGGGAAGACGTGGTAACTTTGGACGAATTTCCTCTAGGCAAGGCCAGAGAAATTTTGAGCAATGAGATTGTAGCTGTTCTGGGATATGGTGTGCAGGGGCCGGCCCAGGCCTTGAACATGAAAGACAATGGGATATCCGTCATTGTGGGGCAGAGGCAGGGGGGCAAGTCATGGGAAAAGGCCATTCAGGATGGGTTTGTGCCAGGCGACACCCTCTTCTCGCTGGAAGAGGCGGCCGAGCGAGCCACCATCGTCCAGTATCTCATATCTGATGCCGGCCAGATGGCGGCCTGGCCGAGACTAAAACCATTGCTCAAGGAGGGGGATGCCCTGTATTTTTCCCACGGGTTTTCTATAGTCTACCGGGACCAAACCGGAGTAGTCCCTCCGGACAATGTTGATGTCATACTGGTTGCCCCAAAGGGTTCCGGAAGAAATGTGAGACTGAATTTTCTGGATGGAAGCGGGATCAATGCAAGCTATGCTGTTTTTCAGGATTTCACGGGTCGAGCAGAAGACAGGACCCTCGCCTTGGGCATAGCGATAGGATCCGGGTATCTTTTCCCTACCACCTTTGAAAAAGAGGTGCACAGCGATCTTACCGGAGAACGTGGAGTCCTTATGGGCTGCCTGGAGGGTGTGTTTGAGGCCCAGTATAATGTGCTGCGCAAACACGGACACAGTCCCAGTGAGGCATTCAATGAGACAGTAGAAGAACTCACCCAGAGTCTCATTCGGCTTGTGGCTGAAAACGGGATGGACTGGATGTATTCCAACTGCAGCACCACGGCCCAAAGGGGCGCGCTCGACTGGAGGCATCGGTTCCGGGATGCCGTCACTCCGGTCTTTGAAAAGCTTTATGAGAGCGTGGTTTCCGGAGAACAGACCAAGATAGTGTTGGAAGCCAACAGTGCGCCAGATTATAGTGAAAGGCTTGCCAGTGAGCTGGAAGAGATGAAAAACTCTGAGATGTGGCAAGCAGGTGCGGCTGTGAGGTCACTGAGACCGGAGAACAGGAAGAAGGAATAGTTCGAGTGGTCTGAATAAGGTCGCAAAGGAGTCTTTTCGGTTCGTGATCATTACTTAATAACGAACCAGCACCTGTGCGGTCAGTTTTTTCCCCAAGAAAATGATTAACGCTTATTGAGTTATTGAGAAAAGGCTTGACACCCGGATAAACATGTCATAAAATCACAGTTAAGCTAAATAGCCTGCCTGGAAAAACGTACACAAAGAAGAAAGCGAAGGATATTCTGCTTACAATAGATCAAGCACTCAGACTGAAAGACACTGCCACTTAGCCCCCTACGTTCATAAGAGGAACCAATCCAGTTAAACATAGTGTTCCTACATCACAGTGTGATTTTTTCCATGCGCGAAAGCATGTCAATACCATTTAGGAGTTGGGTCCTGTTCTTTCTTTCCGGGCATTTGGGGCCGAGTTTTGCATGCACTGGAATCTCATGGTAATTCAAGCAGCCTTGTTTTCAAGAACCTGAAGTATCAATAATATTCTTATCAACTTTTTTTGGAGAAGATGAGCCCATGAATTTGGCGGAGCTAAAGGCTAAGAAGGTCAGCGAGCTGACTGCGATGGCCAGGGAGTTCGATGTTGAAGGTGCGGCAAGCATGCGAAAACAGGAGGTGATTTTTGCCCTCCTCCAGGCCCAAACCGAGAAGAATGGCCTGGTTTATGGAGAAGGGGTGCTCGAAATCCTGCCAGACGGGTTTGGCTTTCTCCGGGCACCAGACTACAGTTATCTGCCCGGGCCAGATGACATTTACGTTTCGCCTTCCCAGATAAGACGCTTTAACCTTCGTACTGGCGACACAGTGTCCGGACAAATTCGGCCGCCCAAGGACAATGAGCGGTATTTTGCCCTCCTAAAGGTGGAGGCGGTCAACTTCGAGGATCCGGAAAAGTCAAGGGATAAGATACTCTTCGACAATCTGACACCATTATATCCGGAAAAGAGGTTTATGCTTGAAAGAGAGCCTGGCAACTATTGTGTGCGCATTATGGACCTATTGACACCCCTGGGGTTCGGACAGAGGGCTCTCATTGTTTCGGCCCCCAGGACCGGAAAGACCATGTTATTGCAGAACATCGCAAACAGCATTAATGCCAACCACAAGGACATTGTTTTGATTGTCTTGCTCATTGATGAGCGCCCTGAAGAAGTCACTGATATGGACCGTTCGGTGAAGGCTGAGGTGGTTAGTTCTACTTTTGACGAGCCGCCTCAGAGGCATGTCCAGGTGGCCGAGATGGTTCTCGAGAAGGCCAAACGACTGGTGGAGAGCAAGAAAGATGTAGTCATCCTCCTGGACAGTATTACGCGACTTGCCCGGGCCTACAACACGGTAGTGCCGCCAAGTGGCAAGATTCTATCAGGCGGAGTGGATTCCAATGCACTTCATCGCCCGAAACGCTTTTTCGGTGCTGCCCGAAACATAGAGGAGGGCGGCAGTCTTACGATCGTTGCTACAGCCCTTATTGACACTGGGAGCCGGATGGATGAGGTTATCTTTGAGGAGTTTAAAGGGACAGGCAACCTTGAGTTGCAGTTGGACCGAAGGCTGTCGGACAAACGGATCTTTCCTGCGATCGACATCAACCGGTCAGGGACCCGAAAGGAGGAACTTCTTCTGGAACCAGAAGTTCTTAATCGGGTTTGGATCTTGCGAAAGTTACTCTCGTCTTTGAATCCTGTGGACAGTATGGAGTTTCTGCTTGAAAAGATGAAAGGGACGGAAGATAATAAAGATTTTCTCAACTCGATGAATAGCTAGTACCCAAAGCCCCTGAGGTGAGCCCCTCGTGAGCCTCTGGGTCGAACGGCTAATGTGCCCAAAATGCCTGAAGTTGAGGAGTGAGCTTCGGTATGCAGTATCGAATGTCCAGCATCGCCCTTTGATTTTACGGGTGACGACTGGCGATACACGAATAAGGAATCACGATTAAAGGGAGGAATAAGATGAAGAAGGGGATACATCCCGATTATTTTCAAACCGCAATTCATTGCGCGTGTGGCAACGTGGTGGAGGCAGGCTCCACCAAGAAGGATATTAGGGTTGAAATTTGTTCCCAGTGCCACCCCTTTTTTACTGGAAAACAGAAATTGGTGGACACGGCCGGTCGTATTGAGCGTTTCCGGAAGAAATATGCCAAGTTTGAGGACAATAAGAACGCAGGGGGGAAGCCTCAAGCATAATCTTGATATCCAACCTGGACAAGCCGGAACCAAGAAGGGGAAACAAGACTTACCACCAAAGCACGGAAACACGAAAAATGGCAAGAGTTTAGCTTTTTGAAAAAAGCTCGATTTTGTTCAGTGTCGTTCACAAAACGGCCTTTTTCAAGGCGCTAAGGTGTTACAAATAAAGTCATTTTCTGCTTTGCGTTCTGTAACAGGCGTAATGTGGACAACGCGCCTGGATGTTGAGCGCGAGGGACACATTGATGTTTGATAGACTAAATGGGGTTGAGGAACGCTTTGGCAAGCTGGAAAAGCTGCTGAGTGATCCTGAAGTTCTAAGAGACCAACAGGCCTATCGCGAGTACAGCATGGAGCATGCAGAGTTGGGCAAGATCGTTTCTGTCTTTCGCAAGTACAAACAGGTGGCCGAGAATATCGAAGAATCCAAGGGACTTCTCAAGGACGCAGATGAACAGATCAGGGAACTGGCAAGAGAGGACATCCGGACCTCCAAAGTACAGATTGAAAAGCTTGAGCAGGAGCTAAAATGGCTGCTCATACCAAAGGATCCAAACGATGGGAAGAATATCGTGCTGGAGATCCGAGCCGGCACCGGTGGTGAAGAGGCCGGACTGTTTGCAGCAGATCTTTTTAAGATGTACTGTAGGTATGCCGAGAGAGTTGGCTGGAATGTGGAGGTCTTAAGCAGGCACGTCACCGGAGTGGGAGGGTTAAAAGAGATTGTCGCCTTGGTCAAGGGCAAGGGGGCATACAGCAATCTCAAATATGAAAGCGGTACCCATAGGGTCCAGCGCGTCCCTGAAACGGAATCACAAGGCAGGATCCACACTTCGGCCGTGACTGTAGCTGTTCTTCCCGAGGCTGAAGATGTGGACCTGAAGATTGAGCCCGACGAAATCAGAGTGGATGTCTTCCGCTCTACCGGTCCTGGTGGGCAGAGCGTGAACACCACTGACTCGGCGGTACGCATCACCCATCTTCCAACGGGGTTGGTAGTAAGCTGCCAGGACGAGAAATCGCAGCACAAGAATAAGGCCAAGGCCATGAAGGTCCTGCGGGCTCGCCTGTATGATAAGATGATGTTTGAGCAGAATGAAAGGATATCTGCGGATCGCAGAAGCCAGGTTGGAACTGGGGATCGAAGCGGGCGTATAAGGACCTATAACTTCCCTCAGGGACGGGTGACCGACCACCGTATTGGATTGACCCTATACCAACTGGAGAATATCCTCGACGGGGACCTGGGAAGTGTTATAGATGCGCTCGTGACCCATCATCAGGCCCTTGCCATTCAAAATGCCGAAACAGAGTCGAGGGATGCCGCCTGAGGCTTGGACTATTCTTAAGCTCCTTGACTGGGCCACAACCTACTTTAAATCCCACCATATTGAGAAACCCCGCCCTGATGCCGAGATTCTCTTGGCATATGCCCTTAATATTAGGCGGATAGATCTTTATATCCAGTACGATCGCCCGTTAGAACCCAGTGAGTTGGCCATTTTTAGAAAGCTCATCCAAAGGCGACTTGACAGAGAGCCCGTTGCCTATATTGTGGGTGAAAAGGGGTTCTGGTCCCTTGATCTGAAAGTCACGCCTGACGTGTTAATCCCACGTCCGGAGACAGAAATCTTGGTAGAGGCCGCTCTTTCGATCATACCGTCAGAGCCACTGCAAGAGACTTTCAGGATATTGGACCTCGGAACAGGCTCAGGGGCTGTCGTCCTGGCGTTGGCCAGGGAAAGGGCAGGTCATTTCTATTACGCAATTGATTGCTCGCACAGTGCCTTGACCGTTGCTCGGGATAATGCCCGAAGTCATGGGCTGGACCAAGCAATAAGTTTCTCACAAGGTAATTGGTTTGATGCGGTAAGTGATAAAGAGCGCTATTTTGATGTAATCGTGTCAAATCCTCCGTACATTTCCCACCCTGATCTGGAAATGCTCCCCCAGGAAATCTCACGATATGAGCCCCGCCAAGCCCTTGATGGAGGCCCTGACGGACTCGACGCGATACGGCTAATCATTGAAAAGGCTGCAACGTATATAATTCCAGGCGGCTGGCTCCTTTTTGAGATTGGCCACGATCA
>CAZCWQ010000096.1:0-11650 GCA_964502365.1 uncultured Desulfobacterales bacterium | reverse complement strand
AAAAAGTCTTTTGAGACCTTTGCAGGACCTCGCCTCGCTCTTCGATATGAGGTTTCCGAGGTTCTGCAAAGGTCTCCTTTTGTGAGCAAGATTGAGCATTTTGGGAGATAAAACATGAGCATAGTGGAATGCATCGACATCAAAAAGACTTACCAGCAGGGCAAGGTTGAGGTGGTAGCCCTCCGGGGCGTGAGTCTGTCCATAGATGAAGCGAGCTTCGTTGCGCTGGCCGGGCCTTCGGGCTCCGGTAAGACTACCCTGCTCAATATCATCGGTGGTCTGGACGCCGCCAATTCCGGCCGTGTCGTACTGAGCGGAAACTCCTTTGAAAAAATGAACCAATCGCAGCTGGCCAACTTGCGCTTGCACAATATCGGGTTTGTATTCCAAGCCTATAATCTCATCCCTGTCCTTTCGGCTTTGGAAAACGTCGAATTTGTCATGCTCCTTCAGGGGGTGCCGTCCGCTGAAAGACGCAAAAGGGCCAAGGCCATCCTGGACGATGTCGGTCTGGAAGGCAGATATGACAGACGTCCGGCAGAGCTGTCCGGTGGTCAACAGCAGCGAGTGGCTGTGGCCAGGGCCATTGTGTCCAATCCTGCCATTGTTCTGGCCGATGAGCCCACAGCCAACCTGGATTCCACAACTGGAAACGCCCTATTGAAGATGATGAAAGAAATGAACGAAGAGAAGAAGGTGACCTTTATCTTTTCTACTCACGATGAAATGGTCATGGACTATGCTGGCCGACTAATCCACATCAGGGACGGCCTGGTGGCGGATGATCGGCGCAAAGAATGAAAAGGAACGCATGCACCATGCCTTCTGCCTTCTTGTTCATGGGACTTGCATTGTCGCCAATCTCCGTACTTTCATTCAACACGGAAACCTCGTGGGCATCGTCGGATTCTCAAAACCGGTCTGCGCATACCACTTCACAGTCCCCCCCTCAACCGACAAAACCCTGGCATGCGAAGATTGAGTCCCAATGGGGTGGGCATGTCAAGATCCAGGGCAGTGTGTCATGGCCAGACGACGAATCATATTTCCAACCCGTGGGCACCGGTTCTTACTGTGATGGTCACGCCGAGTTTCGACTCAAGAATAAGCTTTTCTTTGCCAAACAGGGGTATCTCGAAACCCACTATGAAGCCATCATCTTTGGTGGAGATACCAGGAAAAAGGAACAGGCTTTGTCCCGGCTGTTTCCTGATCTTTTTGGCAGGTTGACCCTGACCGCCCCCATGGAAGACGACCAACGTCTTTTCGATTTGACCAAGACCGTTGATGAAAGTGACGGATATATCCTATACCACCGTTTGGACCGTCTTTCCCTCACCTTGCAGCCCAAATGGGGTACTGTTTGCATTGGCAGGCAGGCGTTAACCTGGGGAAACGGTCTGTTGTTTAATCCCATGGACCTGTTTAATCCGTTCTCACCAACGGATATCGAACGGGACTACAAGGTCGGGGACGACATGGTAACTGCTCAATTTCCTTTAAGCAAAACAGGCGACTTCCAGTTTCTCTATGTACCCAGGCGTGATCCGGCCACTCACAATGTGGCATGGGACCGGTCCTCTCTGGCCGCAAAGATCCACTTTGCCTCGGGGGTCACCGGGTATGATATCATGGGAGCCAAGCATTACGAAGACTTCGTCGTCGGCCTTGGGAGCACGGGCTACCTCTGGGATACTGCGTGGCGCCTGGACAGCACATGGACCTTTCTCCAGGAAGACAAAGGCAGAGACAGTTTTCTGTCTTTGGTGGCTAATATGGATTACTCTTGGATCTGGTGGGGAAAGAATCTTTACGGGTTCTTGGAGTTTTATTTCAACGGCTTGGGCGATGACCACTATACAAATGCATATGCGGATCCGGACATCTCCGAACGCTTGGCCCGAGGAGAGATCTTTGCCTTAGGTTCCACCTACTTGAGTGGGCATATCAAGGCAGAACTGCACCCCCTGTTAAACGTCTACTTGACCGTGATCAACAATCTGGCTGATCCCTCGGGGACGCTGCAACCCAGGGCTATCTGGGGCATAGCTGAAGATGCCGAATTGACCTTTGGAGGTAATATATATTTTGGCGCGAAGGGCTCTGAGTATGGTGGATTCGAGATACCCGGCACTAATTTTTTCAATACTTCTCCGGATAGCATTTTTGTGTGGTTGACCTATTTCTTCTGAATATCCATTTAGGCAAGATAGCGCTCTCTTAGCCGGTTGAACTCGCTCAATTCTTCAGCTGAGATTTCCAGCGGGGGCGACTTTTCTTTCTGTTGCGTCAACACCTGCTTTTTTTGTGTGCCTTCCTTCTTTAGATACTCATCACGGACGAGGTCTTCAGGGGGCATGTGTTGAAAATATACTCCCGGCTCGTCAAGACCTTCCACTCGTAAGACATCATACTTAATCAGGTGAGCCATGATTTCTTTGGATAGAGCGTCCACCATGCGACAAGTGGCTGCGGAAAAACTACTAGAGAAAACACACATTTCCAATCCGCTCTTTGCGTTAAAAAAGATTTCACTAACCGTCATAAACTCCTTAAACCACAGATAATATGAAATTGAGGAAATGATGAATTTTTCACAATCGTCCTTATCGTTTAGTCTGACTATGATTACGCTCGGTTTCACCTTGTTGACAAATAACAAATCTGACGAACCGAACTGAGGAGAATCGATGTTATCCACAAGAATCGGTTCCTTGTTAGAATAGTAGCCGAGCAAGAAGTTCTTAACTGCATTCAGCAATTCCTCTCTCGGAATAGCTGAAGAAACAACCCTGTGAATTGCCTTTATCATTGATCGTTCCTTTCGGATAATTGTGCTCTCCTGACCAGGCCGTCGGCCAGTCTTCTTATTGATAAACCAGCGGGGGTGTCTTCCGTCCCACCAAGCAAAGGGTTTTGAGTAATGATCGAACGCGAAAAATCAGCTCCCATGAGAATTGTGCCCAAAAAACGAATGTTGGCCGAAAGAAAATTGAAAGCCATTTCAGCTATCAAGTGAAAAGCTCCTTCAGCCTTCCGGCTGGGGTCTTGCTCCATCATCAAAATCCCAAATTCTTTGCACCGTATACCTTCGGAAACCCGCTTGATCAGTAAATATAACTCCAACAATTCTTCCGGGTTGTCAGTTAGTTGGACAACAAAAAAAGGGTCCACGAAAGAGATTAGTTTCCTAAACCTCAAGATGTCGTTGGGTACGTTTACGATCAGGAAATCAGATTCATTCTTCAACTTGTTTAGGAGTGTATGGGAGTCGTCTGATTCAAGGTCATCCTCAAGTGCAACAGCCTTTAAGGTATTACGGGCATCAACAGGAATATCCAGTAATTTCAGTGGACAAAACGTTGGCAGGGGGGGGAACCCTTTCATTAAGGGGAATCCCCTTTGTTTACTTGTCAATTCGGAAAAAAAAGAGCCGAGGAAAGAAAAAGTATTCGGCGGTGTGGTGGTCTCGATTAGCCCCACGGAAAATTTTCTTCTTGCCAACTCAATCCCCAGATTACAAGCAAGAAAGGGCTTGTGTGCGAAAGGACTCTTTGAAGAACAGACCAAGCATAAATGTCGCTCGAATATGCGGGCAGAAGACGCCCCTTGAACTTTTGCCTTCCATGAAGCATTATCAGACGAGCAAAATGCTGCTTCGTCATCGGGATGGGCCTCTTTTCGGTGGAGGCTGTCTGCATCCGTCTGGCGGTCTTGGCTGGACAAGAAAAAGTGGGATACCTTTTCTAGTCTCCTTCCTGGTCTTGTTTTGCTTTCCCTTTGGGACAAATCAACCATTTACATAGATAACAGAATTTTCACCTCCTACGGGATCGTCAACTCTATCTTCGTTTTCAGGATCAGTAATCCAGTGACCGTCAAGGAGGTATTTGTATCGGTAGGAGCCTGGCGCCAGGGAGATAGCCTTTTTCCAAAGTGGCCTGCCAAGAGGGTCTGTCAAATGAAGATCCTCAGGGGTCCAGTTGTTAAAATCTCCGGCAATCTGGACCCTGGAGTTCTCCGGTGCGTTCAGAGTGAATACGATGTCCCTTTCCACAGGTTCACTGAGGGACGTTTCACTATCCAGAGCCCTAAAGTCCGAAATCCTGGCCTTCATTTCAGTCTCTTCGCTCAGCACCTCTTCAGTCAAACTCTGGTAATCCTGGCTGGCAGCGCAATGTTTGTCATATTCAACAATCGGTTTTCCGTGGCTGGCAGCTTCTCTTAATCGGGTGCTCACACGGATAGTGGCCTTAAAGCAGTTGTCAGGAAAGTGGTCCTTCAGTGTCTCCACTACCTCTTTACAGAAATTGGTCCTTCGGTCAACGTTTGTGGCCAAAATTCTGATGGAGAGTTGATGTCCCACCTTTTCTTCTATTATGTCGATTGTATCTAAAAGCTTTCCCAGTCCGTGGAGAGAAAAGAAACTTGGGTCAACGGGGATGATGACCTCTTCTGAAGTCATAAGTCCGTTGAAAGTCAAAAGACCTACGCTTGGAGGACTGTCAATGATGAGGTAGTCGTAAATGTCCTCAATGTCTTTAAGGATCCTTTGAAGTTTGTATTCCCGCCCTCTGGCACCGGCCATCATCTGCTCAAAGGCGCTCAAGACCACATCGCTAAAAACGGCATCAAGGTTGTCTCTCAAGGCGTGGATGGCCTCACTTATGGGTACTTCGCCTGACAAGACCTCATAGATACTCTTTTCTATGTCATCAGGCTTTACGCCAAGCCCCAGAGCTGAATGCCCTTGAGGGTCAAGGTCAACCAGCAGGACCTTCCTTCCCTTACCTGCCAGGCAACGGGCCAGGTTTATGGCTGTCGTCGTTTTGCCACAACCACCCTTTTGATTGACTAGCGCAATCCTTCTCATGGCCCCCTCCTTTCTTGTCCGTATCCGTGCCTTTCTTCAACTATCCCTTATCTTTAAATCTGATCTCACCTCCCTTGTGGTTTGTCCCTGTTGATCAAAATTGACTCAACCCGGCTGGGCAATGCCAACTCCGGGGAAATATTTACTTGCCTCCACCCTGATCTTGCATTTCAGTTTCTGTCTGAGAACATTGGCGATTTCTTGTTTCAGCTCAGTGAAGTCCGCGCTTTTTACCACGTAGCCGTCAGCCAAAGACACGAGAGGATGATCACGAAAGCTGTCATAAGCGGTCAAGATAATAACAGGTAGGCTCGGGTCTTGTCTCTTGATATCACTCAACACCTCCCATCCGTTAGGTCCGTCGAGATACAGGTCGAGGAGAACCAAATCCGGCCGTGAAAATCTGAGATGTGCCCTGGCAGATTCGCCGTTACGCGCCGTCTCAACACGGTATCCCTCAAAGTCAAGTTCTTCTGAAAAGAGCTTTCGAATACAGGCCTGGTCATCCACAATCAGTATGGTGGGCATGGCTCATCCTCCCCGTCTATTTTGGTCCTGCGTCACGCTGCAAAAAGTACAAGGCTTCGTCAAACACCCTTTCGTAGTTCAGGGGTCCTCTGCAACCGACCTCTATGAACTCCCTTATACTATATATTCCACCACTTGCAATGGAAAACACAATATATTGTGACCGTCAAGGAAAAAATGGAGAAAATCAAAAAAGACGGGTTCGCAAAAAGTCGGTTTTATTCCGATCTAACGGTCGGCCTATTTCAAAGAGATGTATTTCTTAAGGTAGTGGGCGGTGTGGGACCCCTTTGAATGGGCAACGAGTTCCGCGGGTGATCCTTTTCCAACCACGCGTCCTCCCTTGTCCCCTCCTTCCGGGCCAAGATCAATAATGTAGTCAGCCTCCTTTATGACCTCTATGTTATGCTCAATGACAGCTACAGTGTTTCCCTCGTCCACCAAGGCTTGAAGGACCTTCAAGAGTCTTTGAACATCAGCTAAATGCAGCCCTGTGGATGGTTCATCGAGTATATAAAAAGTACGCCCTGTGGATCGTTTTGCCAGTTCTTCGGCAAGTTTTATGCGCTGTGCCTCACCTCCTGACAGAGTGGGGCTGGGTTGTCCCAGGCGTAGATAACCAAGGCCAATATCGCAGACAAACTGAAGTGGCCGGCGAATCGAAGGCACAGCGGAAAAGAAGCTTGCCGCTTGGTCAAAGGTGAACTCCAGGACATCAGAGGTGTTCTTCCCCTTGTAAGTCACAGCGAGGGTCTCCGGGTTGAATCGCTGTCCGTTGCACACCTCACATCGGGTATAGACATCTGGAAGAAAGCTCATGGCCACCCTGAGGCTCCCGTGTCCTTTGCACGCTTCGCATCTTCCTCCTTTAACGTTAAATGAAAACCGGCCTGCCTTATACCCCCTGGCCCGGGCATCAGGGGTCATTGCAAAGAGCCTGCGTATGTCAGTCAAAAATCCCACATAAGAGGCAGGTACAGAGCGGGGAGTACGGCCGATGGGACTGTGGCCCACCTCTAGTACCCTGTCCAGGGCCTCCCAACCATCGATACCTTTGCATCGCCCATTGCTACGGCGTTGTTTCTGCAGGAGGCTCCGCAGCCCGCTATACAGGGTTTCTTTTACAAGGGTGGACTTTCCAGAACCAGAGACCCCTGTAACGCATATCAAAGTACCTAAGGGAAAATCAACGTCGATTCCTTTCAGGTTATGCTCTGTTGCTCCACGAACTGTGATACGGGGGCGGCCTTTATGGGGCCTGAGGCGGGATGTGATGCAACGTGGATGTCCGTCAAAACAAGCGCCGGTAACGGAGGCAGAGACCTTCTTTAGGTCGGCCAATCGGCCTTTGGCTACAACATGTCCGCCTTTCTGCCCGGCTCCGGGGCCCAGATCTATAATGTAATCGGCTTTTCTGATCGTCTCCTCGTCGTGCTCTACCACAAGGATCGAGTTGCCCCAGTGTTTAAGTTCGTTCAGGGCATCAAGAAGCATCCTGTGGTCCCTGGCGTGCAGACCGATAGTGGGCTCGTCCAGAATGTAGCAGACTCCCGTCAGATTTGACCCGAGCTGGGCTGCCAGCCGAATACGCTGAGACTCACCACCAGAAAGTGTGTCACCGCTTCGACTAAGTGCAAGATAAGACAATCCAAGCCTATTAAACAAGGATAGACGTGACAGAATTTCAGTCAAAATAGGCTCAGCTACCGATCTCTGCCGCGAGCTAAAAGAGAATCCTTTGAGAGTTTTGTGCACCCGGCCGGCCGGCTGCTGCACCAAGTCCCAGATGGAATAGCCCCCGATCTTCACGGCCAGGGCCTCCTGTTTCAAGCGGCTGCCTGAACACAGAGGGCATACATTGTGCTGATCTTCCTCCGGCTCCTCTAACTTGCCCAGTCCTTGACACTGAGGGCAAGCGCCGTGGCTGCTGTTAAATGAAAAGAGTCGTGGATCAAGAGGTTGCAGGCCTATACCGCAGGCAGGACAGATACCCCTTAGGCTGAAAACCTCTTCATTTCCTCTGCGAGCTACAATGAGAATATTGCCCCTGCCTTCTTCAAGGGCCCTGGCAACGAGCTTCCCTATGCCTGCTGTTGGAAGCCGTCCCACAACGATCTCAATAGTGTGCTCCTGATAGCGACTCAGGGCCATGTTCTTCTCCAGTCTTGTCAGATGGCCGTCGATTCGTGCCTGCCGATAGCCTTTGCGCAGCGCATGAGCCAGCACATCCTTGTGGAAACCTTTGCGCGCAGCCACCTTTGGGGCTAAGATAAGCGCATCTTTCGTCCTGTAGCGACGGCGGATCTCATTGGCTATCTGTTCTGGCGTCTGGGCTGTCAACTTGCGGCCACAGCCCGGGCAGTGTTGAGAACCGAGCTTGCTATATAGAAGCCTAAGGAAATGATAGATCTCAGTCAGTGTGGCCACGGTTGACCGACGACTGGCATGACTGACGCGCTGCTCAATGGCAACAGTGGGTGGAAGGCCAGTCACCACATCCACTGCGGGCCGTTCCAGGACCTTCACATACTGTCTGACATAAGGGGCAAGACTTTCCAGGTAGCGACGCTGACCCTCGGCAAAGAGGATATCAAAGGCCAAGGTTGATTTGCCTGACCCGGATACCCCAGTCAGTACGACGAGCTGATTGCGGGGGATGGAAAGAGTCAAGTCCTTGAGATTGTGTTCCCGTGCCCCTCTTATGGTAATGGTCTTTGAGAAACTCTGGGCCGGTTCGGAAGTGGTTGGAAGAAGTGCACTCTCTGGGGTCACGAAAGCCGCTTCTCTTCGGCCCTCAATGCCTTGCCCTGGTTTGCCATCATGGCGGGTCAAAATGGCTGTGGGCCTACGTTCAGCAGTTTTTGTGACCCCAAAGCTGGAATGAGTAAACGTGCTCGGCCTCAATCGGCCTCGGCCGGCCACGTACGCCTTCAGAAACCTGCCGGTATGAGATCCCCGATGCTTTGTTATTTTTTGTGGTGGGCCTTCTGTAACGATTTGCCCCCCATCATCTCCACCCTCGGGCCCCAGGTCGATAATCCAGTCTGCTGTCTTGACAACGTCCATGTTGTGCTCGATCAGAAGCACAGTGTTTCCCTCAGCAACGAGTCTTTGAAGGGCTGCCAGCAACCTGTCTATGTCGTCAAAATGAAGGCCAGTCGTGGGTTCATCAAAGATGAAAAGTCGGGAGCCGGTGCCGCCACCAGCCTTCAGATATCGAGAAAGCTTGAGACGCTGAGCCTCGCCTCCTGACAGAGTATTTATGGGCTGGCCGAGCCGTATGTAACCGAGGCCCACGTCAGCCAAGGGCCCAAGGGCGGCCTTTACTTTGGGCTGGTCTTCGAAAAAAGCGAGTGCCTGATCAGCTGTCATTGTAAGGATGTCATTTATGTTTTGCCCTTTGTAGGTCACTTCAAGGGTCTCCTTTTTGAATCTCTTCCCGCCGCAGTCAGGGCACGTGATGAACACATCGGAAAGAAACTGCATCTCCACCTTTTCAAAGCCTTGACCTCGGCATGTTTCACACCGACCTCCAGCCACATTGAAGGAAAAATGGCTTGGTCCAAAACCCCTTGCGCGGCCGTCCAGGGAGTCGGCCAGCAGGTGACGAATGGGGTCCGCAGCCTTGGCATAGGTCAAGGGGTTGGCCCTGGGGGTGCGTCCGATCGGCCGCTGGTCCACCAGTACCACATCGACAATGTGTTCCAGGCCTTTCAATGTCCTGTGGCGACCAGGTCGACCTTGGGGATCCCATTTGGCCCATTTGATACCTTTGTAAATTATCTCCTCGGCCAGGGTAGATTTGCCTGAACCCGAAACCCCGGTAAGACAGACCAGAAGCCCGAGGGGTATGTGAACGTCGATCTCCTTCAGATTATTCTCGGCAGCCCCCTGTACAGACAGCCATTGGCCCTCTTTTGGCTTGCGTCGTTTTTCGGGTATAGGGACGTGACGTTCCCCCCGTAGGAACTGCCCCGTCAGAGACCCGTTGACGCTTCTAGTGGGGCCAAAGTACATTACCCTGCCACCGTGTTTGCCAGCTCTCGGTCCGAGGTCCAGCATGAAGTCGCTTTGACTAATGATTTCCGGGTCGTGTTCCACTACTACCAAAGTGTTCTCTAGGTTCCTGAGACCTTTCATGATCCGTATGAGGCGATGGTTGTCCCGAGGGTGAAGACCGATGCTCGGCTCATCCAAAATATACAGGGTGTTGACCAGAGACGAGCCAAGGGCCGAGGCTAGGGCCACGCGTTGTACCTCACCACCGGAAAGGGTTCGAGATTGCCGATCCAGTGTGAGATACCTGAGCCCCACATCCTGAAGATATTTCAGCCGGCTGCGGATCTCACCCAGGACAAGCAGGCTGGCTTCGTCCGTGCAATGCACAAAGAGCGTATCAAAGAACCTGCTCGCATCGTCTACATCCAAGGCATAGACCTGGCCGATGTGCAGAGCCCCCAGTCGATAGAGCAAGGCCTCCTCCTTGAACCTGGTGCCATTGCAATGCGAGCAGATCCTGTAAGAGCGGTAGCGGGAAAGAAACACACGCACATGCATCTTGTAGGTCCTTGATTCAAGCCACCGGAAAAAACCCCGGATTCCATAATAGGTGCGAGTCCCTTGAATAATGGACTCTTTTTGGGCTTTGGTCAGGTCCAAGAAAGGCACATCAGTGGGTATCTTCTTACGGCGACAAAAGGCCATCAAGTCTTCGAACTCCATGCGGTGTTCTATCCAATCCCCCCACGGCTTGATAGCCCCTTCTTCCAGTGAAAGCATGGGGTCAGGGATGATGAGGTCAAGGTCCATATCAATGGTGCGGCCAAACCCACGGCAGTTTTCACAGGCCCCAACCGGGCTGTTGAAGGAGAAAAGGTTTGGCAACGGCGACTTGTACTCGATATTGCAATCAGGACATTTGAGGGTGCTACTGAAGGCAAGGTGTTGCACCGGACTGGTCGCCTCAGTTAAGGAAAAGTGACGGCGGTCAGGCCTGATCCATACGTCAAGGCTTTGCCCTCCAAATCGAAAGGCCTGCTCCATAGAATCCACTATACGTTTTCGATCCCTGGGCCGCAGCAAGACCCGGTCTGCCACGATGTTAAGTTTTCCTGGTTCATCGGTTTGCTGCCAATCCTCCAAGCGCCTGATCTTGCCGTCCAGGAACATACGATCAAAGCCCATGCGTGCCAATTCCTTGCGCACCTGGTCGGCCTTTGCCCCCTGTGCCAAATAGGGAAATGTGATGACGATCTCAGTTCCCTTAGGGAAACCCTGCAAACGCTTCCATACCTGCTCAGGCGTGTCAGGCATCACGGGTTTGCCGCAACCCTTGCAGTGGAGTTGGCCTAGGCGGCTGTAGAGGAGCTTTACATAGTCGGTGATCTCGGTCATGGTGCCCACAGTGGACCGGGATGTGCGCACCGGATCTTTGCGGTCAATGGCAATGGCGGGCGGGATTCCCTCAATACGATCAACCCGGGGCCTATCCATGCGATCCATGAATTGGCGGGCATATGGGGAGAAGGTCTCCACATATCTGCGTTGGCCCTCGGCATAAAGTGTGTCAAAGGCCAGGGAAGATTTCCCTGAGCCGCTGACCCCTGTAATCACAGTGATTTGGTTTAGGGGAATCTCCAAGTTCAGATTCTTCAGATTGTTCTGCCTGGCGCCAAAAATGCGGATGGTCTGATTCTGCAGGTGCTGTTGCATCTTCCTCCAAGATACGGCAGATTACCACGAAAGGGCAAAATAGGCCATATCCCCACCGCACTGGAAAGTGCGAAAGATTCTTGACAGTACCGGTTTGATTTCACACACTCATGTTACGGCAATAATATGAGTGTGTATCAAATTCAGGCTCGAGACCTTTGCAGAACCTCGCCTCGCTTTTTGATACGAGGTTTTTGACCCATCTTCGGACTTGCTCACTAAATCGCAAGAACTCTCCGCCTGCGGGGCTAGCCTCCGGCGGATCAAACAGCTTGCGATTTGCCCACTAAGGTGGGCCGCTCGCTTCGCCCGGATGGGTACCCCAAAAACCTCATAATTGTCGCTTTCCGAGGTTGTGCAAAGCTCTCAGGCTCGTGATGTGCAGGAGTTCAACGCCAGGCTGGCTCAGATGTGCTGGGAGGATGTGAAGAGAGGTCTTCTAGGTAAGAAAGGAAGGAAGTGGAAGCACAGAGTTCATGGACGAGACAGTCTCTCGTAATTTTGACATCCGAGGTTCAGCCCCAAACTGCAGCTTAT
>CAZCWQ010000095.1:10163-11674 GCA_964502365.1 uncultured Desulfobacterales bacterium | reverse complement strand
GCCTTTTCTGGACATCACTGCCGGTGGATTTGTGAATGAAGCATTGTAAATCTATCATAGCCTCTTATTCTTACCTTTTGTGATCCTATGCCATGTTGTTTATGCAACATTAGGGTTACCTATTATCAAGGAACGCCTTGGCTTCACCCACAGTATAAAGAGACCCTGTAATGCAAATCGCATCATTGCTCCTTGCCTCATTCAAGGCAAGGGACACGGCATCTGAAACACGAGGCATAACGACAACCTCCTGTTTAAGGGGACGTACAAACGACGCCAGTTCATCCGGATCAGCAGCACGTTCGTACTCAGGGCTTGTCAGTATCATTCGATCCACAACACCGGCAAGCTTTCGCAGCATCGGCTTCCAAGCCTTGTCCTTCAGGATGCCGACCACCAGGATCAAACGATCAGCTTCGATCCCGTTTCTCAAAAATTGTTCAAGTGTCTTGACCGCAGACGGATTGTGGGCGCCATCCAAAAGGATGAAAGGGTCATTAGAGACCACCTCAAGCCGGCCGGGCCAGTGAACTGTTGCAAGGCCGGCGTAAATGGCTTCATTTGAAATTCTCACGCCCTTTTCCATGAGGAGTTCCACGGCGCCCAGGGCTAGGACTGCATTTTTAACCTGGTGGTTTCCAAGAAGCCCAACCTTGAGTCGAGGCCACCGGTTCTTGGTACCAGAGTACGTAAAAAAGCCATCTTGATCTGTTCGGACCTTGATCTGCTTTCCGATTATGTACAGCGGCACGCCGTGTTTTGCGGCCTTCTGTTCAATGACTTGAAGGGCGTTTTTTTGCCGCGCGCCCGTGACAACTCCGGCTCCGCCTTTTATAATACCTGCTTTTTCCGTAGCAATCTTGGCCAAAGTATTCCCAAGATATTCAGTGTGCTCCCTACTAACGTTGGAAATGATGCATACTTCGGGATGCACCACGTTCGTGGCGTCGTATCTCCCGCCCATCCCGGTTTCAAGAACGGCCCAGTCTACCTCTTGTAAGGCAAAGTGGTAAAGCGCCATGGCAGTGCCACACTCAAAGAAAGTAGGAGGATCCCCTTGGGTATAGATCCGCTGAACCGCATCGGCCACCCTTGCCACATCCGTGTCGGATATAGGGCTGCCGTTGATCTGAATGCGCTCATTGAAACGAATAAGATGAGGAGATGTATAAAGGCCTACCTTGTAACCTGCACTTACAAGGACTGAAGAAAGGAAGGCTGCAATTGAGCCCTTGCCGTTTGTGCCCGCCACCTGGATGCACGAATATCGATCCTGCGGGTTCCCAAGACCCCTCATGAGGCGAGTGATTGTAGTAAGGCCAAGCTTAATGCCGAAACGCCTTAACCGATACAGGGCAGATAAGTGATCGTCGATGGAAGAAATCATGAGACCTTGCGCCGTGCACCTCACTCGTAAGGCGCAATGACGAAAGATGAAGTACAACGCAGCGGATGGGCCTTTACAAAGCCGTCAGTGTTTGAAGCTTCTCTGGCCAGTATATACCATGGTC
>CAZCWQ010000095.1:0-10063 GCA_964502365.1 uncultured Desulfobacterales bacterium | reverse complement strand
GCCTTTACAAAGCCGTCAGTGTTTGAAGCTTCTCTGGCCAGTATATACCATGGTCACATCTGCCTCATTGCAAGCCTCGATGGACTGGTAGTCATTAAGCGAGCCGCCAGGCTGGATCACGGCCGTAATGCCCTCCCGGATACCCACATCCACACCATCTCTAAATGGAAAAAACGCATCACTCACCATGGCAGCACCGATCAGGCCGCCCTTCTCTTTGGCCACCCTTTGATCGAACTCCCTTTTCTTTTCCTCATCGGCAAGCTCATTGTAAGCGACCTGTAACTCCTCAAAACAATACCGGTCTGCCAGCTTCCGGTATGCTTTGTCTCTGGCAATCTCGGCGACGCCTACCCTATCCTGCTCACCTGTTCCGATCCCCACCGTGACCTCGTCCTTGACATATAGGACAGAGTTGGACGTAACCCCGGATTCTACCAGCCAGCCAAATAGCATGTCGCGATATTCGTCCTGTGTCGGCTCCCTCTTGACGCGATAGGTTTTTCCTTTGTACTCACTCTCGGCTACTCTGAGATTTTCTTTGGACTTTGCCTGTGGAACAAAAGACCATTGAGCAATAAGGCCACCGTCAATAAGGCTTTTGAACTCTACCACACGCTCACCCACAAATGTCTGCAAACGGCTTATGTTGGGAATCCTGATAACTCGAAGATTCTTCTTTTTGCCAAATATATCCATAACCCCTTGCTCAAGATCAGGCGCCACCACCACTTCGGCATATTGTTCGCTAATGGCCTCTGCCGTGGCCTTGTCCACTGATTTGTTCAACGCAATACAACCACCAAAGGCGGCCACACGATCGGCCATGTTGGCCTTGATATATGCCTCCTCCAGGGAATCAGCTCGCGCCACCCCACATGGGTTGTTGTGCTTGACAATGACCACAGTCGGCCGATCCGTAAAGTACCTCAAAATATTCAGGCAATTGTCGGCATCCGTCAGATTGGTCTTTCCCGGATGCTTACCCGATTGAAGGAGTTCTATGTCAGAGGCCAGATAGCGGCCCGGTTGAACCGTCTCGGTTTCCCCCAAGACCAGGTTCCCGTTGATCAACCTATAAAGGGCAGCCTCCTGGCCGGGGTTCTCCCCATATCTGAGGCCCTTGCGCACATCATCGACCACCCAAGCCACCTTTTCGTAAAAAAGACTCTGTCGCTTGTCCCCGTCAATAAAGGTGATTTCCATGTTGGGGGGAAAGTGGTCGTCCATAATGGTCCTGTACATTTTCTTGAGATCTTCAGCCATTCTAGTTGCCCTCCATTATCCGATAGCAAGTGCGAACATGGTCAAAAGGTTCCCTTGCCAGAAAATCTGCAATGTGGCGATCATATACTGCGGTGTGGTCAAAGGCCTTCCGGGCCAACTCGTATCGAAGTTCTAAAGAAATCTGACCATCATTTGATTTCATCTCAGAAATGATCTTTCCGTAGTCTCCAGGATCGACCACGGCGGCCACACGGATGAAATTCTTGGCCGAAGCCCTTATCATGCAAGGCCCTCCGATGTCGATATTGCCCCTGGCCTGTTCTACTGTGACGTCCTGTCTCGATATGGTCTCTTTAAACGGATAAAGGTTGACCACAACCATATCTATGGGAACAGCATCGGTCCTTTCAAGGTCTTGCTGGTGGGCATCGTTATAAGTCTCTGTAAGCAGGCCAAGGTAGATCTTGAAATCAAGGGTCTTGACCAGTCCTCCTTGGGTCTCTGGCTGGCCCGTGTATTCACTGACAGGTGTAAGGCACGACGAGGCCCGGTCTCCTAAAATCTGCTCGATCCTGCTGTATGTCCCGCCTGTGGAATAGATCCGGATGTCAGGATTGATCTCCAGAAGTGATGGCACAAAACTCTCCAAGCCGCTCTTGTTCGATACACTGACAACGACGTGCCGGATCCTGATAGATCCGTCAATTCTTTCAACAACGTTGATTGCCATAGTCTCCTCCTGCCAATTCTTTCGGTCAAACGTGCCGCTCCCTCCAAGGGGCAAAATCTTCCCACAAAATTTCTTCCTCCGTCAAGCCATTTTTGGATTTCAATGATTTCAATTGACATCCTGTAAGGATTTGTTAACAATCCAAGGCGGTAAGTATATAAAGCTTTGCATAAGCTCGGAAAGTTAAAAATAAAAAGCTCATATCAAAGAGTGAGACGAGGTTATGCAAAGCTTTCATGGACTGCGGGGACAACAAGTGAAAGACGTTCAAAACCAGCGAGATCACAGAAACATCGACATCAACAAGGTAGGCATCAAAGGTATCAACTATCCGATCAAGGTCCTTGACAGGACCAGCAAGCTTCAGCCTACGGTGGCCACAGTCAACATGTATGTTCATCTGCCGCACAAGTTCAAAGGGACCCACATGAGCAGGTTTGTGGAGGTTCTGAACGAATATTGCGCCGACTTGAATCTGAACACTTTTTTTGAAATGCTTGATAATATAAAGGACAGCCTTGATGCACGGGCTGCCAATCTTGAAATAACATTCCCGTATTTCATAAAGAAGAAAGCCCCTGTGTCGGGCGTTGCCAGCCTGATGGAGTACATGTGTGAATACATAGGAGAGATAAATGGAGACCAACGCAAGCTCCTTGTTTGTGTTAAGGTTCCTGTATGCACATTGTGTCCTTGTTCAAAAGAAATAAGCAGCAAGGGTGCCCACAATCAGAGGGGCGTTGTCTCTGTCACGATATTGTACGAGGAATTCTTCTGGATTGAAGAGATCGTTGAAATGATTGAAAGCTCGGTAAGCAGTGATGTTTATGCCCTGCTAAAAAGGGAAGATGAAAAATACATCACCGAACATGCTTACACTCACCCCATGTTTGTGGAGGATGTGGTGAGAGAGGTTACCGAAAAGTTGAGAAATGATCCCAGGTTCACGTGGTTCAGCGTGGAAGCGGAAAACTTTGAAAGCATTCACAACCACAACGCTTATGCTTACACTGAGGTCTCTCCTCGTCCATAGGTGCCACGCCAGCCCGGACCAGACAGAACGGGAGTGAGCAAAATCGAGGTTTTTTCAAGAGGCTAAACTCGTACAAATTGCGAAAGTTCTCCGTCACTCCAATAGCTCCATTACCGATTACCCACAAAATGTGAAGAGGACACGAATAGAACAGCCTGAGATTCTGTCAGTAAACGGCCCAAGCCATGCACACGGTTTTGACGACATGTTGTTTTTGCGCCTGCGGGTGCAACCTGTACATCGAGGTCGAAGGCGGCGAGATCATCGGGGTAATTCCCAGCACAGCACACCCAATCACCCGGGGTAACCTTTGCCTCAAGGGGTGGAACAGCTTTGAGTTTGTGCATCACAAAGACCGCCTCCAATATCCCTTGATCCGAAAACAAGGGCGCCTTTTGCAAGCCACTTGGGAAGAAGCGATTGAGTTGGTTGCCCAGAGGCTCTCAGAGATCAGAGACAGACACGGAGGCCAATCATTGGGGGTGCTCTCTTCGGCCAAGTGTAGCAACGAGGAGAACTATCTCCTTATGAAGTTTGCCCGTACTGTGCTGAAAACCAACAATGTGGACCACTGTGCTCGGTTGTGCCATTCCCCGAGTGTTGTCGGGCTGAACAACGCCTTTGGTTCCGGAGCCATGACAAACTCTATATCCGAACTTGCTGGGGCTGAGGTGATACTGGTTACTGGCTCTAATACGACCGAACAGCACCCCCAAATAGCCCGGTTTATCTTTGATGCCTTGGCAAGGGGTTCCAAGTTGATTGTAGCGGACCCACGGCGTATCCCGTTAAGCAGGTTCGCCGATATCTATCTACAGCCCCGCCCAGGCACAGATGTCATATGGCTCAACTGCATGATGAAGATAATACTGGACGAAGGGCTCATCGACGAAGCCTTTATCAAGATGCGCACGGAGAACTTTGAGCCATTTATGCGTCATCTTAAGCAAGTTGACCTCGAGGAGGGGGGGTCCATCAGCGGCATCACCGTGGAAGACCTCCGCAGGGCAGCCCGCATGTATGCCACTGTCAAGCGAGCCATAATCATCTATTCCATGGGCATCACCCAACATGTCTCTGGAACGGACAATGTTCAATCCATAGCCAACCTGGCAATGTTGACCGGGCATGTAGAACAAGAGTTTACGGGCGTTGGCCCATTGCGCGGCCAGAACAACGTGCAAGGGGCCTGTGACATGGGGGCTTTGCCCCGGACCTTATCAGGATATCAAGATATCTCAAACGAGGACATCAGGAAGAAATTTGAACGCGTGTGGAAAACCCCTCTGCCGACAGCACCGGGTCTCACTGAAACTGACATGTTTCACGGCAAAGATGACAAGAAGATTCGAGGGATGTTTATTATGGGAGAAAATCCTGCCCTCAGCCACCCTGATCTTAATGCGACCTGCGCTACCCTGGATGCATTGGATTTTCTGGCAGTGTCGGATATCTTCCTTACAGAGACCGCACAGTTTGCGGATGTGGTTCTACCTGCGGCCTCATTTGCTGAAAAGGATGGAACAGTAACTAGTACTGAACGACGCATTCAGAGGATTCGAAAGGCGATCTGTCCTCTTGGTCAAAGCAAACCGGACTGGGAAATCATATGTGAGCTTTCCTCTCGGATGAACTACCCCATGCATTATCAATCCCCAGCCGAAATCATGGAAGAAATCGCAATGCTGACCCCTATTTATGGTGGGGTTTATTACGATAGGCTGGAACAGGGATGGGGGCTTTTCTGGCCATGTTCGAACCGAGACCACCCCGGCACTTCGTTCCTGCACAAAGGCTCATTTGCCCGGGGAAAAGGGCGGTTTGAATGCATTTCATATCGCCCCCCTGTGGAAATGCCGGATGATCAATATCCATTCTTTTTGATCACGGGACGAATCTCTGAACATTGGCATACGGGAACCATCAGCAGGCGTATTTCGGCGCTTTCCAGAGAACGTCCGGAAGCAACTATTGAAATAAATCCACAGGATGCAAAAAGCCTAGGGGTAGCAAACACGGAACCGGTTCGGGTCGTCTCGAGGCGAGGAGAAATCGTAGCAAGGACGCGGCTTACGGATGATATCCCAGTAAAGACAGTCTTTATCCCTTTTCACTTCACTGAGGCTGCAGCCAATGTCCTTACTCACGGCCATTGCGATTCAGAAGCAGGAATTCCGGAATTTAAGGTCTGCGCGGTAAAGTTGGAAAACATCTAATAATGACTGACCAACTCATTTTAGACAAGGAGCACCTAACAGGTTTTTTGCGCAAGATCTCAAAAGGACGTGCACTTGTCGCACCTGTGAGGAATTCTCACGGCGATACTCTATTTGAGGTTGTTTCCTGTCCAGACAGTATCTCACTTGACCTGGAGAGCAGGCCCGTTATGCCTCCCAAGGATTTCTTTTTACCTCGCACCGAAATATTGTTCAACTACGAGTATAGAGGTGATGAGTACCGGTTCGACGAGGTCCTTCCTGACGGGTCAAGCATCCTATTTGGTCTGCGTTCCTGCGACTTGTGGGCCATTTTGTTCCTCGATGTAGTATTCCAGGAAAACTTCAAGGACCGGTATTATTTGAACAGGAGGAGTAGTTCTGTATTGATCAATATAGGGTGTCGTAAACCGATGCACAACTGCTTTTGCAAAAGCACAAAAAGCGGACCATTTCTCACCCAAGGATATGATCTACAACTCACAGACCTGGGCGACCGGTTTTTTATCGAAATTGGACGGCCAAGGGGGAGGGCATTGGTTGAAGAATGGGACTATTTTTTCAGATCTGCGACCGACCATGACATAGATGAACAGTATGAGATCGTATTGGAAGCAGAGAGCAGTTTTGAGCAGATTATTGATTTTAATACGGCAACTTCAAGATTTGCAAATAATGAGGTTGACGACGATCTGTGGCAGGAACTCGGAAACCGTTGCCAAGGGTGCGGGGGGTGTGCCTATGTATGCCCCACGTGCTACTGTTTTAATATTGTTGACCGGCCTGTCTCAGATACTGAGGGGCAAAGGTTGAGAATGCACGACGCATGTACCCTGGCCGGATTTACCCGGCTTGCCGGCGGCCACAATCCGCGCCACGAAAGAAGTAGCCGCATTCGAAGGCGCTTTTATCATAAGCTCTGTTACGACATGGAGAAATACCATCGCCTGAGCTGCGTCGGATGCGGCCGATGCGTGGAAATATGTTTTGGCCGCATCGACATGATCCAGTTTGTCAGAATGGTTTGTGAGAGACCTGAAAAATCCAGACAAGCTTCCATGAGACTGGGTGAGATTCTTCTCCAGGCAGGGCTCATAAGCGATGAGGCATTGAAGATCGCCCTTGAGAAACAGGCCGGTACAGGCAAACCGCTCGGCATACAGCTTATAGAAGATGGATTGACCACTACAGAGGAGATTGCCCGGGCCCTTGGACTTCAACTTGGGATCCCAGAGCCGTCCGCATCAGGAGGTGAGATTGGAGAATAAGGATCAGGCGTTGGTGCGGAAGATGGTGGTTAATATTTACCATCCCTATCCTGCATCCATCATAGACGTAAAGGAAGAAACACCAGATATCAAGACCTTTACGCTTAGTCTTAAAGACCAGGAAATACAAGAACACTTTGACTTTCGACCAGGCCAATTTGTCTTGCTGTCTGTCTTTGATTGTGGGGAGGCCCCCTTTTCCATATGCTCTTCTCCAACGTTGTCCGGGCACTTGCAGTTGAGCATAAAGAAAGTGGGGCACTTGACCGGAGAGGTTCATTGCTACAATGCAGGGCATGATGTTGGTTTGCGCGGACCGTACGGCAATGGCTTTCCCGTTGATGATCTTCGCGGCCAAAACCTTCTATTTGTTGGAGGCGGAATCGGCCTTGCTCCGCTGCGTTCCCTGATCCAGTATGTGGTTTCTAACCGGTCAGAATTCGAACATGTCACCGTCCTTTACGGTTCAAGGACCGCAGAAGATCTTGTGTTTAAGGACGATTTGGCTGCATGGGTTGGAGAAGAAGATTTCAACGTGGTGACTACTGTGGACAGAGGAGATCAACAATGGAAAGGAGACATCGGACCGGTTACTCATCTGTGGAATAAGGTCAGAATACATCCTTCAAACACGAAGGCGATCATATGCGGTCCCCCTGTAATGATTTCCTATGTCGTCTTTGATCTGCTGAAGATGGGTTTTGCCGAACACGATATCATCACTACCCTTGAAAGACATATGAAATGCGGTATTGGCAAATGCGGCCACTGCAGCATAGGAGGCAAGTTTACGTGCATTCACGGTCCTGTTTTTGAGTATCAAGAGATTAAGAAATTCCCATCTGTATTGTGAGTCTGCCAACCCACTAAAACTTGCGCCCAAGTTATCGCGTATACCCCTGGCGGGAGCTCTCGGCAGAAGGGGTGGGCGGCGATAGGGTTGTTGTTTCCTCAGATAGACATGCCTTAACGCGTTCTTGGTAGCTGTCTTGGATGACCTTGATCATTTCCGGGATTCCGTAATGGATGTCGCCCACCGTGTGGACCGGCAGGATTTCAATGACCGAGTTAGTAACAAAGGCGCCATCAAATCGCTTGAAATCCGAAGTCCTGAGAGTCGATTCCGTTAGCAAAAAGTCAAGCGTACTCGCAGTCTCGACAACTTGTTTTCGCGTGATACCCGGAAGGAGCCCGGCATCCGCAGGCGGGGTAAAGATATGTCCTTTGCTCAAGAAAAACACATTCGAGATACTCCCTTCGGTAATCTCCCCACGCTCATTCATAAATAGGGCGTCAAAAAATCCCTCCCCTCGTGCCCACTCAAGAACAAAGATATTTTCCAGGTACGAGGTCGTCTTGAACCTCACCAAGGGAGAACGCGAGAATCTCTGAAAAGGGGCCAAGGCCAGCCCAACGCCGGAGCTTTTCCATGCGGTCATATCCTGGAGCGGCTCCCAGGTCGTCTCAAAGGTCGTCTTGTCCACACCGTGATTCCCATAGCATATGAGGTTGAGCCGCAGGCGAGCTTGTGTGTCGCTCGGAATCTCTTCCAAGGCAACCTTCAAGGCTTCCATAGCTTTTCTTCTGGAAAAGGGGATAGTGAAAAACCGGCACCCAGAGGCCATGCGGTTAAGGTGGTCTTCTACAAAGGCGAGCCTCCTGCCCTTATAGACACGAAAGGTTTCAAAGAGGCCTTCACCAAAGAATAATGTTCGGTTTTTCACCTATAATTTGATTAGTGAATCCTCGGTTCCGAAGCTGTTCGGGACATAACCGTCCGCAGCCCAGTCGTTCTCCCATCGCTCGCCGTCGAGCAGATACCTGAATCGATAAGTTCGGCCTGCTTCCAAGGGGACAGTGGTGCTAAATCTGCCGTCTTTACGACGTTTCATCGGAAGGGCAGTGCTGTTCCATTTGTTAAAGTCACCGCATAGTGAGGCTGTTGTTGCGTTAACTTCCGAAGGAAGATCAAAGGTCACCCGACATGAACGCCCCTTTTTTGAATAGCTTTTCCTTATCATGGCTCCTCCTTTTCTCCCCTTAACGGCACGGGCTCCGTGAGGGTCGGTTATGTTTAGGCCTTTTTTTCATACCTATAGCATCATTAAAAAAAAATCAAGAGCATTAAAACTCACCACCACAAAAAGGTCCAACTTTTTGCTTTTTCTCAAGATCTGCACATGATAGGAAAAGATTTCGTTTGCTCCATGCCCTTGCGGGCAAAGCTTGCGGCAAGCACGCCGGTCGAATCTAGGAAAAGCCATGCATTACATAATCAACATATCTCCGTTCATCAAAGTTGTCTTAGTTTTTCTTTTTGTCATCGTCTTGATACGATGCCGGCTCTCTGTCGGCACTGCCCTTACCACCGGCTCGATAGTGCTCGGCTTGTGGTTTGGTCTCTCCCTTTTGCGAATCGGTTCCTCTATCATTGGGTCCCTGATTGCCCCGCAGACGGTCATGCTCCTTCTCGTGGTCACGCTTATTCTTATCCTAAGCCATGCTATGGAAGAAACCGGGCAGATGAAGCGTCTTTTGGTCTCCTTCAGGGAATTCAGCCGAAACAGCCGCCTGAATCTGGCCCTGTTTCCCGCCATCATTGGCCTTCTTCCCATGCCAGGTGGGGCCATATTTTCCGCGCCCATGGTCCATGAAATCAGCCATCAGGAAGCCCTAACTGCTGAAGGCAAGACCCTGATCAACTACTGGTTCCGTCACATATGGGAATTCTCCTGGCCACTTTACCCTGGAGTGCTTCTCACATGTGCTCTGTCCGGTATTGACCTCGGGACTTTCGTTCTCGCACAATTTCCCTTGACCCTATTTGCGGCATCGGTCGGATACTTGATGCTCTTGCGATCTATCCCCACGCATGGCCACCATTGCGTCAGTGGATCGCACAGCTCACTCAGACAGTTCCTTGTAGAACTCACGCCGATACTCTTGGTCGTGGGAGGAGCCGTACTTCTTGGGGGCCTGATCTATCTTGCGAGCAGCACATGGCCGGCCCTGAGGACAGTCAGACAAGAGATCCCGCTGATTGCCGCCCTTGTTCTGGCCATCTGCTGGGTTTGGCGAGCAAACCACATGGGCTTGGAGCACATGCAACACATATGCTGCGATCGGTCTTTGGTTTCCATGATGATGGTGATCGCGGGCGTCATGATTTTCAAGGGTATTCTTGAAGATAGTCAGGCGGTTTCTGAGATCAGCCGGGCGCTGACTTCCGCCCGCGTGCCGATCACCTTGGTAGTTGTGGTACTGCCATTCCTGGTGGGGACCATTACGGGCATTACCGTGGCCTTTGTTGGAACAACCTTTCCCATCATTTTTTCACTCGTAACAAGTGCCGGCATGACCGACCAATTTCTGGCGTATACCGTCCTGGCCTTCTGTGCCGGCTATCTTGGTGTCTTGTTGTCCCCTCTTCATGTCTGTCTCGTCCTAACCTGCACTTACTTCCAAACAAATCTGGCAAGAGTATACCCCAAACTTTCGCTTCCATGTGCGGCTGTGGCCGTCGCCGGATTGTTGTCATTCTGGATCAACCGGTTGATCTAAAGGCAGTAAAGGGCCGCAACTTTACAAA
>CAZCWQ010000094.1:0-11822 GCA_964502365.1 uncultured Desulfobacterales bacterium | reverse complement strand
TCCCACCCATATTCCTGAACCGCTAAAGGAGCAATTGGCAGAGGGCGGGAAAATGGTCATCCCTGTAGGAGGAAGACAGGTTCAGGAGCTGGTACTGCTCAGCAAAGAAAAAGGGCGTTTGGTTCAGCGATCCATTCTTCCTGTGCGGTTCGTCCCTATGTTGAAGGGAAACGGTGGAACCTATTAGCCCGAAAACCTCATCAAATTGTGACAGTCTAGTCCGTACTTATTGCGCAGGTCTATACGAATTGAGACTTTTGCATAACCTCGGAAAGCGACAATTATGAGGTTTTTAGGGCACCCATCCGGGCGAAGCGAACGGCCCGTTCTAGCGGGCAAATCGCAAGCTGTTTGAGGCCCTTAGGCCGAGTTCTTGCGATTTAGCGAGCGAGCCCGCAAATGGGTCAAAAACCTCATATCCAAGAGCGAGCCGAGGTTCTGCAAAGGTCTCGAATTGGGAGGGGGGTGAGGATCAAGACGAGTCGTTGTAAAGTGCGGCCTGCCCAGTGTCAGTACTACGTTCAAGGCGAAAAAGCGGAATCTTGAGGTTCATAAAGCGGGTGGCGGTCCAACAAAAAAAAGAGAGCGGACTAGCCAGAAGCTAATCCGCTCGAGATGCTGGAGGTCTTTTTAGTCGGGGCGAGAGGATTTGAACCTCCTACCCCCTGAACCCCATTCATCCACACTTTCAGACTTCCGACCAGCTAACCGACTTTAATCATTACACAATTGCGAGCGCCTGGTTTTTATCCCCCTCTGTGCATGCTGTGCATAGTGTGCATAATGTCGCATACTTAGCATGCTGTCGGCTGGAAAGGATACAAATAGGATACAAAATTGTCAACCCCTCTACAGACGGGAATTTCCGGCTGGTTGGTCTGATATCCTATTGATATCTTGTAAGTTATTAGGGTAGAGATTCAGCTATATATGATTGGCTTTCGAAGGGCATGATCTTTGATGTTAGCACGAGATCTGCACCGTCCCTTTCTAATTCCTGGATGGGAGTCTGACTAAAAGTAAGTAATTCTGGCTGCGAGGACGTAGGTACGCAAATTGGATATGCCCCATTTGTGATCTGAACGAGGTCTATCCCAGCAAAAACTCAGTTCCTTCAGCCACGTCACTTTTTTCTTGAGTTCCTGCCGAACGGGATGCCCAGTTTGCGCATCCGATGCCTGAGAGTCCCTGGGTTTACTCCTAGCAGTTCGGCCGCTCCCCCCTTTCCTTCCACCTTGCCGCCTGTCATTTCAAGGGCCATGCGAATATGCCTGGCTATAGCCAAGTCCAGGTTTACAAACCCATCGCCTGAGGCACTGAAACACTGCCCTGCATGCTGAGAGACAGGGGGCTGTAGATAAGAAAACGTAAGAGACTCCCCCCGGCTTATAATTAATGCGCGCTCCACTGCATTTTCAAGCTCCCGCACGTTTCCTGGCCACCAATAGGCCATCAGCTGGTCAAGGGCGCCAGGAGCCAAGCTGGGGATCCCGGCCAGCTTCATTTCTCGAAATTTCTTCTGCATGAAGTGCTGCACCAGAGCTGGAATGTCACCAATTCTCTGCCTGAGAGGTGGGATGGCGATGGGAAAAACCTGTAGCCGGAAGTAAAGGTCCTCGCGAAATCGCCCTTTTTCGATCATGCTCTGAAGGTCACGGTGTGTGGCGGCTATGACCCTGATATCCACCTGAATGGGTTCCGTGCCTCCCACTCGCTCAATTTCTTTTTCCTGCAGCACCCTCAAGAGTCTTATCTGAGCCTCTGGTGTAAGCTCTCCGATTTCATCAAGGAATATCGTGCCTCCATGGGCTCGTTCGAAGCGGCCACGCTTCCTGCTAAGGGCGCCTGTGAAGGCTCCCTTTTCGTGGCCAAAAAGCTCGCTGTCCATGAGCGTTTCCGGAATCCCTCCGCAGTTGACCTTGATAAAGGGGCCCCCCTTGCGAGGAGAAGCATTGTGGATCGCAGTGGCAATGACTTCCTTACCCGTCCCCGTTTCTCCAAGCAACAGGACCGGACTGGAAAGAGGTGCCACCTGACGGACCATTTCCATGACCCCCCTTAATCCAAAATCGGCGCCAATGATTTCCGCGCCACTGATCCTTTGAAGTTCATCGTGCAAGTAGCGGTTGTCATCGACTAGGAGATCCTTCAGTTCGAGCAATTCCCGATATCTGAGGTTGTTGGACAAGGCTATGGCGAAAGGTTCTCTCAGAAGCGAAAGCAGTCTCAGGTGTTCATCGGTAAACTTATCCCACCCTTGAGCCCAAAGGGAGACACTGCCGAGCCATTGCTCCTCAAGAATGAGACGAACAACAATCAACGATGATTTTCCCCTTCCCACGGCTCTCAGCACTGGTCCAGCAAGGGGATGCTCATCGGCCCGATTGGCAACATAGCCTCTTGAATACTCCTCTTTTTGCATCAGCGCACGAATTTCAGGAGGGTAGGCCGTCGGCAGATTCACGTACTTTCCGCCGTTGCGATCAGCGATAGCATACAGGGTCACTGTTCCCATGCCAGGGGAGTAGCAATGCAGAGCCGATTCCTCCGCTGGAATATAGTCCTTGATGTACAATAGGCAGCGCCATAGGGATTTCTCTATGATTAAGCTACCGCAGATTCTGAGTGTGGCCTCCCGAAAAAAATCTTTCTCATCCACTGGCATGTCTCCCCCCCAAGTCTTACAGGATTTCTATCATATTTGTCAGCGTACCATACAACCGTCAAATACGTTAGAAGTTTCTGACACGTTTCACAGAAAAAGTCAAGAGAACGCCTCCGCCTATTTCATGGTAACCTAAATAACTTGCCGAAACTAAAAGCTTTTATTTCTTGATGTCCGGTTTGGCACACCCATTGCCCTAGGAAGAAGAAAAAGTAAGCAAGGTTGAGTCCCTTTCGAGGGAACTCGGGTCTCTGGTTCCAGGAAGTAATTTTTAAACTCAGCTGTGTCCACGTGAAGGGGGAAGGGGCATGATGAAACAAGGCGTCATAAGTATTCTATGGCTGACCTTCGTTGGTCTTGTAACCAATCCTCCTACTGCTTTGGCAGGGGGCGGAGAAGCATGTTCGGGAGAGGATCAGGAAACCTGCTTAGAGGAACAATCTATCCGGTCTGGGTTTTGGGGCGGAATCGATTTTGGTGTTGGACTGCTTCAACGATCATCCGATGAAATGGAAGAAAAAGTGGCAGAAAGAGTACTGCCTTCGGTACATAGCTTAATAATCAACTTGGTGAATTTTGCAGACAAACGAGCAGGGCAAATAGACGGCAAACTAATTGGTTACCGTCAAGCTGCCTTTGATGTTCAAATGGGTGCCTTATATTCAGACCTTCCAGTTACTGAAATAATACGACAAGCTGTTAAGTCAGAATTGACTGGCAGAGCGGATCTTTGTTTGGAAACGGTTTTCGAAGTCTTGTGACGATGTGGACCGCCCGCAAGTGGCATCCCTGTGAAAGGAGTTAAAAAATGGCCCTCTTTGACAAATGTCGCGAATTCAAACAAAAAATCGAATACTTAAAATCGCGACATCAGTTTTTCTATCTCCGGGAAGTCGATCCCCCCTCCGATCCTGTCGTGACGATGAGAGACAGGAAGATCATTATGTTGGGTTCCAACAATTACCTGGGCCTGACGTCTCACCCCAAAGTCCGTGAGGAAACCATGCAGGCGATCCGGAAATACGGAACCGGCGCGTGCAGCTCAAGAGTTCTTGCCGGCACCACTCGCCTGCACACCCGGCTCGAGAGAAAACTCGCCGAATTCAAGGGTACCGAAAATGCCATTGTCTTCAGCACAGGATTTATGACCATGATGGGAACTATTGCGGCCGTTGCCGGTGCGGGAGACATCATCCTGAGCGATGCATTAAACCATGCGAGCATCGTGGAGGGCTGTCGCCTGTCAAGAGCAGAGGTCAGGATATACCGCCACAACGATATGGCAGACCTCGAACGTGAACTCTCAAGTTGCGCCCCATCCGCCAACAAGCTCATCGTCACCGATGGTGTTTTCAGCATGAAAGGTACGGTGGCCAATCTTCCAGAGATCCAGAGGCTTGCAGATGAGTATGGGGCTGCGACGATGGTGGATGATGCGCATGGCACAGGCGTGTTGGGTGCCAGAGGACATGGAACGCTCGAGCACTTTGGCCTGGAAGGTGAAATCGACCTTGTCTGTGGAACGTTCAGCAAGTCGCTGGGCACAATAGGAGGCTTTACATGCGCAAATCGTGAGGTTGTGGAATATCTAAAACTCAACGCACGCCCGTTCGTATTTACGGCCAGCCCCCCACCCTCTGTTGCAGCAACCGTCCTGGCCTGTCTGAAGGTGATGGAAGAGGAACCCGAGCTCCTCCAAAAACTCCACAAGAACACGGACATCATGAAAGCGGGTCTGAAGGAAATGGGATTTAGGCTCGAAGAGACCGTCACGCCCATTATTCCTGTCCTGATTGACGATGAGGAAAAAACCTTCAAAATGGCGGGCAGTTTACAAAAGGAAGGGATATTCGTGAATCCTGTTGTCCCACCCGCGGTGGCGGAAGGGGCGTCGCTGATCCGGATCAGTATCATGGCAAGTCTTTCCGCCCAGGCGTTGGAAACGGCCTTGGAAAGGTTCAGACTTGTGGGCAAGGGTTTGGGAGTCATCTGACATGGAGAAAAACATGTATCCTATATGGAGCACAGGGTTCCTGCGTGCCTATCTGATCACCATGCGCCCTTACCTTCTGTTCGTTTCAGGATCTGCTGGTCTGGTCGGATTAGCCTTTATCGAAGCGCCTGCCACCACTACGGTCCTGCTGGTTTCTGTTCTGCTCTTTTTTTCGTATGGGCTGGGTCAGGCCCTCACCGATTGCTTTCAGAGCGACACGGATGCGCTTTCCGCCGGTTACCGTCCGCTGGTAAGAGGCATCATTTCCCGCAATCAAGTACTGGGTGTCAGCCTCGCCGGATTGACAGGGGTCGTCTTAGCCCTAGGATACGTAAATTCCAGAATTCTGATCTTTGGATTTCTTTCCGTGGTCGGGCTGCTGACCTACACACGTTTCAAACGAACCTGGTGGGGCGGCCCGCCCTGGAATTCCTGGATTGTTGCCCTGGTGCCGATCATGGGAAGACTGAGCGATAGAGGCTATCACGTCAGAGATATGCTTCGTTTGGGAGAACCCGGTTCCCTCACATTTTTCCTGGCCGTTGCCGCCGTATTCTTTGCCTATGCCAATTTTGTCGTCATGGGATATTTCAAAGATATCTCAGCAGATAGAAACACGGGATACAGGACTTTTCCCGTCGTTTTCGGGTGGGAGCCGGCAGCGGTCTACAGCGACCTGACCGCTGTGGCGGCAGCCGTGCTAACCAGCTGTGCACTAATTGTGAGTGGTTATATCAATAGCTGGGGAATCGCCATCTTCGCGTTCGCCATCGGGGTCAACCTCCATGCCCAGATCATAATCCATCGCATTCGAAATGAAAGCAGAACACACGGTCCAATCGGGAATGTCGTTCGTGCCTTCATCCTTTACTGCATGGCAATGACGGTAACGCTGAAGCCCTCCTGGATAATCTTCATGACCCTGTTCTATCTTCTATTTGAGCTGACGTTGAAACTCAGACCGGAAAAAAGTCAGGTGTAGGACAACACGGGAGGGTTCAGGTGGGTGGGAAAACCGACGGCTGATCGCAAACAGCTTAAGCAGAAGGATCGCGATGTGAGAAATGCAAACAAAAAGCCCATTAGGTTATTTCTGAATCCCTACTGCAACTACAGCAGAGGCCGATCCCGATGGGAGAAGGTCAAAGCGGGGGTTCACCATCGAATCGGAAGCATTGAGATCGAGGAAATCTTGTCGCCCCGGGAAATGGTCTCTCAAGTATCCAGAGCCGTGAAGAACGGAGAAACCCGATTCGTCGCCTCAGGTGGAGACGGAACCGTCAACCTCCTGTTGAATGCGGTGATGGCACTCAGTGAGGGTCCGGATCTAACCATTGGCGCCGTGGGGCTCGGTTCGAGCAACGACTTTCACAAGCCCTTCCGACAAGAGGCATTCGTCAATGGCATACCGGTGAAAATAGACTTCAAAAACGCGTTTCCTTGCGATGTGATGCGCATAGACTATCGCGACATTCAGGGATGCTGGAAGACGCGTTTCTGTTTGATCAATGCAAGTATAGGACTCACCGCCGAGGCAAATGCGCTTTTTAATTCACGCCTTAAAATTATAAAAATGCTCCAGGGGATATCTGTGGACGCGGCGATCACTGCGGCGGCCCTGAAGGTCATCTTCACCTGCTCCGACATTCCCTGCCAGCTCAAGGTTGACAGCGAGGAAGCACAAACGTTTCCTGTGACCAATCTGGGCATCGTCAAAAATCCACACTTTGCCGGATCGCTCTGTCACGATACGCCCATCGAGCCGGATGATGGAAAACTCGGTATTCATCTTGGCATGGGGTTATCACGGTGCGAAAGAATAGGACTGCTCGCCGCCCTCTACCAGCATGGCTTTCAGCGACAGCCAAAGATAAAGTCATGGACCGCCACCCGACTTTCGGTAAAAAGCGATCGCGTTTTTGCCCTGGAGATGGACGGCGAAGTGATTCGTACAAACCGTGCGGAAATCTGCATGATTCCCAAACGCGTGAGGTGTTGTCGATGAACAGTATGGAAGAAATCTTTGAAAATAGCCTCATCGATTCCTGGGTGGAACATTTCGTCCGCACGACGCGCCAGATCAACAAGCCGCACGAAGCCGATGCCGAACTGATTGAAATTGCAGGTGATCCTAATCGCTACCTTGCGGTCACCATTGACACGGTGGCGGAAGAAATTACAACAGGAGTCTATCAGCATCCTTACACCATGGGGTGGGTTACGGTGATGGCATGCGTGAGCGATCTGGCCGCTGTGGGAGCCGCACCTCTGGGATTGGTTATCTCCGCCTCCGTTGAACCAAGCCGGGACAGCGCATTTACGGATTGCCTGGCACAGGGCATGGAAGACGCCTGTCGAAGCGCAGGAATTTTCATCCTCGGAGGGGACACAAATACGACACCAACAGCCTCTCTGACCGCCTGTGCTTTCGGCCTTGTGCCACGCGAAAATATCATCACCCGCCGAGGCTGTAAACCGGCCGATGAAGTCTTCATCACCGGCGGTGCAGGGTCGGGTAACGCCCTGGGATTGGTGCGTGCTCAAAAACTTTCCGAGGATTGTTTTTCCGAAAAGCGCTATCGCCCGACGGCAAGAATTGCGGAAGGACAGATTCTGAGAAAATATGCAAGCTGCTGTATGGACACAAGCGACGGATTGTTGACGACGCTGGATCAATTGATGCGACTCAACGGGGTTGGGTTCGCCGTTGACTGCGACTGGGAAAGGATTCTTGCGCCAGAAGTCTTGGAATTATGCCACAAAACGGGCACGCCTCCCTGGATGATGGTAGCCGGACCTCATGGTGAATTTGAGCTGGTATTTACCCTTTCATCTGAAATGGTGGATGCACTCACGGTCCAGCCGGAATTTGGAAGTATAAGGCCAATAAGACTTGGCTGGGTACAGGAGAAACCCGCAATTTCGCTGGCCCTGCCATCCGGTAAAACAATTGATGTAGATATTGCACCCCTGAGGAACCTTCTCCAAACCGTTGAGGGCGATCTCGAATGTTATGCAAAGGAGTTCAGATCTCTGGGAAAAACGCTGGGGCTTGAATAAAATGGGCAAAACAATCTACCAATCCTTCTTAGAAACAGCAATCCGATATTCAGACAGAACTGCCCTGATGTACAGAGAACAGGGACAGTCTCTGAGGATCACCTACCGGGCGTTGAGGGACTCGGCGGATGCGGTTGCGGCAGGCCTCCGGAAGCTGGGGATAAGCAGAGAGGACACGGTGGGCATCTTTTCCTGTAATCGGCCGGAATGGCCCATTGCCGACCTGGCCGTTTTGAAACTGGGGGGTATAGTCGTCCCCATCTACCATCGATCACCTGCTCCCTGTGTGAAGCAAATCATGAATGATTCAAAGATCAAACTGGTTTTTGTGGAGAATGCCGATCGCTTTTCCCTCATTGACGACATCAGAAACGAGCTTCCTTATCTTAAAAACGTTGTCCTTTTTGAGGGTTCAGGAATCAGCCCAGAAAAGGCGATCATGAGATTCAAGGACATGGAGAAACTGGGAAACCGAGCCGTTGGTCCTGATCCTTCTTTTTCGGTCAATGATGTTGCGACCATTGTCTATACGTCCGGAACCACAGGTGAACCCAAAGGCGTTATGCTGACCCATGGCAACATCGTCTCCAATGCGCTTGCAGCCATAAAGAGGTTCAAGGTCACGCCCAAAGACACGATCGTTTCTTACCTTCCCCTTTCTCATATGTTTGAAAGAACAAGCGGCTATTACACCTTGCTCTTTGCCGGAGGCTGCATTGCATACGCAGAAAAAATGACGACGGTTGTCGATGACGTAAAAGAGATCCGCCCGACTATTCTTCTTGCAGTACCCAGAGTGATCGAAAAGATCTACGATGAAGTTGTGGAAAAAGTAGAAAGAAACCCATTTATTAAGAGGAAGCTGATCTCTTTGGCCATCAAAAATTTTGAGCAATGCGCACATCTCAACTACAGGAAAGAAAATCGATCCTTCGCATGCAGGATAAAATGTGGACTTTACAATATGCTGGTCGCATCCAGATTCAGAAAGCTTGGCGGCGGGAAACTCCGGCTTCTCGTCTCCGGAGGCGCACCGCTCAATCCGCATATTGGAAAAATGCTCTCTATCCTGAGGTTCAATATTGTGGAGGGATATGGTTTGACCGAAACCGCGCCGATGGTCTGCTGTAATACCGTGGAAGAGAACCAGCTGGGCACCGTGGGCAAGCCCCTCGATGGCGTGGAGGTCAAGATCGGAGCATACGGCGAAATCCTGGTCCGGGGACCGAATGTGATGTTGGGGTATCTCAATAAACCTGAGGACACGATGAGAGCCATCGATCATGACACTTGGTTCCATACAGGGGATCAGGGCAGATTCGATGAAGCGGGAAACCTCATAATAACAGGCAGAATAAAGGAACTAATCGTCACCTCTTACGGGAAAAAAGTTGCCCCCTTACCCATTGAGAAAAGAATATCCGAGAGCAAATATATCGACCAGGTCATGCTCTATGGTGACAAAAAGAAATGTCTCGTCGCCCTGATCGCTCCCAGCAAAGAAGCCATTCAGCACAATGCGACAAAGAAAGATATCGAGCGTGAGATAGAAGGAAAGACAGCGGGTCTGGCGCCCTATGAGAGGATCAAGGCATTTGCTCTGCTGCCCGAAGGCTTCACGACGGAGAACGAAATGTTGACGCCGACCTTGAAACTCAGAAGAGCGGAAATAGTTGGAATGTACGCCGGGTTGATTGATGCCATGTATGAGAACCTGGAGAAGAAGCATGAAAATTGAGAGCAAAAAGGTGCTGGTAACAGGCGCCTCCTCAGGAATTGGGTTGGCTCTATCCGGAGTTCTTGCCGAAAAGGGCGCAGTGCTCGCACTCGCATCCCGCAGGCAGGACCGTCTAAGAGAGGCGGCGGATAAAATCGCTTCCGCTTTCCCCCATATCCCAACGCCGCTTGCGGTGCCCTGCGATGTGTCGGATAGAGAAAGTGTTCATCAGCTCATGCAACGCTGTGTGAGTGATCTCGGCGGTATCGATATCTTGATCAACAATGCCGGGATATGTGTTTATGGAGACGCGGAGAGAACCCCCCTGGAGGAGTTCCACGCCGTCATGGATGTGAATTTCTTCGGAGCCCTCCATAGTATGCTGGAAGTTCTTTCGACGATGAAACAGACAGGAAAAGGCCTTATTGTCAACATCGCCTCTGTTGCAGCCCTCCATGGGATTCCCTACCTGGGGGCTTACGGCGCTAGTAAGGCTGCGCTGGTATCACTGACCCAGAGTCTCCGCGCCGAGCTGTCAAAGAGCGGAATCTCGATCCTGATTGTCTATCCGGGATATACACAGACGGACATTTTCAAGAATGAAAAACGGGTGGGTGACGCCCACCGCCCCCCGGGGCCCTATGCCCCGGCATCGAGAGTGGCAAGGGCCATCGTCAAGGCGATTGAAGGGGAAAAACGGGAACTGGTTCTTTCCCCGAAAGGCAAAATCCTCGCATTCATTCAGGGGGTGCTGCCTGGGGTCGTTGACTGGGTGATGAAAAGGATTGCTTCTGACTTGCGGGATTGAGCTCCTGCGCAAATTCACTCGGAAATCCCGAATCTCCTGGCCCCCCTGTTTTTCCTCAAAGTTCGAATGGTACTTTCGTACTGGGCGAAAGAGGAGGTACGCAATGGATAAGCCAAAACTGCTGATCATTGTGCTTTTTCAAAATCTCGGTGAGGAGCAGGCCTACTATGCCCGTTCCCCTGCGCCACCCTTATCAGGTATCCTATTGGCAGGTCTGACCCCACCCGTCGTAGAGGTGGAGCTCCTTCATGAAATGGTGCGTCCGATCAACTACGATACAGATGCGGACTTCATTGCTCTCAGTTTTATGGACTTCTGTGCACCGCATGCCTTTGAAGTAGCGAAAAGATTTAGAAAACGTGGAAAAATTGTTGTGGCCGGCGGGAAATATGCTTCCACATTCCCTAAAGAGGTGATCCCCTACATGGACGCCGTGGTTATCGGTGAGGCCGAATGCGTTTGGCCCCAGGTGGTGGAAGATATGGTCAAAGGAAAATTGCAGAAGGTCTATGAGGCGCCTTTTGCTCCCCCTCTGGAGAACATACCCCAACCCCGATATGACCTCGTTGAGCCGGCCTTTGCGGTTCCTGTTGTTACAGAAGCCACCCGGGGATGCCCGTACAGATGCAGTTTCTGCCAGCTCACGATCCAATCCGCTCCTTTCCGCTGTCGGCCGATAGAGGATGTGATTCGCGACTTAAGCGCAACCGCTCGACTCCCCTTTCATAAGCGCAAACTGGGAATGCTCTATGACAACAATTTTGGGGGAGATATGGGATATGCTAAGGAACTTCTGCAAGAGATCGCAAAACTGAAATTCTGGGCTCTGGGATTCCAGTTCAGCTTCAACTGCCTCCAGGACGATAAATTTGTAGATCTTCTGGGGGAAGCACATGCTGGCATGGCGTTTATTGGCCTGGAATCTCTGAATGAAGCGAGCCTCTTATCCGTCCACAAAGGGCAGAATAGAGTAGAGGAATATCAAACGTTGTTCAAAAAGCTTAAAGCGCGCGGGATTCTCACGTTTACTGGAATGATGCTGGCTCTCGACGAGGATACGCCTTCCTATTATCAAAGCCTCCCGAAAAAACTCGATGAAGTTGATCCCAGCACAATTCTCCTATCCATCTCGGTCCCGATCCCTGGAACCCCTTTCCACAAAAGAGTAGAATCAGAAGGGCGCATCGTTGACTGGGACCTCTCCCACTATGAGGGTGACCATCTCGTCTTTATGCCCCAAAAAGTCTCACCCGAAGAGGTCTTTGATGCCTTTCAACGGATCAATCGGATATTCTACTCCTGGAAATGCATCCTCAAAAGGTGGTGGAGGCTCATCTCGGGATATTCAAAAGAGAAGAATCTTTTAAAGTGGATATTCCACGCCCTCACGATCTCTTCCATCTTTTTTAAGTTATCCCTCTTTCAAAGGGACCATGCCCAGAAGAAGGTCTATCCGCTCTTTGTCTTGGGCTCAGAAGGGGGTAAAGCAAAATGACAAGGCTCCCCATCGCGCCAAAATGAAGCTGTCTTCGGTAAATCTTCACCGTTAGACTGGAAGCCTAGAATATAGCTATCTGGC
>CAZCWQ010000093.1:0-12263 GCA_964502365.1 uncultured Desulfobacterales bacterium | reverse complement strand
CTTCACCTTCGCCGCCTTGGATCTGCGGCATCCTCGACTTTTGCAACGTTAGGGTAAATTCAAGCTAATCAACGCGTTGGTCGATGTATAATGTTGGGCCTCAGCTCTCATTGGCTCAATTGAGGTATAAGGTATCAGAAACCAAGGAAAGGAGTTGGTAGTCATGTCGTTACAAGTTATTGAACAGGAAGAGGAGGACCGGATTCAATATGAGCTACAACTCGCCGGTCAAGGAGGCAAGAAATGCAGGATGTACTCTTTGGACCCGAGCCCCAAGGGAAGACCAAAGCCCGGACCTGTAAGAGTTGAGTCAAGTGAGGATTACATACTGACTGTCGAAAAAGTAAAATCCTAAAATTCTGGTCTTCCACCCCCCAAAGGCAACAGAGTCCTTTAGAGAGCCTTATGGCATTGCCATTATTCTTTGATAATTCGATGTTGACTACCCCCCAATCATGCTTATTTTCTCGAAAAATACAAGATAATAGGAGGTTTGCCAAATGTATCATAATAGATTCTTCACAGTAGAAATGGGCGAATCTGAAGAGCAGCCGCTTGTGGTCAAGTGTTCAGATTATGTAGAAGGGCTGCACCCTTATGAGGCCATTGCTGAGATAGAAGAGTACATAGACACATTGGAAAATGCCTTTGAACAATACTCTGAAGAGTCTGAGTATGGACCTGTGGTAACAGGGAGATTGGGCAGTTTGGCCTTTGAACTTGAGCTTGTTCGAACTTTTCTCTCTTCTTTCAAACGGACTTATGGGACAATGCATTAAGTGGACTATAGCAGTTTTTCGCTTAGTGACAGACATGATGTTCACTCCCCTTACGGTTTTACGTATTTGTAACTGGCTTTGCTATTTCAGGGCTTGAATTCCCATGCGCGGTGGTGGGACACGATGCTTCCGGTGGATTTGCCCAAGAACAGGTTAACCGTCCAAGACCTGCCGTATGGTGTGAGAAAGCTGTTTTGCAGAAAACGGCTTTTGAATGAACCCGTTACAGCCTCGGGCCAATATCTCGCTAGCCTGCCCTTCTATACTATATCCGCTTGATAGAAGAACTTTGACTCCAGGGTGGATTTCCTTCATCTTGTCATAGGTCTCCCCGCCCCCCATGTCCGGCATGATCATATCGAGAATAACCATGTCAATCTCGTCCTTGTTTTTCTTGTAGACCTCCACAGCCTCTTTGCCGCTTCTGGCTAGCAGTACCTTGTAACCCATCTCCTGTAAAATCTCCTGGCCAACTTCAATGATCATGTCTTCGTCGTCCACGAGAAGCACCGACTCGGTCCCCCGCAATAGATCAACCGGGCGTTCCTCTCGTTCTTGAATCTTCTTTCCCGACGCCGGTATGTAAATGTTAAAGGTGGTTCCTCTGCCCTGTTTGCTGTCAACGTCAATGACACCACCATGATTTCGGATGATGCCGTAAGCAAAAGCGAGGCCGAGACCTGTCCCCCTGCCCATTTCTTTTGTGGTAAAGAATGGCTCAAATATCCTTCTTCGGGTTGCCTCGTCCATGCCCATGCCGGTATCTTCGATGGATATTTTCACATAATTGCCAGGCTCCACGCCAAAAGGTCCGGCATCATCATCTCCGAGTCTCACATTTTCGGTCCGGACATACAGCTCTCCGCCTCCAGGCATTGCGTGCCAGGCATTGACATATAGATTCAGCATCACCTGTTCAATCTGGCCCTGGTCTGCTTCCAATGTCCAGGCGTCCTTCTCGTAACTCGTATGGATTTCTATCTCTTTTCTTGTCCGTCCGAACATCTGGGCACTCTTGTCGATTAACTCATTAATATTAGTCGGCTTGACTTCGTATTTGCCACCCCTTGCAAAACCGAGCAGTTGTCTGGTGAGACTGGCCCCACTTTCGACAATGCTCTCTATTCCCTTGAGGTGTTCATAGTGGGGGTAATCCGTATCCATGTTCAGAAACATTAGAGAAGTCCGGCCCTGTATACCCATGAGCAAGTTGTTGAAATCATGAGCAATACCTCCAGCAAGCGTTCCGATAGCTTGCATCTTCTGCGCTTGGGCGAGTTGGGCTTCCAATTTTCGTTGTTCAGTAACGTCCTTGAAGACTCCTACCATGCCGATTAGGTTCCCCCCTGAATCCAGATTGGGGGCACCACTCATGCTAAAAATTCTAGAAGATCCGTCTTTGTGTGTCAGCGTGCAGGATGCGTCTCTAATTGTCTCGCCGTCATCTTTTACCTGTTTGAAGAGGCGGAGATAGTATTCGGCACCTTCTTGTAGGACAAAATCCGTAAGACGTCTGCCCACGACTTCATCGGTCTTGTGCCCTAAGATTATTTCCCAGGCAGGATTGACATAAGTGAAAGACCCATCTGGTCCTAAGGTACAAATGATATCCGGAGAATTATCTACCAGGTATTGATATCGCCTTTCAGATAGTTGCAGTTTGCCGTTGATAATGTCATATTCTTTTTTCAGCCTTTTCTGGTCTACAGCGTTTTTCACTCTTTGGAGCAATTCCTCAAACTCAAATGGCTTCTTGAGATAGTCGTATGCCCCTCTTCTTAAAGACTCTATAGCCGAATCTTCAGAACCATGCCCTGTAATAACGATGACCAAGGTGTCTGAATTCTGTTTATTGATGTAGTCCATAATTTCCAGGCCGCTCATGTCAGGCATAACCATGTCAAGGAGGACGACGTCAACATCTTGCCTGGAAAGGCACTCAAGTGCCTCATTGCCGCTGTTGGCTGATACCGTCTGATATCCTTCATTGCTTAATAGGACTTTCAGGCTATCGCACATACGGGGTTCATCATCAACTATCAGAATCTCAGGCGCGTAGGTCATCCTTAGCTCCGTAAGCTAACCCGCTTGTTTTTGCGCTACCGGCAAGACAATCGTAAAGACCGTTCCGGTCGTCTTACTACTTTCGCAGGTAATCGTACCCTTCAGTCCCTTTATGATGTTGTGTGCGACTGACAAGCCTAACCCAGCGTGTTCGCCGCTTTTTGATGTAACAAAGGGTTCGAAAAGTCGAGACATTATGCTATCAGGCATCCCTGGTCCTTCATCACGGATACTGATTTCCACAGACTCCGAAGCATCTGCCGCGTCGTGCTTGCGCTGGTCGTGAAGGGTGTTTGAAATGTGTCGGGTCTGTATGTAAAGGTTTCCTCCCTGGGGCATGGCTTCGACTGCATTCTTGACAAGGTTGATGAAAACTTGTTTGAGGCCGTCTTTTTCAGAAAAGATGGTTGGCAAGGACGGCTCCAGCTTGAATTGGACATTAATCTTGAAATCTGACATGAGGGATTCACGCGTAATCTTGACAAGATCGGATAACAGTTCATTTATATCCACGGGTTCAATTCGTTTGACCTCAGGTTCCGAAAAATCAGATAAGTTGCGAACTATAGCGGCGACGCGATTGAGTTCCTCACTAATAATCTTCAGTTCCTCTTGCGCAGGATCCTCACCAGACAATTTGAGTCCGAGGATCTTAATATAGTTCTTTATGATACCCAACGGGTTGTTTACCTCGTGGGCCACTTTCCTGGCCACAGTCGATGCTGCTGCCAAACGCTCGGACTGCACCAATTCTGCTTGAGCCCGTCGCACGTTATCGGCGTGGAGTGTCAAGGCTGACAAGTTGGCAAACATGGTCAAAAGGCTCATCTGTTGACACAAGCTGGAAACCCTTGCCTCGTCTATACCCAAGACTACCACTCCTATGATCTCCTTATGGGCGATCATGGGGAGGCACAGGATTCCTTCTCTTCCAACCAACCGAATGATCTGATGGTCAATAATGGCAAGATCCGCATTCTTGAGATGACCAAAAGAATCCAAAGGAGTTCCTTGTTCAAGGCTTTGAACCGGCAGGCAGCTTTTGGTTTCAAGAGAAATGCTCAATTCCTTGATCAGAGTATCTCGTACTGGTTCCAGCACGTCTTTGCCAGTCAGAACATCTTTTTGGCTGTCGTAAAGCAAGAAGAGGACGCGGTTTATATCAAACAAGATCTGGAGCCCCTGCCTGACAATCTCCAATATCGATTTCTGCCCATAAGCCTGCAAAAGGTTTTGAAGGGTACCTTGAAGTAAGGAAACGTCCCTCACACTGCGGACTAGGTCCACTTCCTTTTGATAATCGGTGTCAGAAAAGGGGAGCTGCGCGGGCTCGGGTGGCTCTATTTCTATGCCAAATGAATCCGCCACTTGCTGAACCTGTTGTTCGCCCTGTGACACGAGTGCCTCAACATCACCACGGGCAAACCCGAAGACCTTCTGTGCGGTGTTGAACTTGGCATCGTTTTCTTGAGCAGAAGTCGTACTCAAGACGTTGGCCACAAAAACAATCTTAACCAGAGGCAGGGCGTCCACGATTCTGTCTACAGGTTCATGGTGGTAAAGAACTGCATCGGCCATGAACGATTGCAGATGCCACTGCCCAATTATCTGTGCCCCCACCTCGCAGTGTGTCGCACCAAGGCGCTTTTCTGCGGCCAAAAGCATATCTGAGCTGTTGTTGGAAGATTGCAGGGTGTCAGCGTAATCTTTTGGAAAATTGACCCATAGAACCAACTTGCCGATGTCGTGAAGGAGACCGGACAAAAAAGCCTCCTCAGAGGAACTGTACGAGGTCATTTCTGCAATCAGCTTGGCTATGGTGGCACACAACAGACAGTGGTACCAGAAGAGTTTCAGTTTAAAGGTACCGTCACTCTTGGCTTTGCCGAACACTTGGAAGACCGCGGCACTTATGGCAATGTTTTTTACGGCATCTGTGCCCAGCAGGAGTAAGGCCTGTTCTATGCTGGTTGCCCTGCTTGGAAGACCATAGTAGGCAGAGTTGACCATTTTCATGACCTTGGCGCTTAAAGAGGAATCTTTGTTAATTATCTGGGATATATCCCTCACTGTGCCATGCTGACTATTGCAGGCGTCAATGAGCTTCAGAAGAATATGTGGGAGTGTGGGGAGGTTCTTGGATATCTTGATTTTGTCGAAAAGCGGGCCTGTGCGTGATTTCATTCGCCAGCACCATGGGTGGAGCAGACCTTCCGTTTACATAGATTATAATAGATAATACCCAACCAGGGGCCACGTGTCAATTTTTTTAGGTTTCTTGAGTGGTATGATACGTGCCTGCCTGGAAAGGGGCTGTTTCAAGCAGGCACGGTGGACAGCTTATAGTTTTGACATCAACTCCGCTGTTACTTCTTTTACGCTGGGGGCTCCGTCGATGGTTATATATTCGATTTTAGCTTCTTTTTCAGCGCGATCTTTGAAATAATAAGCAGCGGCCAACGTCCCAGAGTCGGTGTCGTAGTAAATGCTGTGGCGCTTGTCGATGGCCTCTTCATCCTGATCATCGGACCGACTTGAAAGTTCACCACCGCATACCCGGCACTTGTCCCCATCGGGTCTTATTGCATCGATAAAAATGTTGTTAGGGTGATTGTTATCGTTCGCACAAAGCCTGCGACCCATGATACGATTCTTGGCGACCTGTCGATCCAAGAGCACCTCTATAACTATATCCAGATCCAAACCGGAGGTCTTGAGGGCCTCATCCAGCTTAACTGCCTGCTCCCTGTTTCTCGGGAAACCATCTAAGAGCCAGCCATTGCTGCAATCGTCTTGTTTGAGGCGGTCCAGAATCATCGGAATAGTGATTTCGTCCGGGACCAGTTCGCCACGGTCAATATATTCCTTGGCCTTGACCCCGATTTCCGTACCTTTGCCGATATTTTCACGGAAGATTGCACCTGATTCAATGTGGGGAAGATTGTATTTTTCTTTAACGATCGCACCCTGAGTGCCTTTACCACTGCCGTTTGGTCCAAACATTAAAATGTTCATACACTTCTCCTTTCTCAGCCGGTTTTAAGCGGAAACGCGCATTTGGAATTTGGCCTGAAAACGGTTCTCAAGCGGCCAGAGCGTCGGAGCTGGCTTACACGAGGGGTCAACTATATGAAAGCAAAGCTTTTGTCAAGCGGTTTGATCGACACACTATTATTTTTTCCTTGACATCATCAGATAAGGCTCTTAATAATAAACGTTTAAAATTTTCAAAGACAAAGAGATCCAGCAAGGAGGGGGAAGTGTTTTGTTTGGTCCCCGTATGAGGCAGGTCACTTTTGACAAAATGGTCAAGATTCTATCATGAAAACTTTCAGTGCAAAGCCGAAGGAAGTGGGCAGAAAATGGTACGTCGTTGATGCGAACGGCAGGGTTTTGGGCCGACTGGCCAGTTTTATTGCCACTCGGCTCCGGGGAAAGCATAAGCCCATCTATACGCCCCATGTAGATACCGGAGATCACATCATAGTGGTGAACGCCGCCAAAGTGGCGCTTACCGGCCGAAAGTGGGATGCAAAGACATATTACCGCCACAGTGGTTATATCGGTGGTCTTAAATCTACCACCGCCAAACAGCTATTGCAAAAACGCCCAGCGGATCTGCTCATCCGTGCAGTTCGCGGAATGCTTCCCAAGAACAGACTCGGGCGTATGATGTTAAAGAAGCTTAAGGTTTACCCCGGACCTGATCACCCACATGCGGCACAGCAACCTGGACTATTGGAACTTTAGGTGTAGGAGCGAAATGTCTGAATCTTATTATGGTACTGGGAAACGCAAGACCGCTATAGCCAGAACATGGCTGAAACCTGGAAGCGGGACAATAACGATCAACAAGCGAGTCATTGACGACTATTTTGGCCGAGAGACCGCTAAGATGATTGTGGGCCAGCCTTTCGTGCTGACCGATACGCAGGGGGCCTTTGACGTGAATGTCAATGTTTCCGGTGGCGGTATTTCGGGACAGGCCGCTGCTATCCGGCACGGTATTACCAAGGCTCTGCTTCAGGTTAATCCGGAGTTTAGATCGATTCTGAAAAAAGCAGGTTTTGTGACCCGGGATCCCAGGATCAAAGAGAGGAAGAAGTACGGTCAGAAAGGGGCCCGTGCCCGCTTCCAATATTCAAAACGTTAACCGAAGGGCCTTGGCTGAGGGATTTTTTGACAGAAAGCAAAAAGACAGTCACGCCTTGGGAAAAGGTGTGGTATTTTCCTTGTTTCTGTTCCGGCTTGTCCTGTTTAGGCGTGCCCGATAGTCAGGAGGTGAATCGATCGTGGCCAAAGAAGAACCCATAGAGGTGCAGGGCAAGGTTATTCAGGACATGTCGCACGGTACATACAGGGTTGAACTGGAAAACAAGCATCAAATACTTGCCCATCCTTGCGGAAAGATGAGGAAATATTCTATAAAGATTCTGCCCGGAGACCTTGTAACTGTGGAACTTTCCCCATACGACCTGTCGCGAGGGAGGATCACATACCGCTTCAGCGGCCGCGGCCGTTAGGAAAAGAAGGGTTCTGTGCAGCCGCTGTTTCTTCTTGCCTATTTATTTTGCGCTTTTCATAATATCAATTGCCGATTACCTTATCAGGACTTAATGCCTTTTCCTCCAGGCGACATCAATTTGAGGGACCAACATGGTTGTTAAGGCAGTAGTTGTTGGAGCAACCGGCTATGCTGGGGCTGAGCTGGTAAGAATTTTGTCAGGCCACCCTCATGCAGAGTTGACGATGATTACGTCTCGCCAGTATGCGGGAATTCCTTTTTCGGACGTATATCCAGCCATGGCCGGGGCTGTCGATTTGACGTGCCAAGCCTTCTCTGAAGAGGCGGTTTGTCAATCGGCCGATGTGATCTTTACGGCCCTTCCTCACAAGGTGTCAATGAACGTGGTTCCAGGGCTCATTGATCGGGGGAGGAAGGTCATTGATCTCAGCGCTGATTTCAGGTTCAAGGATCCAGCCCTTTATGAGGCCTGGTACGAAGCACATAAGACAAAGCATTTGCTCGATATTGCAGTTTATGGCCTTTGCGAGGCCTATTTTGATGATATTCAAAGTGCATCACTCGTGGGAAATCCGGGCTGCTATCCCACTAGTGTTCTTCTTCCATTACTTCCACTGGTCAAGGCGCCTTTTGTGAAATTGGACGACATTATTGCTGATTCAAAGTCGGGCACCAGTGGTGCGGGACGATCTGCGAGCTTGGCGACTCTTTTTTGTGAAGTCAATGAGGGCTTCAAGGCGTACAATGTAGCTGAGCACCGCCATAACCCCGAAATGGATGAGGTTTTAAGCCTCTTCGCCGGTCGCACGGTGCACGTTACGTTTACTCCCCACCTGGTACCTATGACACGGGGTATGCTGACGACGATCTACATTGGTCTGGAAGGGCCGGTGTCCACCCGAGAAGTAGCTTCATGTCTTGACGACTTTCATGCAAACAATCCGTTTGTCCGGATATGTCGGCCCGGCAGGTTTCCGAATACCATGCACGTAAAGGGGACAAACTATTGTGACATTGGGTTCAAAGTAACCGAGCGTACCGGGCGCCTTATCCTTGTCTCTGCAATAGACAACTTGGTGAAGGGGGCCTCGGGCCAGGCGGTGCAAAACATGAATATCATGTTCGGTTTGCCGCAAACAGCAGGTTTGGATCAGGTCCCTTTTCCTCTTTAGTTTCCTTCAGAAAACAGGCCTGTTCCGCAATGCCAGCGTGCAAAGTGAGAGCTTTGCGTAACCTCGGAAAACGACGATCAAAAACCTCATATCAAAGAGCGAGGCGAGGTTGTGCAAGGTCTCGGGGCCTATGTGGCCTCACGGCCCGTGTGTTCGTACTATATGCAGCGTAACTTCAAGCTTATCATCGAATATGACGGCACGGCCTATCATGGCTGGCAGCGGCAGAATGATACGCCTACGGTGCAGGAGGCCGTCGAATCTGCATTGAAGACCATGACCAGACGATCGGTCACGGTGATTGCATCAGGGCGCACCGATGCCGGGGTGCATGCCCTGAACCAGGTTGCGAACTTTTCCGTAGACACAGTACTCACGCCCGACATCCTCAAAAAAGGCTTGAATAGCCTCCTTTCGGAAGATATTGTCGTCAAAGACTGTCAAGAGGTTGATGAGTCCTTTCATGCTCGATATGACGCAAGGAGCAAGATTTACGATTATCGTATCTTGAATAGGCCCACCCCTGCGGCCCTTTTTCGGCAGTATGCCTGGCATATCAAGAAGGGCCTTGACGTCGATACTATTAAGAAAGCCATGCTTTGCCTGAAGGGAGAGCACGACTTTGCAGCCTTTGAGGCAACTGGCAGTCCCAGATCCCATACGGTTAGGAATATAATGGACGTGAGCTTGGCGGCGAATGATTCACATGACTACTTGGTTTTCACTATCGAGGCAGATGGATTTTTACGGAGCATGGTTCGCAACATTGTAGGCACCCTAGTAGACGTGGGCATGGGGAATATCTCGCCGGAAGAGTTTCACGGTATACTAATCTCAAAAGATCGTAAAAAGGCCGGAAAAACAGCTCCCCCTCAAGGGTTGTTCCTGAGAGGGGTCAAATACAGATCCTTCCACACTCCAAGCGGCAAGGTTTTGCAGGACGGGGATTTTCTTTTCTTGTAATCGTTGCCTGTTCGATCCTATTTGTTCCTTGAGGCTAACAGCTTGCGCAGAAACAACTTAAAATCTTAGCATCCTTCAGGCCATCTTTGGCCACCTCATTTATACCTAAAGGTCTTTTTTATAATTATGTCCTCATAGGTAGACATGATATCCCTTCGGCTGATGACACCAAGTAGTTTTCTGGGGTTATATTTGTCCACCACAGGGAGAATGGAGAAATCGCCCTGGATGATTCTGGTCAGGGCCAAGAACAGGCTGTCGTCTTCGAAGACAGTAACGACATCGCGCGTCGCTATATCTTGGGCGGTCAATACTTTCTCTCCGTCTTCATCAGTGATTTCTTGGCAGTCAGACAAAGACACAATGCCGATCAGTTGGCCAAGGGGGTTAACCACGGCAAAGCTGTTAAACTTGCTTCTATAAACGAATTGTCTAAGTTTTTCTAGTGGCATGTCCGCACGGACAGTCTCAACTTCTCGCCTCACGGCGTGGCTCACAGCAATGTTCTTCAATTGACTGATTTCACGGTCTGACTCGATACTCATTCTTTGGCGACTTGATTTGATTTCTTCGACCCTCTGGTTGTAATACTGGATGACCTCCCTTCGATCCAGCATACCGAGCAATATGGCATGGTCTTCATCCTTTACTATAGGCAGCCTGTGAAGGTTGCGGATCGTAAATTTCTTAAGTACCTCATTGAGGTCTTCAGAAGGGGTGGCGACGATGATGTTCGGGTTGGCAATATCTTTCATGACTACGAGATTGCCGATTTCCTGATCAAAGATGACCCCTCGAACATCGTTGATCGAAAATATGCCGGTAAGCCGGTTTTTCTTGTTTACGACTGGGAAGTATTGCTGGTCTGTTGAAGAAAAGATCTTTCTAAAAGCCGCCAGAGACATGTCCTCAGGCACCAGGTTCACTTTCCTCACTTGAGGCATAAGCTCTTTGACCCTGATGGTGCCTAACACGTCCACAAAGAAGTCCCCGCGGTGCGCATTGGAGTCTAACCTGGTTGGCACCTGTTTGACGTAAATCGTCCACTTTCGGGAAAACAGATAAGTAAGAGAACATACCAGCATGCTTGGCAGGAGCAAATGGTATGAATTGGTCATCTCGCTTACAAAGATTATGGTTGAGATAGGGGCATTGGACACAGCAGCAAAGAACCCCGCCATTCCGACTACCACAAACGCCCCGGGTTCGGTCACGATTCCAGGCACAAGAGCATGAAAGATCCTGCCCACAGCGCCTCCAAAGGTCCCGCCGATGACAATAGACGGGCCAAACACCCCGCCGCTGCCCCCGGAGCCGATAGAAAAAGAGGTGGTCAATATCTTTCCGAAGGCAATGGCCAGCAGGAAGAGCGTGGAAGACCCGAAGAGAGCGGGAAGTTCATTGTCCAGGGCCATTTGCGCATAGCCATAACCAAAAGACAAAGTTGCTGGGAGAAAAAAACCGACGCCACCGGTGAACATGCCACCAATTGCAGGCTTGATCTGATTTGGAATCCTTATTCTCTTAAAGGTATGTTGCACACCATAAAATGACTTGATGTATAAAATTCCCCCCCCAGCCAAGACAACGGCAAGTACAATGTAAGGGGCGAGTTCTAATGGGTTTTGAAAGACAAAATCCTGAGATTCAAACAGAGAACCCCATCCAAAGACCAGGCAAAAGAGACAGTAAGCTACGACTGATGATATCCCTGCGGGGATGATGACCTCCGGTTCGAATTCAGGATCTCGGTAAAGGACTTCAGCAGCAAAGAGTGCCCCTGCCAAGGGGGCGCGGAAGATGCTTCCTATACCCGCTCCAACGCCAGCTGCCAACATGATGCGGCGCTCCCGATCAGACAGTTTCAATGCTGTTGCCAGGAATGAGCCGAAGCCTGCTCCGATCTGGGCGATGGGCCCCTCGCGGCCCCCTGAACCGCCGGTGGTGATTGTGAGTGCCGAGGCGATGGTCTTCACAAATGGTATCCTTCTGCGGACAAAGCCCTCCTTGTTATGATACGAATCAATGGCAGCGTCAGTCCCGTGGCCTTCTGCCTCAGGAGCAAATGTATAGACAATCCATCCACTTACGATGCCACCTAGGGCAGGGAGAAAAAAAAGTATCCAGCGATTGAAAGGTGTATTTGATGGCAGGAAAAGGTGCTCTTCTCCGGCAGGGGCGGGCGGGCGGTATCCTGCCATTTGATCCATGAAGACGTGCAAGCCGACTTGGCACAGGTAGTGAAAGACAATGGAGCCGAGACCTGCAATAAGGCCGATCAGGACATAATAGAATATCCATTTCCCTGCTGAAGTGATGTGCGTGGTTCTTAGCTTAAGGTTAGAATACCTGGATGGCGTTTTTTCTTTCAAAGGAATTGCCTTTTGGCTCAACGTTTGGTAGTGGGTGCCATAAAATTCGATAAGCCGTTATTCGTGATCGGGCACACGATTTATGACGGTTTCCACAAAAAGTCAATTTTGTTCACTCCATTGTCACTTACTACTAAGAGGATAATATTGTTTGCAAATAGTGTAACTGATCCCTGCCAGATTGCGTGAGATGCAGACTATTTGATGTTCTCAGCAGCAATAAGGATCTGAATATAAGGGCGATTTATAACGACGCTCCACCCCTTGGTCAAGAGAAAAGGGTGAAGCCGCCTCATAAGGAGAGCTTATCATGCTTGTGTCCGAACGGATCAGGGCAATTAAGCCGTCTGCAACACTTGCCATAAACGCAAAGGCCGTGTCCATGCGA
>CAZCWQ010000092.1:0-12413 GCA_964502365.1 uncultured Desulfobacterales bacterium | reverse complement strand
GATGGGATTTTGATACGCATTTGAGGTCACAACTTTTTGCAGAGTGTAGATGCTGCCTAGTGATACTCTCGGTCCATTGAGACTGATCGCAATATATGGTGTGAGTCGGCTATTCTCCCAGAAGTCATGCCGCCCTTTCTTTTCCCCTTCATGTTTCTGAGTTTTTGAATCCGTCATAACCGCCTCCTCTCATCAGCCAGTCTGTTTTCATTCCTCCAATATACGCAGCGCAACATTCGCAGACGGGGCCAGCTTAGCATCGTCAAGTGTCAAAACTTTGACAAACCAGGGACTTATCCAGGCAATCCCCTCAAATTCACACGGCCAGATGAGTCAGTAATCAACCGCCAAGTATCTGGAATTACAGACCATGATCTCTCCACAGTATTATGGCATGGTTCCTGCTGGCGAGAAGAAACGGCGTAATGTTCACGAATTCGAATAATTATCACATTGGTACCTGAAACATAGCTGAGGGGCTTTTCATGGCCATGGAACCAACCTACGAAGAATTGCGACAAAGGGTCAGGGGCTTGGTGAAGACTCTTGAGCGCAGCCAGGCGAGGTAGAGTATGAAACGTGAATACAAAGTTGTTGCTATTTCAATTATCTATGGGCTTCTTATCTACGTACTTGATGCTGCTATTGACTCTGCCTACTTTCATGAAGATACATTCTGGGAGTGCCTGATTTCTAATGTATCTGCATTCGAACTCTATATACGAGCACTCATCTTAGTGAGCTTTACCATCTTTGGCATAATAATGTCAGGAATCATGGCCAAGCGCAGGGCCGCAGAGGAAAAGGCAGAAGCAGCCAACCGTGCCAAAAGCGATTTTCTGGCCAACATGAGTCATGAGATCCGTACCCCCATGAACGGCGTGATGGGCATGACCACACTGCTACTCGACACAGAGCTCACAGAAGAGCAGCGCGAGTATGCAGAGAGTGCACGTAAGAGCGCCGAGTCGCTACTTACTGTGATCAATGATGTCCTCGACTACTCCAAGATCGAGGCCGGAAAGCTGGATCTTGAAACCATTGATTTTGACTTAAGGACCACAGTTGAAGACGCAACAGATGTGCTGGCAATGACGGCCTATGACAAGGGGCTGGGGTTTGCCTGCCTGATCCATCATGACGTGCCGGCTGCACTGCTGGGTGATCCCGGACGCTTGCGTCAGATACTTATAAATCTTTCGGGAAATGCTATCAAATTCACTGAAAAGGGTGAGGTGCTGATCCGTACCACTCTGGAAAAAGAAGATAACACCCAAGCCACAGTCCGCTTTGAGGTAATAGATACGGGCATCGGAATTCCGAAAGATCGCATGGACCGCCTGTTCAAGTCATTTTCCCAGGTGGACTCTTCGACCACCCGCAAGTATGGCGGCTCGGGGTTGGGGCTGACCATTTCAAAAAAGCTTTCAGAGATTATGGGTGGTGAGATTGGTGTGGAAAGTGTTGAAGGCAAGGGATCGACCTTCTGGTTTACGGCAGTATTCAAGAAACAGCCGAAAGGGCGTGAAGCTGAAGTTGTTGTTCCAGAAGACATCAGGGGAAAACGTATCCTGGTGGTAGATGACAATGAGACTAACCGCCTGGTGTTGAAAGAGTATTTGAAATCATGGGACTGCCGTTTCGACGAGGCATCAAGTGGGGCTGAGGCCTTAGACAAACTCCGTGAGGCTGCAGCTGGGGGGCACGCGTTCAGTATTGCTATTATTGATATGCATATGCCTCAAATGGATGGAGAGACACTTGGACGAAAGATCAGGGAAGATTCCGAGCTTTCAGACACGATCCTTGTCATGCTCACATCAATTGGCCAGCGGGGAGATGCTGCCCGCATGAGTGAGATCGGCTTTGCTGCCTATCTTAACAAGCCGGTCAAACAATCGCAGCTTTATGATTGTCTTGTAACAGTTGCCGGCAGAAAAACAGCAGGAAAGGATGGGCCTTCGGAGCCCATTGTCACACGACACTCCATTGCCGAGGCTCAAAAGGGCAAGCTTCTAATACTGCTTGCCGAGGACAATGAGGTAAACCAGAAGGTGGCAGCAAACATACTCAAGAAGATGGGGCACAGCGTAGTCGTTGCCAACAACGGTAAGGAGACACTGGAGGCAGTCGAAGACGGAAAACATGATCTTATTCTAATGGACGTTCAGATGCCTGTGATGGACGGTTTGGAGGCAACCCGTGAGATCAGGAAAGGAGAACGTGAAACCGGCACACGAATCCCGATTATCGCCCTTACAGCCCATGCCATGAAAGGTGATAGGGAGAAGTTCATAGGTGCAGGTATGGACGGCTATATGACAAAGCCCATAGATCCGAAAGTACTGTCGATGAAGCTTGAAAAATGGACCAACAATGAAAATCGAGTCGCATCCATCGAGAATGAAACTGAAGAAAAAGGCGGATCTGCAGAGAGAGAAGAAGACGATGCACCTGTGGACTTGGACAAGGCCCTTGAGCGGACAATGGGAGACAAGGAGTTTTTGGAAGAAATGCTTCAACAATTCACAGAGAGTATTCCAGACCAGGTACAAGCATTAAAAGCCGCCGTAGAAGAGGCCGATGCAGAAACCCTGCAGCAGGAGGCGCACGGCCTGAAAGGAGCAGCAAAAAACCTGAGCGCGGACAGAATCGCTGCTGCTGCCTTTAAACTCGAGCAGATGGGCCGTGAAGGGAACCTGGCAGGTGGGAAGGAAGCCCTGGGCGAGTTGGAGGATGAGTCAGTACGTTTTAAGGACTATATTGGGCGGATCGATTGGTCGCAAGTAGGTTGAGTTCAACAAAGAGAGCTTCGTGAGTTTTGACCACACCTCCGAATCGTGAACAAGCTCTCCGAAAAGTCGTATTTCCATATATAGTGTAGATGCCATGGTGCCAAAAAACACAGATCTCTCCAATTGACCTAGAATCCCACCGACACAAGATATTGCTAGATTTACATATGTGATTGTCAAAGAGCACGGGCAGAGCCATCAGGCTTTGCCGAAGCCCCTGGTTCATCCTCAATCCACCAAGGGCTTTCTTTTCCACACCTGCCATAACGTTCTCCTTTCCCTTTGGCCTATCCGTTGACTCTTGACTCCCACCTTTCTGTTATTTATCCTCGCACTTCAGTTTCACTGCCCCCATTTTGTGGGGGCTTGATTGTTCCCGAAAGTCGGAGAATTATTCATGGAACTGAATCCAACCAGAAATGACCAGATGTTTCCGCTTGTTAGACTCGACATGTCTTTTGAGAAGTCCCTTTGCGGTTCCGCGTATCTGCGCCAAGATTACACCAAACCTGTGTGGCTTCCCATCCACCACATGGCCCGACCTATGAAAGGACATCCGCGCTTTGAAAAGGGTAGACTGATAGATGTTTACGCTTAGAGGAAGCCATATCTCTTTGTCCCCCATGCCTGAATGACCTTCCCGAAGATCGTTGGTTCTGAGAGCGGTGAAGGTTGTCCTCGTTACAACAATACTAACCTGAATGTATGCAGACCCTGTACATGTAGTGATTTGCAGGCGATGCGTTGATCTTAGTGTGTAGAAATGTAACACCAAATTCCTCCCAGCATTCCTCAGATTGAAACGTTCTCTTACACCAAGAAAACGCACTTGGGTCCTACCAACCACTTTCATTGGCATTACGTGCAATTACACGTAGTCTTGGCAGGTATGTTCTTGGTATGCTTATTGCGGAGCCTATCTCTGCGTAAAAATGCTATGCGCTTAAATCTCTGACCAGCCATCAAGCGTTTCCAACAATCATTAGTCATATACGGGAGGATGGTCCAATGAACGTCTCTTTCCGTCGTATTTTGCCACCGCTGTGTTGTCTCTTTCTGTTGTTTTGCCTAACCATTCACTCTTCCCCGGCGCTGTCTTTGGAACCACCGATCATAAAAGGCAGAACCCGGATGGCCTGCGGCGAGTCACAGGTCTTGTCTGTTATGAATTACCAAACCGGCAACACCTATACCTGGACCATTGAAAGCGGTGGGGGGAGCCTGAGCGACACAATCGGAGAACGGGTGACATATACGGCGCCTTCTTCGAATCCGGACTGTATGAACAGCCCAACAATCAGAGTCTCGTGCTGTGACAATTCGAGCGACACACTTAACGTCGGGTTCAATTGCTTGCATAATGAGGCCATAGCCTATGAGATTTGGGAGTTTCTCCGTGAGAACTCAAGCTGTGCTCAGACCGCCTGTGAGGGGCATTCTAACTGGTGGCACACGTACTGCGACCGCATATATCGTCTGAATCAATATGATTGTAATGGGGTCTACAAGAGTTGGGATTGGTCGTGTAGTGGTGACGGATGGACTTGCCTCTCTTCTGGCTGTGATTATGCGACTGCGTGTGCTGCCGCAGATATGAAGACTCGGACGATTTGCATCGCTGGTACCTCTCCTGGTAAAGATGAGGTCGGTGTTTATTATGATGTCCGTAGTGCGGAACAAAAATTAAACGGCTGCTGTCCAGAGGCCTTGCTTCCCGGCTATGAACCCAAACCCAGTATTCCAGGATGGGTTCATCACGGGTTCGATGCGTCCAGGGCTTGCCCTGTTGGTGATAAGAGCCTCGTGGGCAACCCGATTCGCATTTACAACGGCAACAACATTGAAGCCGAAGAAGATCTGCGATTTTCCTCTCCTAACCGCCGTCAACTCATCTTTAAACGTTTCTACAATAGTAAATCAGGATCAACAGGCCCTTTAGGTTACGGCTGGACCCATACTTACACTGCGTCTCTTGACCCTTCTTACGAATTTGAAGATACCGTGTATTTGAGGATCGTGGACGAGACAGGCCGGGGAGTCTATTTTTCAGATGCGGGTAGCGGCCATTATGTGGGCGCCTTTAAAGAGCAGACCACTGTGGAGGTGGAAGCAGGAGACTATGTGTGGTACCGGCTGGACGACAGCCGGCATGCTTTCAACGCCCAGGGACAACTAATCTGGATCGAAGACGAGCTGGGCAACCGCCAGAACCTCGCCTACGATGCCAGCAATCGCTTAGAAACGGTAACAGACGATGCGAGTGGCCGGGTCCTGAGCTTTCACTATAATGCCGACAATCTACTGGACCAGATATCCGGCCCTGTCACCGCAGCAGTCCCGGATGGCATCTGGGCAAGCTATGGTTATGACGCGAACCAGAACCTTGTGTTTGTCACCTATGCAGACGGTTCCGGCTTCAACTATATTTACGGCGACCCGAACGATGTGCATAACCTCACTGAAAAGCATGACAAGATGGGGCATCTTCTGTCCAGTTGGGCCTATGACGCTTATGACAGGGCCACAGAAAGCTTTACCAGGGACGGCCAGGGGGTGGACATCGATTATGTCAGTCAGAACGAAGTGCGAGTCACAGACGCCTACGGTGTGACCCGCACCTATGGCATAGGGGATATAGACGGCCGCAAACTGGTTACGCACATTGACGGCCCTGCCGGTTGTCCTGGCTGTGGTCAGGAGGTTGTGCGGCTCGAATATGATAGTGCCTTAAGAATCATTGAGGTGGAATATGCAAACGGCCTCATCAACCAGTACGACGATTTTGACAGTCGAGGCAATGCCCAGACCGTCGGGATGGCTGTGGGCACCCCTGATGAGAAGACAATCACCTACACCTTTCACCCGCAGATCAGTGCAAAACTGAGTCAGACCGAGGCGAGCATACTTGGCGCAGGAGATAAGATCACCCTCTGGGATTACGATGATGACGGAAACACTACTGCCAACGAAAACCCCACCAGGCTATTGAGCAGAAAGATCGAGCAAGGCTTTACAAAGGATATCGCAGGAACCGTCATTGCCTTTGAGTACGTCACCGCCTACACGTACAACACCAAGGGCCAGGTCCTGAAGATTGACGGACCTGAGCCGGGCGAGCAAGATACCACTACTTTTTCCTATGATTCGACCACAGGCGACTTGTTGACGGTGACCAGGCCCGTAGTTGGCACTACGGTGTATTCTGAGACGGTGTATTCTGAGTACGACGCTGCCGGTCAGGTGGGCCGTGTAACAGATGCCAACGGAAATGCGCTGACGTACACCTATGATGGACATGGCCGGATAAAGACCATGACCAACGAGGCTGACGGAACCACCACGTATGATTACAACAATGCTGGAGAACTCGAAGAAGTCACTCAAGCCAACAGTGTGACCTCTGGGTTTGCATATGATGCCACCTATGGTCGTTTGACCCGAATCACGGACCCCTTGGGAAACTATATTCAGTACAGTTATGACGACCAGGGCAACCGTACGGAACTGAGCCACTTTGACCCTGGAGATCAGCGCCGCTTCTGGAAGCGGTTTGACTACCAGGGTACGAGCTTTCCGGGCAAGCTGTGGAAGGAAATCAACCCGGACGACACATACACCGAGTACACCTATGACGCCTCTGGTAACATCAGTTCAGTTACTGACGCTGCTGGAAAGGTGACGTCCTATGACTACGACCTCTTTGATCGCTTGACCACCGTAACACAGCCCGGAAGTGTGGTTACTGCATATGCCTATGATGGGCAAGACAACCTGACCACGGTCACGGATGCTGAGAACCACATCACAACTTACGTGTACGATGATCTCGGAAGGTTGGTTACAACCACATCGCCGGACACAGGAGCCACTCGTTACGCCTACGATGCCTCGGGCGACTTGGTTTCCAAGGCCGATGCCAAGGGCAACACTATTAGATATACATATGATGACCTGAATCGCTTAACCGGCATCCACTTTCCGGATTCTTCACAGGACATCACCTACACCTATGACCAGGGTGCAAACAGCAAGGGCCGGCTCACGGGCATGACCGATCCTAGCGGCACTTACACCTATACCTATGACGCGCTGGGAAATCTCCTGACAGAAGAAAAGATCATCAACACTGTGACCTATACAACCCAGTACGCTTATGACCCTGCAGGCATCCTCACCAGCATGACTTACCCGGATGGCCGCACCGTAGACTATGAGCTTGACAATGCAGGAAGGGTCACCCGGGCCACCAGCATCAAAGACAGTGTCACCACCATACTTGCAGAAAACGTAAGCTACCTGCCCTTTGGTCCCCTGGCAAGCCTTACGTATGGAAACGGAACAGCCTTAAGCAAGACCTTTGATCAGCTTTACAGGTTAATTGATATGAATGCTGGCAGCGTCCAGAGCCTCGGCTACACCCCGGATCCGGTGGGAAACATCACGGCCATTACGGACAATCTTGATGCTTCCAGAAACCAGACATTTGCCTATGATGACCTTTACAGGCTCACTTCAGCCGCCGGCATCTACGGCTCAAACGGTTACACCTATGACAAGGTAGGCAATCGCCTCACCAAGACCGTGGACGGCCAGACTGACACCTACGCCTATGAAACCAACACCAATAGGCTGTCTCAGATCACTGGTGCCAACCCCCAGAGCTTCTCCCATGATGCCAACGGTAACACAACGTCCATGGATACAAAGACTCTCGTCTATAACCAGAACAACCGGCTCATCCAGGCAACAGAAGACAGCACGACCCTGGGAGATTATGTATACAACGGAAACGGTCAGAGGATCAGAAAGGCGGCAGGTGCAGATACCACCGTCTACCATTATGATCGCTTTGGAAACCTCATAGGAGAGTCCACAGCATCCGGACAATTCATTGCCCAGTACTTCTATCTCGACAACACGCGCCTTGCAGCGATTGCTCAAGAAGCCGCCCAGGAGATCACTGTTCACGTAAGCACCAATACCGGTCGGGACCTGTCGGCAGTTCCTGTCTATGCCTTTACCGAGGCAGGGTCCTACACGGGAAATAGCGCTGTGACTGATGAGGAGGGTCTTGTGCACTTCGATCTTTCTGAGTTTTCAGACGGCACTTACAGGTTCAGGGCGGACTATCTCAGCTACCAGTTCTGGTCCGAGGTTATCACGATTCCTGGCACCTACAGCGCCACGGTAGAAATTGCAGAGGAGCCCGCCACTGTCAGGGTTATCGAAGGAGGCTCTCCCGCACAAGGGGTGAACGTCTATCTCTTTAATGCCAGTGGCAGCTACCTGGGGATCTACGGTACTACTGATGAAAACGGGGAGGTTATTTTTGATTTTCCCACTGATAAGGATTTTAAGTGCCGTGCTGATATCTTGGGAAACCAATTCTTTTCTGCAACCATCACCATTGTTTCAGGCGGAGCCAATGAGTATGAGATTGACACTGGTGGTGGAACACTGACCGTCACTGTGGACAAGGGGGAAGGTTCGCCGATTGTCAACATTCGTATCTATCTTTTCAGCGGTCAGGGGAGTTATCTGGGCCTTTCTGATCAGACTGATAGCTGGGGTTCGGCGAGCTTTGATGTGTGTTCAGGAGACTTCAAAGTGCGTGCCGATTACCTGGGTTATCAGTTCTGGAGCGATGAAGTCACTCTTAGTTCTGATGAGAACCTACTTCTTTCAATCCCGCACCAGGATGTGACCGTCACCGTTCAGGGGGACTATAACGACAACGTGGAATCGATAGAAGGCCTAAATGTCTACCTGTTTACTGCGTCTGGTTCCTATCTAGGTCAATATCATACTACAGACGAACAAGGAGAGGTGACCTTCAACCTACCGAATAAAGAATACAAGGCAAGGGCAGATTACCTGTCTCAACAACACTGGTCTGAGGTCTTCAACTGGACTGACAAGGCCATCACCATCAATGAAGCTGTGGCCAGTGTGACCGTGACCAACATGGGGCTGCTGCTTGAAGGAGTCAACGTGTATGTTTTTAGCAGCGCCGGGTCGTACTTGGGCCTTTATGAAGTCACGGACGAAAACGGAGAGGTCTTGTTCAGGCTTCCTGCCGGGGCTTACAACTTCTGTGCAGACTACTTGGGGAGTCAGTACTGGAGCGGTGTTTCTGCATTGATCGCCCATACAACCAACCCGGTCAGCATATCCACTGGGGGCGGAAGCTTTGGTCTTACAGTCTTAAAGGCACAGGACGATCCGTTGGTTGGTGTCAGTTGCTACCTGTTCAACGGGTCCGGCTCTTATCTTGGCGAGTATGGGGTCACTAGCAGCGCAGGCGAGGTTGCGTTCAACCTGGCAGATGGCACCTATAAGATCCGGGTGGATTACCTTGGCTATCAGTTCTGGACGGATCTGTTCACGGTGCCTGACACTTTGTCTCTTACTTACGCGATTTCCCACCAGTATGTTACCATCACGGTTGAAGGGGATTACAATGGTGATGTGGAAGCAAGAAACGGTTTGAAGGTTTACCTTTTTTCTGCGTCCGGGTCTTATCTAAGGCGATATCAGACTACTGATGAGCAAGGCCAGGTGGGCTTCATCCTGCCTGAAATGGACTACAAGGTCCGGGCGGATTATCTTTCGCAGCAGCACTGGTCTGAGGTATTCAACTGGGCGGACAAGACTATCACGATCAACGAGGGTGTGGCCGAAGTCCATGTGTTACAGGGTGCCAGCCCCCTTGAGAATGTCAATGTGTATCTGTTTTCGTCTTCCGGTTCTTATCTTGGCATCCATGGTCAGAGCGATCATGACGGTATTGTAAGCTTCAGGCTCCCGGAGGGGACATACAAGTTCAGGGGTGACTTCCAGGGGGGTCAGTACTGGGCGACCGAGCCAGTCAATGCTGATGAGGTGAATATCGTCAACCTGAACACGGGTGGCGGTATATTTACGCTGACGGTAGAAGAACAAGGCGGCATTCCTGTGATCAATATCCCGGTCTATGTGTTCACATCCGGAGGGAGCTATCTGGGCATGACCAGTCAGACAGATGATCAGGGGGAGGTCTCTTTTGATCTTTCTGACGGAGACTACAAGTTTCGGGCCGATTACTTGGGTTACCAGTTCTGGAGCAATGTCTCGACTGTTCCGACCACCCTTTCTGATGTCCTGACGATCCCTCATCATAATGTACCCATCACAGTGGAGGGTCTCTACCAAGCCCCTGCCGAAACCGTGGAAGGTATACGGGTGTATCTGTTTAAGGAATCAGGATCGTATCTGGGGAAGTATGCAGACACTAGTGCACAGGGCGAAGTGGTGTTCAGTCTGCCAGAGCAGAGCTACAAGGTGCGGGCGGATTATCTGGGTTATCAGTTCTGGTCAGATCCGTTTGTCTGGTCAGATACCAATACCAGCGTGACCATTAATCACGGCCTGGCAGTGCTTCACGTTACAAAGGGCGGTTGCGACGTGGTGGATGCGCCGGTGTATCTGTTCAAGGCCTCAGGGAGTTACCTCGGCAAGCATGAGAGAACAGATGCCGATGGTCTGGCAGAGTTCTTGCTGCCAGATCAGCCCTATAAGTTCCGGGTAGACTATGACGGCATACAGTACTGGTCAGATGAAATAACCGTAATTCTGCACGAAGAAAACAGCATTGAACTGGATCTCGACCTTCTCGCCCTTGATTTGACCAATAATCCGAATCCTGTTAGGTTTAATGGTGTGCCGCCGGAATCCAAACCCGAAAAAGTGATGGTGGCGTCCCTTGGCTCTTTGACAGGATTGCTTACCCAGGCTGTTGTTTCTCAGATACCCGGAGAGACCGTTTACTACTACATCAACGACCACCTGGGCACGCCGCAAAAGATGATTGACGAGAGCGGGATGGTGGTTTGGAGTGCGGATTACATGCCGTTTGGGGAAGCTGACGTTACCGTTGACACAGTAGAAAACAATTTCAGGTTTCCGGGCCAGTATTACGACTCAGAAACCGGGCTGCATTATAATTACCATCGGTATTACGATCCAAGCACTGGGAGATATATGACTCCAGATCCGATAGGGCTGGAAGGGGGGATGAATCTATATCCTTACGGCGAAAACAATCCTATTAGATTCTTGGACGCCTTGGGTCTGCAGGCGACGGTATATCCTGGCGTTAGGGCGCCAAACGCTGGTGATTTTGTTGGAGTCATAAATGAATTCCTGAAATTCTATAATGCGGTCCGTCTGACAAATAAGGCGGCACGATCAATTGATCAACTAAGAGGTACAGTGGCGTGCGGCGACATTACTAGAGCTCATATATGTTTTAATCCTGGTCCGCCTCCTCATGGGCTGCGGGTTGGTTTAGGAGACGCGGTTTCTTCCCCTAAGTTGAGATGTGTTGGGATCAACATAGTTGGCACAAAAGGTTGTCCATGTGAAGGAAGAACTTCTTTCTGGAGGCAGGGGTAACGTATTATGAATGTCTTGTTTTTTGGCTATGAGAAATGTAATAGAGGTTATTCGTTCATCAGGACAGCTCTTCTTCTTTTGCCTCTCGTTCTGCTTTTTGGATTTTCTGGTGGTGAAAGGCATCAAGAGGCTGTACATTGTTTGAACATCAAGCAAGTCATAACTGACGAGAAGCCAAGTATCAATTCCAACTATGAATGTGGGAAAGAGCTCTATCCAGAATATTCATATCATGGGTTACCCGAGACTTTTCTAATAAAAAGATCGGCTGACATCTCGTTTAGGCCGAGCGACATCGAATCAATAAGAATCGCAAAGTTGCCATTCATTCCTGCCGGTTTGCAAGAGTTCACGGTGACTATAACATTCACCAGTTCAGCACGAAAGAGACTTCATGATTACACAAGAAGGAACTTGAATAGCAAAGTTGCTCTGGAAATAGACCACAAGATATTTGTTATAGCTACTATTATGGATTCAATAGGAAGTATAATGAACATCACTGTAGGAAACAGATCAGTCGAAGAAATTAGGAAGGACCTTTCAAAAATATCAAAGAATATAATAATTGATCTTCATACGAAAAAATGAATCGCGGTCCTGAGGAGACGGAACCGAGACGTTGTTGACTAATTGGCCATATTTTGAATGACAACAGGAGGCGGTTGAGATTTCTTCTTCAACCGCCTTCCCTGGTTTTGGAGGAGACCTGTGGGGAGCCGAGGGCTGCCGGGAGTGGGCCTGCGGCTGGTAGTGTCAAGAATGTTTCGCACTTTTTGTGCGGTGGCCATATAGTTAAGCAGCGTTTTGCTGTTTCCTTTCTACTTCGGTTAGCAGTTGCATATTCAGATACCGTCTAGTGCTCCACCGGGTGCCGGCGATGTGGCGCAGGCGAGCTGCTACCTTGGGCTGTTCAGGAAATAGCGCTCAACAACTGTTTGATACTGCAAAGCTTGAAGAGTTACAGGACAACCCTCATCATGCCAGGCAGTTGTACCAATAGGTTATAGATGAGTATCCTGGAACTGAATGCGCCAAGAAAGCCAAGGAAAGGTTGACTGGGCTGACGGAAGACTGAAACGAGCCTTGATATCTGCCTAGGATCCTATTTTTCGCCGCATTACAGAGGCTGGCAGGCTGATCGAAGATCGGATATCTTCATGCGCCATGGTCAATTGCAGCATG
>CAZCWQ010000091.1:2101-12535 GCA_964502365.1 uncultured Desulfobacterales bacterium | reverse complement strand
GCACCGTCTTTCTTTACGTGGATTACACCGTGCCAGTCCAAGCAGTAAGGGAAGAGCTACAACGGATCTTGGAGGAGTCAAAGCTGTGGGATGGCCGAGTATGTGTGTTGCAAGTTACGAATACGACCGAACGCACGATGGAACTACGTGCCCTCATGAGTGCAGCAGATGCTTCCACCGCCTGGGAGTTGCGGTGTGAAGTCCGCGAAAAGCTTGTCGCATTTGTTCAAGAAAACTACCCAGGTAGTTTACCCAAACTACGGGCTGAGGTGCTGGAGCCGCACAAGTCAGAGAGCTTGTCGTAGAAATTACATTTTAAGCTCCCCTCAGCAGGTCGCCGGTGCGCCATTAGCACTGAGGCCGCGGCACGGTGCGAGCAAGCTAATCGCATCGCTGGTGCATATTGCTTAATTCCCTAGGTCTTCTCGTCCCGCCGTGTCAGTCCTCAAAACTTGAGGCCCCATAGCCCCGATGGAGATCTTGACTTTTTGCCTCGTCTTGTCTAAGTCATGGTAAGCACAAGCGCGTTGTCCTCTTCCTTGTCTTGGCCCTTGTTAACGGGCCGTCACTGCGAGACAGAACTGTATGTTTGTCGAAAAGCGAGACAAGGCATGTTCTGTCAGGAGTGTGTTCATTTCGTGATCTAGGCAAATTTCACCTGGCGTGCCATTGGAATCATTTGCTTCCGAATGGTGATTTGATATGGGGCTGCATGAATTTATAGGCTCACTTCCTACGGGGGTGCGCATCGGCGTGATTATTTTACTCGCCGTTATTGCGCATTTCTTTGTCCGGGGCATAAAGCGACTAAGCCAGTGGATGCTGGGTCTGAAATTCGAGACCGATGCTTCAGAGTCACAGACAGAGAGTTTTACCCGTCGCTATCCCAAAGTCGCCACCATCACAACCATCGTCGTAAGCGGTGTTACTTTTCTCATCTATTTCATGGCGTTTGGGTTAGTGTTGAGGGAGTTCAAGGTTTCTCTAACTGCATACTTGGCAAGCGCTTCTGTTATCGGACTTGCTGTGGCTTTCGGCCTTCAGGGCCTCGTTCAAGACGTTGTGATCGGGCTGACCCTAATCTTTTCCAATGCCCTGAACATTGAAGATCTGGTGGAGCTCTCGGGCCAAATTGGCAAAGTGGAAAATATCGGGCTGCGATTCACCACACTGGTCAATTTTAACGGTCAAAAGATATACGTCCCAAATCGCAATATAGGCATTATAAGCCGCTTCCGTCGCGGAGCTATCCGTGCATACGTAGATATCCAAGTACCTGATGACCTTGACGATAAAACCGTCACGGAACTGGTGACATCGACTGCCACAGGGATGTACAGTCAACACCCGTCTATTGTCTTGGAGGAGCCTGAACTTTTCGGGATCAAACTTGCCGAGGCTGGCCGTTGGCGGTATCTACGCATCAAATTTCGCCTTTGGCCCGGCCAGGGGAGTCTGATAGAAACGACATTCAAACAAAGGATTGTTGCTTCCATGAAAATCTTATATCAAGACTATTCAGACTGGATGGTCACGGTAACGTATCGGGTTGAATAAACCCTAATGTTGCATAAACAACATGGCATAGGATCAAAAAAGCGATAATCACAGCCCATTATAGATCTACAACGCTTTATTCACAGATCCAGCAGTGATGTCCAGAAAAGGCGAAAAAACCGCCATGTTGTTCACCCCTCGTGAAAGGCGATGATACCTCATCTCCCTTGTTGGCGAAGGTTCGCAATAGCGAACTATGGCTTCAACTTCGCCGCCTTGGATCTTCGGCATCCTCGACTTTTGCATGGTTAGGGTAAACTTTCATGGGATGATTTTGAACTGATGAGTGGAGGGAAGAATGACTGTTAAACGGATTGTGTTCTTGATCATCGGCGTGCTTTTTGCCGCTTTTGTCTTTCAGAATGCCCAGGTAGTGGAGGTGCGTTTCCTGTTTTGGAGCGGACAGGCGTCTAGGGCGTTAGTGTTGATCGGGACTTTTGTCCTGGGAGTGTTTCTGGGTTGGCTTTCCAGTTGGCTGCGATTTTCAGAAGACGAGTCAGGTAAAAATAGGAACAATTGAGAACGGCTCATACAATGGGCATTATGCATCAGAGGTTCTCTAACCGACGAGTTGGTGCGGGTGATGGTTTTTTGAACTAGGAAACATCCCCCAGAATATAACGCCAGCTCAAGATGCAAATGTTGGGCGACAAGGCCTTCTCATAATTAGGGGGAACGATGTACTGTCCAGAGTGTGGTACTGAATTGCTTGCTGGTGCGCAGTCCTGTCCGAATTGTGGGCATCCGCTCACCCCTTCCGGTCCCAATGAAAAGCTGTATGGCATTAACGTGGAGCGGGTCAAAGGGATTCTGGACGAAGCCGGCTATACGATCAAAGTATTGAAGAACGAACCCGACAGGTTTTTGATAGGGAAACCCGATCAGACGGACGTCGGTGTCCTTGTGCGGGAAGATCAAGGAGCAGTGGAGTTCTATCACACTTGGAAAACAAGAGATCTTACCCCCAAGAAAAAGGTAGAGTTGTTGGAGGCCATTAGTAGAGCCAATCAAATATCTCGGTTGTCGAGTTTCTACTTAGACCCAGAAGAGTTTAAAGTAAAAGCAAGATCGCAACTGGCTTTATCAAGAATATTGGATAGGGGTAGTTTACTCCGTTTCTTAGAGGCCGTGGAAGAAGATTTCCCTGAAACGATGACAGCATCTGGACTCCTGGGTGTTCTGTGAAAAGCTCCACCATAGAAAGCCGAGAATATGCCAAGTCCCTGAAAGCCTTTTTTTCTCCCCGCTCCGTTGCCATCATCGGAGCGTCTCGCAGTGAGGGCAAGCTTGGTCATGCCATTTTATCTAATGTGATTGAAAGTGGCTTTACAGGGAACATTTATCCGATCAATCCCGGTGCGGATGAAATTCTCGGTCTCACCTGCTATCCAAACCTGAATGATATTGAGGCAGCTCTTGACTTAGCGGTTATTGTGATTCCTGCCGAGTTCGTGCTTGAGGCCGTGGAATCGTGCGGCAAAAAGAAGGTTGGGGCAGTCATTGTGATATCGGCCGGGTTTCGCGAGACGGGTCACGAGGGGTTGATGGCCGAGAAAAAAATGGCGGAAATGGCAAGGAGATATCAGATGCCCATTCTCGGCCCCAACTGCTTGGGGTTAATCGACACATTGGCCCCTTTGAATGCTTCCTTTGCAGCAGGTATGCCGCGGCGCGGTGAGATTGCTTTCATGTCTCAGTCAGGCGCCCTGTGCGGATCCATTCTCGATATCGCCTTGCCCAGGGATTTTGGGTTTTCTCGATTTGTCAGTCTTGGTAACAAGGCTCACCTGACAGAGATTGATTTTCTTGAGGCCTGGGCGCAGGATCCTGAGTCAAAAGTGGTATTGGCCTATTTGGAAGGAATCTCGGACGGCGCTCGTTTCATGGAGGTTGCCCGTCAGTTGACTAAAACAAAGGCTTTCGTTGCAATCAAGTCGGGTACGACCAATGCGGGATCCAGAGCTGTCAGCAGCCACACGGGGACTCTAGCCGGCAGCGAAAAGGCCTATGACGCTGCATTCAAACAGGCCGGGGTAATCAGGGCGGGTTCTATTGAAGATCTTTTTGACCTGGCCGTGGCGTTTTCTCAACAACCCCTCCCGCAGAACGAACAGGTGGCCATTATCACCAATGCCGGTGGCCCCGGCATTATGGCCAGCGATGCTGTTGAGCATTCTGGCTTGGAGCTGGCTTCCCTCTCCAGTGAGACAATGAACAAGCTGCGGCAGGCTTTGCCCCCAGCTGCAAGTGTAATCAATCCTGTTGATTTGCTTGGTGATGCAGGAGCTGGCCGATACAAGAAGGCGCTCGAATTGGTCTCATCAGATCACAGTGTGGGCGCAATGATTGTCATTCTGACGCCTCAAGTGTTAACTCCGGTAGAAGAGGTAGCCCATGTTGTGGGGAAGATCGCCGACCAGGTCAATATCCCCGTATTTGCCTGTTTCATTGGAGAGGCGAACACGGCCTCGGGGGTTCGCATACTGAGAAGTTATGAAGTGCCCAACTACCTGGTGCCCGAGCGGGCAGTTGCCGCGCTCAAGGCTATGGTCGATCAGAGACGTTGGCAGGAAGAGCCTTTCCCGTATTTTGAGAGTTTCCCTGTAAAGCAGCAACAGGTCAGGAAAATCTTCCAAAAGGTCCTCGACAAGAATCGCCTTCAGATTGGTGAGGCAGAGGCGAGAGCAGTGGCACAAGCATATGAAATTCCTATTCCAGCATCTGAGCTGTGCACTACACCCGAGGAAGCGACAGGCTTTGCGGAAACCATTGGATATCCTGTAGCCATGAAGATCTCCTCGCCTGACATCCTTCACAAGACGGACATCGGTGGGGTCCGGCTGAATGTTAGAGACGCTAGTGACGTGCGGGATGCTTTTGATCTGCTCACACTGCGTGCTCTTAGATACATGCCCGACGCTGAGGTGTGGGGCTGCCTGGTTCAGAAGCAATTACGAGGCGGTAAAGAAGTGATCATCGGGATGAATCGAGATCCTCAGTTCGGCCCTTTGGTGATGTTTGGTCTTGGTGGTATATACGTGGAGGTGCTGAAGGATGTTTCTTTTCGCATTGCTCCTTTCTCGCGTCAAGAAGCGCATGAGATGATCGGAGAGATACGTTCATTCAATATATTGCGGGGAGTTCGTGGGGAGCCGGTCTCTGATATGGAGACCCTCGTGGAAGCCCTTCTGAGGGTGTCCCAGCTTGTAACCGATTTTCCTGAAATTGTGGAGCTGGATATTAACCCTCTAATGGTTTTTGAAGAAGGGCGGGGGGCAACAGCCATCGATATGAGGTTGGTACTTGCCTCATAGGTGACGGGAATGTAGGGCGAAGACTCGTTCCCAGATTGCTAATGAAGAAGCCGGAGGAGATGATGACCACAACAATCTATGTGACATCAACGCAGAATTTTTCTGGGAAAAGTTCTCTCTGTGTGGGGTTGTTGGAACGATTCCAAAAAGATGGCTTTGCGATTGGTTATATGAAGCCGGTCAGCACCACGCCACGGGTTGTTGGAGGCCAAGTAATCGACGAGGACGCTCAATTCATGAAAACCGTTTTTAAGCTCCCGGATTCTCTGGAAGCCATGGCACCGGTTCTTCTCACGCCGCAGCGGGTTGCCAGTGTGCTGGCCGGTGACGAGCAGGATTTCACAACCCATGTGCGCACGGCCTTTGATACCATTGCAGTAAATAAAGACGTTGTTGTCTTGGAAGGTGGCGGAAGCCTGCGCGAGGGCTGGATGGTCAATCTGGCTCCGCCGCACGTGTCGACGTTGCTCAACGCGACAGAACTGGTTATCGTACCGTATTGTGACGACCTCCAGTTAGCGGATGACCTGGTGACAGCCAGACAGAGGCTCGGCAGCACACTTCTGGCTGGGATCATCAACAGCGTTCCCAAACATCGACTGGACTTCGTTCGGAATCAAATTGTACCCTTTGTCAAGCGTCACGACATTCCCATCTTGGCTGTTTTGCCGAAAGAGAGGGTGTTACTGTCAGTCAGTGTGGAAGAGTTGTCCGAGGGACTGGCAGGCCAGGTCTTGTGTGCCCATGGAAACTTGAAGAGCCTTGTTGAACATCTGATGGTGGGGGCCATGGGTGCTGACAGTGCTCTAAAGTATTTTCGACGGAAGCCTAACAAGGCAGTCATCACCGGAGGTGATCGTCCCGATATGCAGCTCGCCGCTCTTGAAACCTCAACCCGGTGCCTGATTCTGACTGGCAACATACGCCCCAACCCGCAGATTCTGGGAAGGGCTGAAGAACTCGGGGTTCCCATCATCCTCACAGCCCACGATACCATGACGGTGGTCGAGCGCATTGAGACATTTTTCGGAAAGGCACGTTTTCATCAGGAAGAAAAGGTCCGACATTTTCAAGGCTTGCTTAAGAAACATATGGATTTCGAGCGGCTTTACGAAGGCTTGGGGCTTCGACGGCCAGCATAGAGGACAACCACAAATTCAATAAACACACTTTTGCCGGCCTCCACGTTCGCCGCTAGTAGTTCAGCTTCCAATTCAGACCAACACCTCCCCGCGCGTTTTCCCCCACCTCGGTTTCCAATGTAATATTAGGGGTCATTTCCACTTCCACTGACGATTTGCCGCTTTCTGGGCCAACGCCTTTTTCGACTTCAAGGTAGACACCTTCTCGCAAGTATTTGCCGGCACTCACAGTGGCCTGGCCGATGCCCTCTCCTGCCTGCTTGATTTCGAGCTGATCAATCCCTAACAACCTGCGAGTGCGCCCCATCAAGTCAAAAGTACCGCCTCCTCCTGAAAGTGTCCTAGCGGCATGGGCCAGCCTGAGTGCCTGAATCGGCGTGATACTTGCCACATTACGACCAAAAAGAAGCCTTGAAAGAATCTCATCTGATGGCAGAGAAGGCTCCGAAGTCAGGGCGACCTCGGGGGCCGACAACGGACCTGAAATTCTCACATATGCGGTCACATCCTTGCCGCGCGCCTCGGCAGTAACGTCAACCTGTGGCGAGATGGGGATTGCACCGTCCAGGACGAGCGAGCCGCTGACCAGAGAAAAGCGCTTGCCCAGAAAATTAAGCCGTCCCCGAACCACGGCAAGCCTGCCTGTCACAACAGGTTCTCCTGCGCTGCCGCGCAGTTTCAGGGCGCCTTGCCACTCGCTATCAAGTCCGCGACCGCGGACAAAGACCCGTCCGGGCGCGCTTGCATTCAAATCGATTAGCAGGTTCCGTTTCACAGGCCGGTCTTGAGCTGACTGCACCAGCGGCTCCTCTCCCACAGGGCCGATCTCCACGACTTCAAGCTCGGCAATTTCAGGGGCAAAATGCTCCGGGATTCGCAGCTCCGCTTGATCAACTTCGATTTGGCCTGCCAGTGAGGCATCTGAAAACGAACCTGACAGTGTCAATTGCCCCGTTGCCGCAGCGCTCGCATTGTCGAGCCTAACCAGTTTGGCCTGTTGGAGGGCAAGTTCCACCTTGAAGGGGAAATGCCTCTCCGGAAGCAAATCCAACCAACCATTAAGTGAGATTGCCCCTGCCTCGCCGTCCGTGGCACGGCCATGTTCTACGGATAGTCTCGGCACCCTTGCTGCGACGACCAGATCAACGTCTTTAAAGACAATACCGCTGCCCGTATGTTCGTAAGCCCCTTTCTTAATGTGGGCCTTTCCTGTAATCTGTGGCTTGTCCGTTGTGCCTTGTAGCTCAAGGCTTACATCCAAGTTTCCTTCCCAGCCAACTCCTTGCTTAAAGACTGGCGCCGGCAGATTTGCCAGCTCGATATCGGCTAAGAGGTGCCCGTTAAGCTTGCCCTGTGGTGGTATGATGCAAGTAAGAGGCCTTAGAGACAACTCTACGGGAATGACCAAGTCCATTTGAATCGGCTTGTCCCCCATTCCTTCAAGGTTGAGTTTTGCGTCCAGCCTGCCTTCCCGCAATTGTGCTTGAGCACTCAACGTAGCAGGAGTGAAAGCTTCGAACTCGGGGAGCTCAATTCGAAGGTCTTTGACACACAGTTCAACATCGCCCTCAGGTTTTTCGTCGCCATCATGCAAGGCAATGTGCCCCGTTGCAGTGCCGGTGAGATCTGGAAAGCCGGCCAGACGCAAGATTCTGAGGGGCAAAGCTCTTAAGGTAGCCTTAACTGCCGACACCTCTTCCGAGAATTTCCCCGATGTTTCCAACTCCCCTTCGCCAATGTTGAGTATACAGGGCTCCAGCGCATACCCTGTCGGTGTCCTTGTCATAATGACAGGCTGTTTCAAGACCACGGGAAACTCGGCATAGCGTCCCCGGAGCCTGCTGACTTCAATCGTGGCCCCACCCTCCTCGGCAGCCAATACACCAGAAGTTTGAATCTCAAAGCCCTGCTCATAATGCCCACTGGCGTTGCCGTTAAATGTTAGTCTATGGGCATCGCCTTCGGCTCTGACTTGAAGGGAACCTACGCTAACATCCTGAAGGATAAGCCCGTTCATTTCCAATTCTGCCGCCCCTTTGGCGTTTTGTGCGGCTCTTGTTACCTGACCGGACAACTTTAGGTTGTTGGCGTGCCATGAGGGGCCTGCAAGATTTTTTCCCTCCAAAGCAAGAATGATTTGCTGGCCTGCTTGGGCCGGGGTAAACTGGGTTCGAAACCCTATGCTGCCTCCGACCCGCTTTTTGATGAAGGGCGAAAGGTCCAAAAGGTTTCCCCAGTTCCCCTCTACGTCTCCTTGGATGAGGCCTTTGTGCAAATCCAAGGCTAGCACACCACTCAACTCATTCTCACCAGCCTTTGCAGAAAGGCCGGAGAGGCTCAGTCTCGATCCGTCCATGGCGAAGTCCGTTATCCCTGTAAAGGATTGCTCTCCATACTTGAGTTTCAACTGCAAATCGCCCGTGCTTTTTGGCGGAAGGCCATCGGCATGCAGTGTCGCGAGTATGTTTTCAAAAGCGAAACCCTCAAGCTCCATGCCTTTTGCTATCGCTTCGACGTTTAACGCGGCTTCTTTCCAGCGGCCTTGTATATCTCCGTTAATCTGAAGGGAACCAGCCAGACTGCGTCCTCCAGCTGGAGAGAATCTCGCCAGTTGTGGAACCAAGAGATGCAGGGAACCGATGATCGTCTCTTCAGCAAGGTCGACAGAGGCGTCACCGGTGAGGTTCCACTTTGCTCCTCCCACCCGAATTTCCGAGGCCGTTAGTTGTTTTCCTTCTTTCAGGGCTATCCGGCCGACATAAGAGATTTCCTTATCAATCAAGCTTTCCAACGAGGAAGATATCTTATCGAGCAACTTTATTTTTCCCTCGATTTTGGCGGATGCTGACCGGGTTTGACCATTTCCCTCAATGTAGGCCCGCAATTGCACAGCAGCCGGAATGTCTGCTCCAATAAAGTGAGACAGTGTCCGCAAGTCCCGGACTTCCACGGTGCCAGACACCCCCCCAGCAGGACCAGACAGATCGACTTGACCCGAAAGGTCAAGGGAAAGATATTTTTCAGAAAGCTTGAAGCGATTAATGCGTATGAGTTTTTCAAAAGGCCCCTCAGCTTCAAGGGCCCAGTTCACTACCCTTTGCAGTGGGACTCCCGATCCGCCCATCGTGATTATCTGAGCATCTCCGGTCCCGCTCACCCGGAAGCCCGGAAAAGGAGATTCCAGCGGCCCGAGAAATCCCACCCGGAGTCTACCTTTGACGGCTGGTGCCCGGAGTTTTCCCGCGTCCACCTCACGGAACTGGAGCGTGACATTGCCAAGCGGCTGGCGGAGTGGACCGGAAAAGCTTCCTTGTACGGCAATTTGCCCCCCAAACCGAGAGTCTGTCATCGCTTTGATGGTTTGAGGGTCTTCGCATCCGATAACAAACTCGCCTCTTGATTCCATCGTCTTAAGGTCAAGGATGCCAGAGGCTTCTACACGAATGCTTGCTTTATTTTCAAAGGCCAGCTGATCCAGGGCGACTGTTTGCTTGCCCCGGTTCAAGCGTGCTGACAAGACAACTTGCGTCTCTGCACCCAGAGCTTGCCCCAATGCTTCCGGAAAAAGGTTTGAGGACAGATCCACCGTGCCTTTGGCAGCGAGCCTTAGATCCGCTGCGGCCGCAACTTCAAGTGCGGTCTCGATGGCGCCGAGTCCTCCGATCGTGGCGCTCAGTTGCCCATGCCAGTCCTTTGCTGGCCCTTCTCCGCGCAGGCTCACTGCAAAGGGGCCCTCATACCCAAGGCTGGACAGGAGTCCCCCTGCTTCTTCTTCCACACGGGCACTGATGACAATGGCCGGGGGTTTCCCCTCGAGGTACACATTAACTACACCTGAGCCCTTGATCCCATCGATTCGTTCAAGACGAATGGTCGACGCACGCCGCCTGCCGGGCAAATGCGTCATAAGTTTAGCCTCCAGCTTTAATAGGGCGCCCTGCCCTGGCACAGAACTCCCCAGCGCCAGCTTATCTATTCCAACGTGATCCACCACCAGCCGCCCAAGTCCTGCCGGCCAACTGGGAAGTGAGCCCTGTGAGGATGGTGTTTTTTCCCCTCCAGGAGGTAAGGAGCTGAGCCCCACGAAATCGGCATGGATTTCGGCAATATGGACATGGCCCCGAAAGAGGGAAAAGGGCGACCAATGCAGGGCAAACCCCTCGACCACCAGCCATGGCCCGCTAGCCTCATGCAAGGCCAGCCGGTCTAATCGTAATTTGAAGGGGATGAAGCCTTCTATCTTGCCCACTTCGGCACGCATTCCTGTTCCTCGGCTAAGGAGTGTGGCGCACCATCTCGATATTTGGCGTTTGCCCGGGTGGGTTTGAGCTAATGCGAAAATGAAGATTTCCACGGTCAGTAATAGGGCTACGCTTATTGCCAGCAAGTTGAATATGCGTCTTATCTGTGGTTTCAGAGAC
>CAZCWQ010000091.1:0-2001 GCA_964502365.1 uncultured Desulfobacterales bacterium | reverse complement strand
GGCTACGCTTATTGCCAGCAAGTTGAATATGCGTCTTATCTGTGGTTTCAGAGACATCGGTTCAAAAAGCCTGTCCAAGACTTACATAAATCTGTACGCTTTCGTCCACCTCCGGTCTTCGATTTAGGGGCACACCAATATCTAGCCGAATCGGTCCCACAGGCGTGAAGTATCTCAATCCTGCCCCTGCTCCCCAACGGAGTTCTTCGCCTGTATCGAGCCGATTGCCCTCGAATGCGCTCCCTCCGTCGCAAAAGACGACCAAGCCGAGACGGTCCGTCGCCTTTAGACGGAGTTCGGCGGATAGTTCCAACACGGATCTGCCGCCAAGGGGCTCCCCGTCTGCAAGTGGGCCCACAGACTGAAACGCGTAACCTCGGATGGAACCCCCGCCGCCGGCATAGAATCGCTCATCCGCAGGAATAGCCTCCCTGACAGCGCCTGTTATCGCACCCACGGCCACTTGCCCAGCCAAGACAAGACGTGTACTCATGGGAAGATAGCCGCTAGAGGTGATTTTGCCTTTGAAAAAGGCATAGTCCGTTTCCACAGTATCGTAATAGGGAGCAAGCTGCAAAGCCAGGCACGCGCCGCCAGTGGGATCAAGAGCGTCGTTTCTTGTGTCCCAATCGAGATGGACGGGGACAGAGAGCAAGCTGTAGCTCTCTTCACTCCCAAGCTGATCTATCGTGGAAGTCTTGAATGTCAAGGCACCCCCCACTGTGATTTCTTTTCTCAGGTTCCGGTCTACGACGGCCGAACTTCTGAAGCTTCGGCTTGTGTATGCATCGGGCCGATCTTCAGCCACGCGCAGATTGAAAAGAAAAGACTGATCATCGCGCAGAAACTCAGGCTTGCGAAAGGTGCCTTCGGCTGCCAGCGTATAATCCGAGGTTGTGGCAGTCAGAGTCAAACGCTCTCCTTGATGAAGAATATTCCGATGTTCCCATGATATCTTGGCCCCCGGCCCTTCATCCGTTTTGTAACTTACGCCCGCACCGACGGACCGGTGTTTCCGCTCGTTTAGGGCGACCGTAACAGGCAGTAAATCTCCCTGCACAAGGGTTTCCCCGGGCACGACGCGTACTGTTGCAAAAAGGCCGGTAGCGTTGAGACGTCGCTGCAGATCAACCAGGAGTTCTGCATTGTAAGGGTCGCCATGTTGCCAGGCAATCTTGCGCCGCACTGCGGCTTCGCGGACAGACTTAAGACCTGTGATCTTTGTATCCCCGAAGCGTGCTCGTGGCCCGGGCGTAATAAAATACACCACAGCCACGGAGGTGTCGGCATGAGCAACAGTGACTTGCTGCCTGAGGCTCCGTGGAAAGGGGAACCCCCTCTTTTTGAGTGTGGCAAGGAGTTGCTCTCTCCCGTTAATAATGGCCTTGGCCTTGGCAGTTTCTCCTAAGCGGAGCCCAAGGTCTTCAGGCTTGGGTACTTCTAATGCAGCACCGTTCTTTTCTCCGACAACTTCAATATCCACACTCTTGAGCAGGTAGCCCGGGCCAGGATCCACCTGAAAGGTAACTACAAAGGGGATGGCTTTGGTATCAATGTCTGCCTTCACTTGGGCCCGAAAATATCCTTCTGATTTCAGAGCACTCAAGAATCGCGGGATGTCGCCTTCGACCCGACGGCGCAAAAGGCCTTGACTCGCAGGAGGGTGCTCTTTCCTCAGCGCCACAGTGTCAGAGATGCGTTCCAGAGTCGTACGTAACGAGTGGTCGACCGGCCCCGCTATCACGACCTTGTATTCAAGACCCAAAGGCCGTGCCAGTACCGACGATAGAGGCAAACTTAAGAGCAAAGAGAAACCGCAAAGGAGGGATAACCAAGCAAGAAACGAACTTCCGCAGTATGTTCCGAATCCGAGGCCACGCATTCCACCAGACCTTTGGTCCCTTTCTTGCCATTGGCAATGCAGGCTGCATATCGCCTTTTGATTGCACAAAAACAGTCTGTTAGCCTATATGGATTCATGCCAATTGTGAACGGTTTTTT
>CAZCWQ010000090.1:7076-12807 GCA_964502365.1 uncultured Desulfobacterales bacterium | reverse complement strand
TAGATGGGTCAAAAACCTCATATGAAAAGCGAGACGAGGTTATTCAAAGGTCTCTGAATGGAAGCGATTATTCAGTCACCGTGGGGGCTTGATCCCGGTCCCCGTTCACAGCAAAGGCCTCGACATAGCGCTTTCGTGTCTCATCGTCGCGCAGGGTCATGTCCAACTGGCGCGTATAGCCCATGAGGCGGCCCAGTTGGTAGAGGCGTTTTTCAATTTCGCTACGGCTGCCTCCCCTGAAATAGCTTGTTACTGTGTCCCCTGTGACTTTGACTGTGAAATCAAGGCGCTGGAGGATTTCCTCAAGGAGCAGGGCCCGTTGGATGCGGCCGTTGGCATCCGCACCACCGCCGCCGAACCGAAAGGTCAGGTAATTGTTTCCCGGGTCCTTCCCGACGAGGGTGTCAATCACGGTGAAGTGGTACGCCAAGCGTGAATGGAAATTGAGGTAATCTTTGGATAACAGGACGTAGGCCTTGCCGCCTTCGTCCGTGACGCTGCTCTGGACAAAGCCTCGAGAAACCACTGAAAAGAAGCCGCCCAGGTTGAACTCGGCCGGACCGGACCAGGAGGTGTCTTCGCTGGTCATGCCTTCCCACAGGGCGATAAAAGGGGTTGAACGGATGTCGGAGACGGTGATGTTTCGCCTGAACGCGGCCGGGGAATCGAGTCCGCCGCCGATGTCGATGATATGGAAATGCAAGGGCAGGGTTGGCACCCGCAAGTGATGGGCAATCCCGGCCTTGCCCCGACCCCCAAATCGGAAGACTTCCCTGACTGACACCTCATGAATGTAGCGTATTACGTCATGCACCGTCTTGAAGTCATCCGGCTTCATCATGAGTTCGAGGACTGGGTTGTCCGGAATATGGGTAAGCGTAAGGGGTGAGATGTCTTTCATGACATCTTTGATCAGCGGCAGGTTCTTGTCTGCCTGTGTCGTCTCGGCGGGGCCTTCACATAAGTTCTTCTTTAAGAGAGAATCGATTCGTCCCTGATAGACCTTGCCCTGGTTTGTATCCAGAGTAACGATCTCCTCGTTTTCCAGTACGGCCATGGCATCCGTGGCGTTGATTAGGGCCGGCTTGTGAAATTCTCTTGCAACAGTCGCCAAATGGGTGGCGGAGCTGCCCATTTCGACAATGATGCCGCCGGCCATGGGGACCAGTTTGGCGTATTCGGGATCCATGGTTTTCAAAACGAGAAGGGAGCCTGTGGGGACCGAGGAAATGCTTTTGTCCTGCACCAAAAAGGCGGGACCCGATGCGACGCCGGAGGTCACCGGATCTCCAACCAGTACAGGTTCTTCGTCCACCTCCACGACCGGGCAGCTGATGCCCCCGGCCACAGCCAGCGGCCTGGCTTGCAGTATGAAGATCCGACCCTGTTCATCCATGGCCCATTCCACGTCCTGTGGAGTTTTGAAGTGTTTTTCGATGATCTGTGTAGACTCGTACAGGGTGCCTAATGATTCAGCCGTCAGGCACGGGGCCTCCCGAAGTTCGGAAGGGACCTGATCAGATTTCATGCCCGCCCCGTTTGGATCGGTCACAAGCCTGAGATGTTTCTGTCCCACAGTCTGCTGTCCCACCGCGCCGTTTGCCTTGCGGTCCAAGACGTAGACATCGGGTTGTACGGTGCCGTCCACCGCATATTTCCCGAAGCCAAGCACGGCTGTGACAATACAGTGGTCCGATTCCGGATCATTCGGATCCAGGGTATACAGGACGCCGGATGCAAAAGCGGGGACCATTTCCACAACCAACACGGCCATGGCCATGTTGTCATCCTGTGGGATCCCTTTTGCCAGGCGGTAGCGGATCGCGCGTTCTTCGAACAGGCTGGCGCACACCTTCTTATACGCATCAGGGATTCCATGGCGAGGCACATTCAAGACGGAGCGGAACTGCCCGGCAAATGAGTAGGTGCCGTCCTCTCCCATGGCACTGCTCCTTACGGCGAACAAAGGGATCTCCTTGAAATCATGTAGCATTCCGTCCAGGACGCCCTGCAACCGGGGTGGGAACTCGGTTTCCAGGATTGCTTTTTGAATCTTGGTTGAGGCCTCTCGAATCCCGTCACTGTCTTCCAGGTGCAAATTCGCCATCAGGGGCGTGATCACCTGATCGAGCCGGTTGTGGGCAACCAACTCTTTAAAAGCAAGAAAGCTGAAGACCAGTCCCCTTGGCACAGGCAGGTTGAGGATATTCTTTACCTCTCCAAGGTTTGAGGCCTTTGAGCCGACCTCGCCCGTCATCGTGACACTGACCTTATTGAGAAGATACAGTGGTTCTGTGGACTCCAGTGCCTCTGTGGCCAGCTTTTTCTCTATGCCTTTCCTGATGCCTTCGGCAATCGGCATCAGCCAAGCGTATTTCCCACTGCTCATCTCTTTTAGGGACTGGACAAAGGCGATCAGGCGATCCAGCAGGTCGGCCGCCCGTTGCCTAAAATAGGACAGCGTAATCACCTGTGAATTGACCCGGTCCTGAAGGGCATTGAGGACGTCCATGGTGGCATTGTTCTGGACCAGGAGCTTGTTAAACAGCTCGTAACGTTGCTTGAGTTGTTCATAGCCGTCGCTCATGAAAAAGTCGACCAGATCGCTGTCATATTCAAGTCGGTAGTCCTTGAAGTCCTGCCTCAAGACGAGGTTTTTCATTTTGTTAAAAAATGATCCAATCATACAAACACACTATCCTATGAATGGGCCTAATGAGCCCCTGCCTTGCGCTTTTTTTCCGCCTTTTTAACCAGTTCCTGTATTTCGCTGATCTTAAAGGGCTTGGCTACAAAGTCGAAGACTCCCAACTTGAACGACTCTTTGGCCGTCTCCATCGTGGCAAACCCTGTAATCACAATGACCTCTGTATCAGGAGATTTCGCCTTCACGGCTTCGACGAATTCCAGTCCATCGACGCCCTTCATTTTGAGATCCGTAATGACAATATCAAAGGTCTTCTCTTGTATTCTGGCCATGGCCTCGGTACTGTCCACGAACAGCTCCAAGTCGTAGCCAAGCTTTTCGAATGCAGGTTTGAGCCTCTTGCACACGATGGGCTCGTCATCAAGTATCAGAATCCGGGTTCTTGCCTCGGTCTCCATGACAGCCTCCTTGATCGCGTTTCCCTTTCTATGATTCCATTGCGGGCCAGTTTTGAGTGAATTCGTCTATGCAATGGTGGATCTGGTCGTCGTGATTCATCAGCACGTCCAACTGGCGGGTATAAGATACTAAGGCGCCCAACAACGCCAGTTTATAGCGCATCACGTCTTGGGGCAATTTTTTTAATCGGCCGATGACCAAATCGCCCCGAATTTCCACTCGAAAGTCATGTCTTTTTAAGATCTCGGCGATAAAACTGGCCCGGCGAGAGCGCCGGATGATATCGGTGACCCCGCCGATAAACCGGAAATATCCATAATTATCGTTGATGTTGTCTCCAATGTATGCATCGATGATATTGAAATGATATCCGAGGCGCAGGCTCAAGTTCATGTAGTTCTCGGTGACAACGACCAGGTTGCGTCCGATCTGGTCAGGCCCGGCCATTGAGGTGGAAAACGTTCTGGTAACACTGGCCATCATGCTCTTCAGGTCGATCGAGACGGGCTCGGTCGCCCAAAGCCCGGAATCGACCAGACCCATAACAAAGGCCCTTAGCGGCTGCGACCTGACCGCTTCGACCGTAATAGGACCCGTATTTGTCGCCTCCTTGATGATACCGCCACCGATGTCCAGGACATACAGCCCCAGAGGGACATTGATTTGAAGGGGTTTCAGGCCTGATGAAAGCCGGCGCCCGTATCTTTCGCTGATGTGCATCAACTCGTCCACCGCCTTTTCATGTACAAAGCGGACAATATCGTGAAAGGTCCGGCAGTGATCCGGGCTGAAGTTCTCATCATGGGGGTCCACCAGGTTCAAGGGGGAGATATTTTTGAGAAGCCGGTTCAGGAGACGATACTCGTAGGATTCTTCAAAGACATCTACTTGGGTGCGCTCGTAATAACACAGATCCTTGATAATGCCGCGATATACGGTGATTTGACTGGCGTCAACCGTGACCTCCTCCCCTGTGTTCAGTTCCTTGGTGGCTGTTTCCATGTTGACGATGGTGGGAATCCGAAATTCGCGTGCCACCGTGGCCATGTGACCGGTCGGTGAGCCGACGTCGGTGAGGATTGCATGGCCTATCCGGGCGGCCTTCGAAAGGCGGGGCGATGTGTTTCTCGCCACCACGATCGCTCCCGCGGGGATATTGTCGAGATCCCCGTCATGTTCGATCTTAAAGACGTTCCCATACGCGATCCCACGCTGGACCACATTGCCCTTTCCGGCCAAGATCACCGGATGGGTTTTTGCGATTTCACGGATCGTGCAAGTGTCGGACAACGAATCAAACTGAACTTGCAGGGGGCGGGTTTGTAAAATGACTAGTTGGCCTGCTTCGTCGCAAGCCCATTCAATGTCCTGGGGCCTCTTGTAGTATCTCTCGATGGAGAGCGCAATGCCGGCGAGTTCTTTAAGAACTTGAGCAGTCAGGCAGGGCACGTCCCGGACCGATGGCGGCACCTCGGTGGTCTTGATCCCGCCCGCTTCCTCGCAGACCACCATCCGGTCCTTGTGCACGATATTCGTCTGTTGGACCGAATGGGAAGGATCACGGGTGACGGTGTATTCATCCACCGTCGTCGTTCCCTGCACCACGGGCACCGCCAACCCCCAAGTTGCGCTTACCAACATGACATCCTTTTCCGGAAACGCGGGATCCATGGTATACAGAACCCCGCTGCATTTCGGCTTTATCATGGGCTGGCAGGCAACGGCCATGGCGATTTCATGCTCTTGAAAGCCTTTGTCCAGTCGATATTGCCACGCCCTGGGGGCATACGCACTGGCCAAGACCCTTTTGTAACAAAGGAGCACATCACCCTCCGGTACATTCAGGAAACTTTCGTACTGTCCGGCAAAACTGTGTGCCGTATCCTCTTCCGTGGCACTGCTGCGAACGGCAAAAAACAAGGGCTGATGGCGATGTCGTCCACGGAGCCTTTCCATGGCGCTGCGCACATCTCGTTCCAGCGAGAAGGGAATATCGGCTTTTAGGATGTCCTGCCGCAGCCCATCGGACAGCGTCGCCAAGGCGTTTGGGTCGGTTTTGGATCGGTCGGAGATGTTTTTGGCCCGGTCGATAAGGTGATGCTGATCCAAAAAATCGTGGAACGCCCGGGTGGTAATGGCAAACCCATCCGGCGTACGGTATTTAAAAACGTTCTTCAATTCCGCGACATTCGCATTCTTGCTTCCCACATCCGCCAGGTCATCCCGACAGATCGTGTCGTAGAAAAGAACGTAGCTTTTCTCAGGTAGTGCCTGCTTGCCCGCCAAATCCGCCTGGATCTGTTGACGAACCCGTTCGAAGGCCTGATAAAGTCCGATATATTTTTGAGAGCTCAGCGCATTCAGGTCGTAGACCAGCCTGTATACCAGGTCGTCAAGCCGCTCGCAGGTGCCGATTAAATACTGCCGATCAAACACATACGAGCCGCCGAGCTTGTCGCCCATGTCTGCAATGATCTCCAAGACCTCATTGTTTTTTTTTAGAATATCCTGAAAGCGTTCAAAAAGAACGGGAAAGGAAGTTTCAAGCTTTCCCTTCCGCCAGGAAAGGAGAAAATTTTTCAGATGAGCCATTTTTTTTCACTTTCGGCCTTGTTGTCCGGCCGG
>CAZCWQ010000090.1:1649-6976 GCA_964502365.1 uncultured Desulfobacterales bacterium | reverse complement strand
GAAAATTTTTCAGATGAGCCATTTTTTTTCACTTTCGGCCTTGTTGTCCGGCCGGCGTTTTGCGCCGAAAAGGCGGTGTACAAAGGCCCGGCCGGGGGTTGCGGTCGTCATCTATGCCTTATATTATAGTTCACTACAGTCCCCGGGGCAAGGCAAGGTCATGCCGGGATTTTGGCCGCCCGTCGATTTGGTTGCCTTCAAACCGCGAGCTTGATATGCGGCGACGAACGCAACTATCAAGGCGCCAACCCAATACCGAGTATAAGACTCTCACGCTCGCGGTGCGTGCGTTCGCCCGACTAAGGACCTAATGGGCCCCTTTGCCTCCTTTAAAGAAAAGGCCTGTGACCAGCCCTGCGAATAGGGCGACCAGGACGGCCAAGGCGCCGTACAGTGTCCCGTGGTTGAAGGCCAGAGAGGACAACGTGGCGGTTATGCCGGTTTCCTTCGCACGTATCCGGACTGTGCCCCGAGCCACAATTGTTCCTCCGTCTTTTATTGCAACGGCCTCGATGGTCAATTGCCCCTCAGGCAGATCAGAGGGAAGCGCTGCCACGCAGGTGAACGATTTCATGCCGTCGCCTTTTTCTGCGTAACGGATCGCATCGGGGGTGGTTGAATACAGGTCCTCCGTTCCTTTGAGCTTAACGAATTCGTCAAACAGGGCATCCCTGTTCTCCGTAGGGGGCAGGATTTCCAGCCGGCCTTTCAGGGCCTCAAAGCCAAGCCCCAGGCTTTGCCATTTTTCCGGGTGGTTCTGTTCAAGAGCGGCCAATGCTTTGGATGGGTAGAGGAGAAAAACACTCGGGGCGTTGTCAATGGTTACCGCCCCCATGTTCATCCACAACAGTCCCAGGGCCCGCCCCTTTTTTTTCAGCTTTTGGTGTTCCGACTCGCCGATGACCCGGACAAAGGCTTCTGTGTCGGAAGGGATGTAGCCGGAAATGGATATGTCTGTCCCATCATACGACAGGCCCATGTTCACTTGACTTGGTTTCACCCTGAGATCGATCCGCAAATTGGCCGAAACGATTCCCGGATACCAGAACATGCCTGCCAATACCAAAACCATAATCCAAAAAGTTTTCTTTGTCACCTCAATGCCCTCCTATTACTGCCAGTAAGATGTGAGGCTTAAGCAGCAGATCGAGTAACATTTTGACCATGACGATAAGAACGAGTGAAGCGAGAATGATCTTCAGCTGATCGCCCTTGAGTCTCTTGCTTATTTTTGCTCCAAACTGCGCACCCAGTGTGGAACCGATTAGCAGGATAAGCGCAAGAAGAAAGTCCACCGTATGGTTGCTGTGGGCCTGCATTATCGTGACATCAATGCAGGTGAACAGGATCTGAAACAGACTCGTTCCGACCACGACGTGCATGGGCATCCGCAGCAAGTACACCATGACCGGCACCATAATGAACCCCCCGCCCACGCCCATGATGGCCGCGAGGATCCCCACGAAAACGCCCAGGATCAAAGGCATCAGGACCGAGAGGGTGACCCCGGACTTCTCAAAACGGGTTTGCCATGGAAGGCTGTTAACGACCCGTGCGTATTTGGACTCCTTTCTTTTAGTGACTTTTACCTCGTGCGTCTTTCTTAGTCCCTGGAGGCTTTCCAAAAACATGTAGGAACCCACAAAACCAAGCATCAGGACGTAGGTGATCTGGATGAGAAAGTCCGCATTGCCCATGTGGCGCAGGACCTTTATGATTTGTACTCCAAAAGTGCCGCCCGTCACCCCTCCGATCAGCAGCAGGATCCCCATCTTGAGGTCCACATGGCCGAGTCGATAGTGGGCCAATGTGCCCGAGGTGGAGGCGCCCACGATCTGATTCGAATCAGATGCTGCCGCCACGGTGGGCGGTATCCCGAACATGATCAACAGGGGTGTCATCAGGAAGCCACCGCCGACACCAAAGATCCCTGAAAGAACTCCAACAAATCCTCCCATTGCAAAAATCAATAGAACACTGACACTATTGCCAGCGATGGGTAGATACATGTGCCACATTACCATCCTCCTTTCTTCGCTTATGCCCTGTGAAGCTCTTCTCGTGAACCACCTCGATACGACAGTCGATCCGGTGCCGTATTCTTTCCAAGAAGGCTGCAAAACGAGCCGGTGCGACCGCATGACCGCCAGGTGTCCCCAAGACGAGCATTGAGATCTTTTTTTCCTGAATGAACCGGATGAGTTCACTTTCATAGTCGCCTTCGGTCACGTAATGGTCCACAGCGATCCGCTCGGCCTGGGCCTTTTCGACAAAGTACTCCATTCTCCTTTTTGCTTCGATTTCCGCGTCGTTATAAGTGTACTCACCATGGGATGTCGTCTTGGGTTCCACGACGAATAGAAAACAGACCTTTGCATTTATCCGTTTTGCCAGGCTAAGGGCATGCAAACCAGCCCAGGAACTGGCCGAGACAGGATTCATGCCCACCAAAATCTTTTCCATCATCCCTCCTCTGACAAGGTACTCTTCAGCAAGTGCCGTGCCAAATATAAATTCCTTGAATATCAATAGGTTATTGATTCTTTTCATCAGAAAAGGGAAAAGATATTTTCAATTTGAAACGTTAGGTGAGGCCGGAGAGATCCCATGAAATTATAAATGGTTGTTGGTATTCGACAGGAAGGGGATGTTTCAATGTGAAAAGTATACGATGGGGGAAATCAACCGCCGTTTCTGAGCAGACCGTGCTTTTTCATCTTCCTCCACAAGGTGGTGCGCGGCAGGTTGAGTATCTTGCTGGTCAGCGCCTTGTTGTCATTGGTCCGGTCCAGGACCCTCATAATATGGAGCTTTTCCATTTCTTCCAAGGTTATTAGCCCTTGACCTTCGATCGTATCAAATTCAAGGTTCTGAAGGTCGTCAGGCAGGTGAACCACGCGAATGTCTCCGCCTTCGGCCAAGGCCACCGCGCGCTGAATGATGTTCTCCAGCTCACGAACATTTCCGGGAAAATCGTACCGCATCAGGATGTCCATGGCCTGCGGTGAAATCCTTTCTATAGTTTTTCCAAAGAGTTTGTTGTACTTGCTGATAAAAGAGCCCACCAAAAGCGGGATGTCTTCCTTCCTTTCGGCCAGGCTGGGAAGCTGAAGGCTGACGACGTTCAACCTGTAAAAAAGGTCCTCACGGAAAGTGCCATGCGTGCATGCCTTTTTGATATCCTTGTTACTGGCTGCAACAATTCGGATATCCAACGAAATCGGCTTGGTTCCGCCGACCCTGAGAATTTGTTTTTCCTGGAGGACGCGTAACAACCTGACCTGCATGGACAGGGGCATTTCGCCGATCTCATCCAGAAATACCGTGCCTCCGGCGCCCGATTCCAGGAGTCCGATCTTGGTTGCCGTGGCCCCGGTAAAGGCCCCCTTCTCATGTCCGAAAAGCTCATTGCAGATGAGTTCTTCGGTGAAGCCGCCGCAGTTGAAGGAAACAAAAGGGCGGCTGCGCCTGGGGCTCAACCGATGGATTGATCTGGCCACAAGTTCTTTGCCTGTTCCGCTTTCGCCCTGCAACAGCACATTGCAGTCGACCATGGCCACCTTTCTGATCATCGAAAAGATTTCTTGCATGGCACGGCTTGACCCGCAAAACTCCGGCAGGACGTCTTCGCCCGCCAAGCTTTCCCGTAAACGGCGATTCTCTTTTTGCAGGGCCAGTTTTTTCGCCGCGCCCCTGGCCAAGGAGCCGATTTCGCCCAGCCTGAAAGGTTTCGTGACATAGTGGTATGCGCCCTGTTTGATGGCTTCGACGGCTGAATCAATCGAACCTCGGCCCGTAATGATGATCACTTCCACATCTTCGTAGTGTTCGGTCAGACGCCGAAGGATCTCCATGCCATCCATGTCGGGCAGGCCGAGGTCAAGAAAGATAACGTGAAACAGCGCGTCGGCCATGCGCTCTAGAAACGGCACCCCTCGGTCAAAGCTCTCCGTGTCATAGCCTTCGCTATCGAGGAAGGCCTTCAGGCGCCGACACACGGTGATTTCATCGTCTATGACGGCTATTCTTGTCTTCATCAACACCGGCTTTGTCTTGCTTGGCAGCGGGCAGAAAGATCGAAAACGTCGTACCCTTTTCCAGTTCGCTTTTTACCTCAATATGTCCGCCATGGCTCCGGATGATGCCGTACGCCAGGGAAAGCCCGAGCCCGGTTCCATCGCCCACTTGTTTGGTCGTAAAAAACGGATCAAATAAGTGTTCGATGTCACCGGGCTTGATTCCGGTGCCCGTGTCCGTGAGGTCTATCCTCATACAGTCTATACACTCTCCGGGGGCTCGGTGGGCCTTGATGGAGATTGCGCCCTGCGGGGCGGTGGCGTCGATCGCGTTCAGAAACATGTTTAAAAAGACGTGCTGTAGATCCTGGCTACTGCCGTCGATGGGTGGCAGATCGGGGCTGATGTCCAATTTCAATTGAATATCTGCAAGCGTTAACTGGTTCTTGACGAGCTTCAAGGTTTCTTCGATCACATCCCTGATTTGGAGTCTTTCCAACGCCGGGCGTTTTGAACGAGAGAAGTCCAAGAGGTTCTTGACGACCTGGCCGGCCCTGTCCGCCTGCGTGAGAATATCATCGATCAAGTCCTTCATTTCGTTTCCGGACATGGTTCCCCATCCAAGCTGCAAGGTCTCGGCGGTCAAAGAAATGTTGTTCAACGGGTTGCTCAGCTCGTGGGCTATGCCGGAGGTAAATGTGCCTATGGAGGCCAACTTGCGGGAATGGAGTAGTTGTTGCTGTCTGACGTCGAGTTCCCTGGCCATGTTGTTGAAGGCCTTTATCAGATGGGATATTTCATCCTGCCTGTCCGTTTGATAGGCAATCGGGGTAAAGGACTCTTTGGCCACCTGTTCGGTTGCGTCTTCAATCAAACTCAAGGGCTGGAAGATTCCCTTGCTGAGCAGATGAAACATAACCACGATAAATACGACCAGAATCCCCAAAAACGCAAGCGGTATGATACTGAGTGTTCGGTTCAGTGCGGCCTGAATCCGCTGGCGCTTGGCATCAATGAGTTTCTGGGAAAAAAATAGGAGCGCTTTGCCCTTTTCACGAATTTTCGTGAGCTGTGCATCCGTGATCCCCGTATCGATCAGCGTCTTGTTTTCGTCCAGAATAGTCTTGTAACTCGACAGATTTTGCTGGAAATTCCGGTAGTCACTCTCGCTGGCCCCCGCCGTGATATGGCTAACGAGTTTCTCGCTGGCACTTTCTATCTTGAGAATATAGAATTCGCTTTCCTTCAAGCTCTCAAGGTCGCGGTAGTAAATGAAGTTTTTTTCGTAACGCCTCAACTCCAGAACGTCGT
>CAZCWQ010000090.1:0-1549 GCA_964502365.1 uncultured Desulfobacterales bacterium | reverse complement strand
AGGTCGCGGTAGTAAATGAAGTTTTTTTCGTAACGCCTCAACTCCAGAACGTCGTTTAAGAAATCATCCAGGTTTTCAATTTCAATCAATTTTTGGCGAAGCGAAAAGATGTTCTTGTAATAGACCGCAGTAACGGCGATGATGATGATCAAGCATAGCGCAAAAAAGACTGTGACCTTGGCCCTGATGGTTTTCACTGAAACGCTCCTATTGTGCTACGGGTTGGGATCATACGACTAAAAAGCCTCGGAGCCGGCTGGCATCCTTTCCGACCTCGCAGCACCACCGTGTGAGGGGGAACCCCCGCCCGGAAGGCTGTGGAGGCTTCGTTTACATATATCATCAAACTGACCGCTCGACCACCCCTTTGGGAAACCCCGGATCCACCTTCTGCCTAGTTTGCCGGGAATTGAAGGGGTGGGCGCGCACATGTACTGGGCCTCGGTTGGCCTTCCGCATCTGATTCGTTGCTGAAGCATCAGCTTTCCTCAATACGAGACAGCAGAGCGCCCCTGTGAACCTCGTCCCCTCAACCACGAAGTCCGTGCTCCTTCCCAATGCGTCCATTTCCTTGGCGTTAAGAAAAGGCTCCTCGAACGAATGCAGCCACAAGAGCGCAAGACGGAGGCCTCCGAACCGGGCGCGAACATCCTCACATACCGACTTGGGCATGTCGCGCACCAGATCGTAAATCAGGGCATGGCCACCCACCTTGAGGACCCTATGCGCCTCGGACAAGGCGTGGATTGGATCCTTCCAGTGGTGAAGAGACCCTGTAGAGACAACGCGATCGAATGTCGCATCGGCGAACGGCAAGGCGTTAGCGCCGGCGACCCGCACTTCGATTCGGGGGTCCACCAGCCTGCGTGTCTCAAAATTCCGCTGAGCCTGCACAATCATGGAGGGAGAAATGTCGACCCCGACCAGCTTCGTTTCTGGAAGTACCTTCCGCAGAGCCAAAAGGAGGTGTCCTGGTCCGGTGCCGATGTCGAGTATGGACTCTGCTGCTCCATAATGGGCCACGTCATGGGCCACCAGTTCGTAGTGCCGAAGGAAGATCTCGCTGCTGCTCACGGCGTTGTAGAGAATACTCCCAGGCCAGGGGATACCTTCTGGATGAAGCCGCTTCATGAATTGTCGCCAACGACTGCTCATATTGCTTAGTCCGACGTTGCTAATCAGCCGCGCGGTTTTTTGCGTCAACTGCATTAGCCTTGTCAGGGCTATTATTGTCAGCTTGGTTTTTTTGCAAACACATAAGCCCTTCGGCTTTCGAACTCCACTCCTGGGTATGGTTCTCTCTCGATTATCTCTATTTCTTTAAATCCAATCCCTTTTAGGCAACCAGATATAAAATCAGTAGTGAACAACATGAGATCTATATTGATTTTCTTCCCGAGAAACTCGTCCACATGGATTGTCTCCTCACCAACGTGGTATGTGAAAAGGAATAATCCACCTGGCTGTAATACACGAAATGCTTCGCGGAGGGCTATCTCTACTTGTTCTTCTGTAAAGTGGACAATAGCATAGAAAGCTACAAGGCCGG
>CAZCWQ010000089.1:0-12838 GCA_964502365.1 uncultured Desulfobacterales bacterium | reverse complement strand
GGACAAGACCCTTTTCCACCAGGAGGACATCCAAACGTCGCCTGGCAGTTTTCATTTCTTGTAAGAGTTTAGCCTCTTGAAGAAAGCTCAATTTTACTCAATGAGAGCTTTCCATAACCTCGTATCGCTCTTTGATATGAGGTTTTTGATTGTCGCTTTCCAAGGTTATGCAAAGCACTCTCAATGTCGTTCACAAAACGGCTTTTGTCAAAGCGCTGCCATAAAAACGGCCTTTGTCAAGCAAGAGCCTTTCGTTCGAAGCGTTTTTTGTCGAGCTGTTGTTGCTGACCATGTCACTGACGGCTTTCACGATTCCGGCTGTATCGATGCCATACTTTGAACGCAGGATCTCTTGCGAGCCGTGTTCGACAAATGTATCAGTGATGCCCAGCCGTGAGATTCGGTTTCCTGTGATACCCTGATCTGACAAGCATTCAAGGACCGCACTGCCAAATCCACCTTGAAGTATATTTTCCTCCACGGTCACAATGCGCGGAATATCTCTTGCTATTGAGGTAATTAGGTCCCTGTCAAGTGGTTTGATGAACCGGCTGTTGACCACCGTGGCTGAAATGTTTTGAGCCTCGAGATGCTCTCTGGCCTCAAGGGCTGCCGAAACCGTGACACCGATGGCAAAGATCACAACATCCGTTCCTGTGGTCATGACCTCTGCTTTGCCTATGGGCAATGCGTGAAGGTCATCTTCAATGGGCACACCGACGCCATATCCGCGTGGGTACCTCAATGCTATCGGACCTGAGTGTTCCAGACAGGTTTTCAACATGTGTCGCAGTTCATTTTCATCCTTTGGCGCCATGACTATCATGTTAGGTAGACTGCGCAGATAGCTCAGATCAAACAGGCCGTGGTGGGTAGGACCATCTTCACCAACTATGCCACTGCGATCTATTGCAAAGACAACCCGGTGGCCGTCTAAACACACGTCGTGGAGGATCTGGTCATAGGCCCGCTGCAAAAAGGTGGAATAGATGGCTACCACCGGATGAAATCCCTCGGTGGCCATGCCAGCTGCAAAAGTTACCGCATGTTGCTCGGCGATGCCCACGTCAAAAAACCTTTGAGGAAACTCCTTTGAAAAACTTGTGAGGCCCGTGCCTTCAGGCATAGCTGCCGTGACTGCGACAATTCTTTCATCTTTGCGGGCCAAGTCGGCTAATGTTTTTCCGAATACCTCAGTATACGTGGGAGCCTTAACCTTGGAGCAGACCCCGTTACCTGTTTTAATTTCAAAAGATCCAACACCGTGAAAATAGGTAGGATTCCGCTCCGCAGGCGGATAGCCTTTGCCTTTTGTTGTTGTCACATGAAACAGGACAGGCTTCTTCATCGCCCTGACATTTTGCAGCGTGTCAATCAGGTGATCGAGTCTGTGCCCCTTTATGGGGCCGAAGTAACTGAAGTCAAATGCCTCGAAGAGCATTCCAGGCGTGATAAAGGCCTTGAGTGATTCCTCACTCCTTTTGGCCAGGTTGTAGACGTCGTCTCCAAACTTGGGGAGGGACCTAAAAAACTCCTTGAGTTCTTCCCTGAGGGCTACAAAATGCTTTGCAGAGAGCTTGCGACTCAAGAATGAGGACAGCACCCCAACATTTCTACCAATGGACATCTCGTTATCGTTCAAGACCACGATAAGGTCCTTGCGAAGATCACCCGCCTGATTCAACCCCTCATAGGCAAGACCTCCGGTCATGGAACCATCGCCGATTACGGCAATAATCTTGCCGCTGTCCTTCTTCAGGCACCTGCCGCACGCAATGCCAAGCGCAGCGGAAACAGAGGTGCTAGCATGCCCTGTGGAAAAGGCGTCATAAGAATTTTCACTCATCCGCGTAAACCCACTGAGCCCCCCGTGTTGCCTCAGCGTGTGAAATCTATCTCTCCTTCCGGTGAGGAGCTTGTGAGTGTACGCCTGATGCCCTACGTCCCATACGATTTTATCCTTCGGAAGATCAAACACATAGTGCAAGGCAATGGTCAACTCCACAGTACCCAGGCTGGGGGCTAGGTGTCCGCCTGTTCTGGATACAGTTTCGATAATCACCTTGCGGATTTCTTTGGCCAATTCGGGTAACACAGAGCGGGGCAGCCCCTTGAGATCTTGAGGAGAGTCAATTTTGTCTAAGTACTTCATTTCACGTAGGAGTTTAGCCTTAAGGTGTTACCGTTTCACGTGTTTCTTTCAATAATATAGCGCGCAAGTCCGGCCAGTGGATCGCCCTTCTTGCCGAATATTTCTAGTGCCGCTAAGGCACGATCCACCAACTCCGCCGCGTAAGATTTGGCCTGTCTCAAACCCATAACTGACAAGGCGGTGGCCTTTTGGTGTGCCTGATCGCTCCCAACAGGTTTACCCAGCATCTCGGGATTTCCTTCGACATTTAGTATATCATCAGCTACCTGAAAGGCAAGTCCGATATGCTCGCCATAGGCGCCTAGAGCGGCAATTTCTTGAGAATTACCTCCACCAAGGATTGCTCCCGCTTCCACGGAAACCCTGATAAGTGCTCCCGTCTTAAGCCGTTGGAGTCTCTCAAGCTTTTCCCAGGTGACCTCTTTCCCCTCCAAACAGAGATCCATCATCTGACCTTGCACCATACCGCAATACCCGGCAGCCCGGGCTACGAGGTAAACCACCTCGAGATATTTTAGGCAATTAACCGTTTGGTGACGTCCTCCAGTTGCAAGGACCTCAAAAGCCGCAGTCAATAATGCGTCACCGGCCAATGTAGCAGTGGCCTCATCAAAGGCCTTGTGGCATGTCGGTTTTCCCCGACGAAAGTCGTCATCGTCCACGGCCGGCAGATCATCATGGATCAAGGAATAGGTGTGTATAAGTTCTAGGGCACACGCAGCGGACAGCACATCTGCTTCAGAGCCCCCTACGGCTTCTGAGGCTGCGATGCACAAGACGGGGCGGAAACGCTTTCCCCCAGCTTCAAGCGGATAACGCATGGCTAGGACCAGAGGCGTGGGGTAGGGCTCGTGATCCTCCCACAATTTCCGAAGGGCGGCATTGACTGTTTTCTGCTTTCCTTTCAAGTAAGTGTTGAGGTCAAACATTTTCCTTCAGCTTTCCTCCGGCAAGGGCTCCTCTCGAATATGTCCCTCTGCGTCCCTAAGCAGCATGGAGACTTTCTTCTCGCTCTCTTCCAACTTATTTGAGCAGAACTTAGATAGCTTAACCCCCTCCTGAAACTTCTTCAAGGCTTCATCCAAGCCAAGGTCACCACTCTCCAGCTCACGAACAACGTCCTCAAGTCGCTTCATGGCACTCTCAAAGGTTTGCTTCGCCATTCTTTTGTTTCCTTTCCACGCGACAGACCATTTCACCCCTTGAGACAGTCACTTCCACCTGTTGTCCCAGCTCCACATGGCCGACATCCTTGACAATCGCGTGACCGGGGAGGGCCCGGGTGATACTGAACCCTCGTTCCAAGACCGCCAAGGGGCTCAAAGCGTCCAGTTTGCCAGCAGCGGCGCGCAATGTTGTGTTTCTTAATTCCAAATAAAACTCCATTTTGGATAAGAGAGTTTGGTGATAGTGCTTAAGTAATATATTAAGATCTTCTATTAGGATCAGTGGGCTGCATCGAACCAGTCTCTGTCGGATCATGCCAAGGCGATCTGTATTTTCTCTGAGCTGGCGGTGAAACCCCTGGACAGCTCTTGCCAATATGTCGTCGAGACGCAGTCGGTAGTCCACTATGATCTTCCTTGGATGGACAAGCCGTCTTGAAAGCTGAACGCTCTGTTCAGCCATAAACCGCAGACGTTGAACAATCGCGACTTTCAAAGCACTTCTCATTTCCCCAATACGCCTTAAAAGTTCATGTTTCACAGGAACGATTATCTCGGCTGCTGCCGAAGGAGTGGGGGCCCGCAGATCAGCCGTAAAATCAGCAATGGTAAAATCTGTCTCATGCCCGACAGCGGAAACAACCGGCACCTTAGATGAAAAAATGGCGCGGGCCACCATTTCTGAGTTGAAGGCCTGAAGGTCTTCCAGAGAGCCACCTCCTCTGGCAACTATCACAACCCCAACATCGTCCTGCTGATTCAACAATTGCAGGGCCTCGGCAATTTCCTGTGCAGCTCCTTCTCCCTGGACCCTAACAGGTACAATCTGCACAGCAACATTTGGGAACCTGCGATCAATCACCTGGATTATGTCGCGAACGACTGCCCCGGTTGGTGAGGTCACCACCGCGATTTTTTGCGGCAAGAAGGGCAGGGGGCGCTTGCGTTTTTCGTCAAAAAGCCCTTCTTGGGCAAGCCTTGCTCTCAACTGCTCAAACGCCAACTGTAGGACGCCAATCCCTTCGGGTTCCAAATATTCTACAATAACTTGATAGACCCCTCTTGGCTCATACACATTAAGACGGCCCATGGCAATCACGGCCATCCCGTCTTCGGGCTGAAAAGCTAGATTCCGGTTCTGTGCACGGAACATTACGACACGAATCTGAGCCCCAGCATCCTTCAAGGTGAAGTAGTAATGGCCCGAAACCGGGATGCGCAAGTTCGAAATTTCACCTGAAACCCAGACAAAGGGATAAGCTTCTTCCAGAAACCTCTTAATCTTTTGAGTCAGTTCGGTTACGGTGTAAATGCGCCGTTCCGGAGGGGTGAAATCCGTATCCATAGGAGATTTCATACCATATCTTGGAATTACCCACAATTTCTTTTTCACGTGGCCATAAGCCACCATCCATGATATATTATTATAAAAAGGTCACTCTAGCCTTTTGAAAAAGGACGTTTTGCTCAGAGGAGTGGGCAAAATCGACCTTTTCAAGGGCCTTAAACATTTACAAAGTGAGATTTTGCCGCATCTGAATCGGGTGAAAGAAAACATGCTAAAAAATCACGTAAGGAAACAAGTCAAAAAGGAGTTGGAATCTCTCGGCGAGCGCGTAGGTAACCGGATCGCTCAAGGGGTTGCAAAGAGACCCGATTCGAAAGGCGGAGAAATTGGCAGAAAAGCGGGCAAGGCTGTTGGCGACCAAATCGAACGGCTTCATGATGCCATTGATAATGAGACCGTCACTAAACAAGAAGAGTTGGGCATTGGAGGAAAGCTAGGCACTGGACTTGGAATTATTGGAAAACATATTGTCGAGAAACGCTACAGCTTGCTCGGAAGACTGATGGGCAGCGGCAATATGGTCTCCGAGGGCCGCACTATGGGAGCTAAGGCAGAAAAAATTTTCAAAAGGGCTGTTAGGAGTGGCGTCGAGCGCATAGCTGGTGCAAAGGGGGTAGCCAAGCAAGACGATAACAAGGGGACCTCATGATCATGACTTAAGAGAGAGATTGGATTAACGTCTGATAATATATATTATGTCAACTTATCCCCAGAAGACACCCCAGCGCCTATTCCAGCTACTTCCCGTTGCAGGCCTCTTCGGCCCCTTTGAGCATAGTCCTGATGGCAGGCGCGACATAAAGTCCATCCAGTTCCATGCGGCTTAGACATTTACTCAACAGCCTTATCTTCTCAGAAAGCGCCGCTGACCTGTCCATAATGTAGAGATGTCGGCCCTTCACTCTGCACAGGCCGCTTGTTGGTGTCAGTTCAGGATCGCACAGATCATCATATCGGATTGAAATCCCTAGCTGTTCTGCCAAGTTTTCGAGATGTTCATATACTTGGTCTGGTTCCATAGCTAATCAAAATCGTCGGGTGATCCTCCTGGGGCGAAGATCTTCGGGGCACTGTTTCAAAAAGTATTCATCTGTCATACCAGCGATAAAGTCACGGACGATTTCAGCGGGACGAGTATTGTCTTTGTAATGCTCAGACATATCGTCCAAGTATTGCTTGAAGATGATGGATTCTTCGTTTCCGTGGCTGAGGTCATTGAGGTAACGTTCAAATAAAACTTGAAAAAGCTGTCTTATCTTTGCACTATCTGGTTTAATTTTTAGATTTAAATAAATGTTATTCAAGTTGAACTCTCTGAATGTTCTGAGGGCATCTGAGACGTTCTGACTAAAGCCGATAGCTGGTCTGTTGAAGCTGGTCTTGATCACGTCGGTTACCAAGTTATAGACAATGGTTCCATTGGTGTCGCCCAATTGTTTCACGCCTGATTTGGGTAGTTGATTTCTCTTGATGAGGTTCAAACGGATGGCGTCTTCCATATCTCGCCCTATGTAGCTGATCGTATCTGCCATACGCACGACACATCCTTCCAAGGTCATAGGTGTCAGGGGCAGGTCTGGGTCAGCAGCCTTGTTGGCTGCATCTTGATCAAAGGTATCAAAGGTCTTTTTGCCGTGAGGATAAAGTGCTTGGGCATGAATCTCCCCGTCGTGACACAGGATCCCGTCCAGTACCTGCAGGGTCAGATTCCATCCCCTGCCCTTTCGCTCTATCTTTTCCAAGAATCTGACACTTTGAAGATTGTGTTGAAACGCTCCGATGCCGGAAGCTTCGCAGAGCTCAGACAGATATGCCTCTCCGTCATGGCCAAACGGGCAATGACCTATGTCGTGGCCTAGGGCCATTGCCTCAATCAGATCTTCGTTTAGGCCGAGAAATCTGCCGATCGTGCGCGATATCTTTGAGACAAGTTGAACATGAAGGACCCTGTGGGTAATATGGTCGTCGTCAACCAAATAGAATACCTGGGTCTTATCAATATACCGGGTATAGGCCAAAGAGTTGAGGATACGGTCAGAATCTACCGCATAGTTCAGACGGTATCCGATGTCGATACGTTCTTCTGGGAAGCGGCGTATGGCATACTTGCTGTGGGCAGCCATAGATGAGAGAAGGCTATCTTCCCGGTCGCTTATGGATTTTTTCAATTCTTCCAAGTCCACTGAATCAGATTTGCCCATTTAGGATCATTTCATCCATCAGATTGTAAAAATCGATCCCAGCCCGCCTGAAACCCTCTTTTCCATATTTCATGTTTGCCTCAAAAACCCCATACCGGCCATTATGAAAATAGATGTCCAGCCCCACATCATCCAACTGACACAGTCGAGCTGTATTTACAGCAAGGGCAACCCCTTGCTCCGGAATATTGTCGAAACCGATCGCGGCGCCCTGCGATACATTGGTACGAAACTCACCGCGCAAGGCAATGCGCCAGTAGGCGTGTACGGGCTGTCCACGGATCACCACAACCCGCAGGTCACGGTCAATTTCAACGTATTCCTGGATGTAGGCAGGCCCACCCAATCGGTTATATTCTTCCAGTTGAGCTTCGTTAGAAATCAGATAAATCCCTCTGCCAAGAGCTGACCCACGTGGGATCTTAGCCACAAAGGGAAACCTAAAATGTTTTAATATGTTCGACTTTTGATGATTTCCATAAAAGACTCGAGTCTTGGGATGGGGAATCTTCAAAAGGTTAAATAGGGCGGTTTGTTTGATCTTGTCCTGGGCATATTTGTACGTGTGATAGTTCGGGAAAGTCCGCTTTCCCATTGTGTCGAAAATGTCAGCATAGAAAGCAGTTGGATAATAAATGACATCGGACTTGCGGATCAGTTCCACCTGCCAATCCTCATAATCGGAAAGGTTGGTCCGAACGCCCAAGGTTATTACGCTCCTGCAATCTCGCAATCTATTTTCAAGAGCTATCCTTTGCGTCCACACGTTGGCCTCTGATTCGCTCAATTAAGGCGTCAGTTGAATAGTCTGAACCGCACCACATGAAATAGTGCTGCTAAGCCGTCTTTCCAGGTGATCTTTTTCCCTTCATCATATCCCCTTCCACTGTAAGATATTGGCACTTCGTAAATACGACATCTCAGCTTGGCAAACTTTGCGGTAATCTCTGGCTCGAATCCGAAACGATTTGATTTGATCACGACTTCGTTAAGAATCGACGACCGGAAGGCCTTGTAACCAGTCTCCATATCGGTGATGTTCAAATTGGTGAGCATATTCGAGAGAATGGACAAGAACTTGTTTCCTACATAGTGCCAAAAAAAGAGGACCCGGTGTGGCCCGCCCAAAAATCTGGATCCATATACTACGTCTGCACGGCCATCCAGTATAGGCTCGATCAGGCGACCATATTCGCTCGGATCATATTCAAAATCGGCATCTTGTATGATCACAATGTCTCCAGTTACGTGTTGGAAACTAGTCCTCAAGGCAGCACCTTTTCCCCTGTTCTTTTCATGGAACAGAAGTGTGACATCTTTCACCGTCATATCTTTCAGACACTGCGTGGTCCCATCGGTTGAGCCATCGTCAACCACGATGATCTCCTTGTCATAGGGTGTTGAAGCCACGCGGCGCAAAATCTCTATGATAGTGGCCCTTTCATTGTATACTGGTATGACAACTGAAAGTTTCACTGTACGTTCACACACCAAGAAGTTTTCTTATCTCCTTGCGACTCCGTACAAGGTGACTCCCTGGCCAGTAAATCTTGCCACACCCTGCACATCTGGAGAATCTTTCGTGTTCTGTCCACACATAGTCCGGAACTTTTCCACGCACGTCCGGCGCCTCGACGCGCTCAAGAAGCGAGTTACACAGAGTACATCGTGCAAAAAGATTGTCCGGATCAGGTTTCAGACCAAGCAGACGGACAACTTGGAGCAGTTGTACTTTGGGATCATCGTCTTTTATAAACAAGAATTTGTCAGGTTCCGCTATACTCGCCAGGCTGGTATTACGTGAAAGGAGAATCCGTCCCTTGTCTGCCAGTGAAAGGAGTTCATCGTCGGTCAGACTGTTGGAGTATAGAGTATCATACCCGAGGAGGCGAAGCCACTTCGCAAGTCTTCCCAGCATACGATCAGCAACAAACCTATCAGGGATCAAGATCTACCACCTCGGCATCAGAGAAGTCCAAAGTATAAGCTCGGGCAGGGATTGGAACCTTCCTCCAAAACCTCTCTACGTTCAGCGTCAAGACAGGTCCTTTTCTGCTGGTGACAACTGTCTTGTATGGTATGACAAAACCGTCCACCTGTTCAAACTCTTTGAATTCAATTGTATACCTTGGATTGCGGCTTCTGTTAAAGAGGTCAACTCGCCCGACGGTAGTATAGTCATCTTTGAACCACACCCTTTCAATCAGGCGATTCCTTGTCTGGTAAAGGCATAGACTCCTTTGGCCGTCATGTCTTGAGGTCTCTACCTTGGCATTGTGAAAGGCAAGCACCGGGGGTTGACCTGACAAAAGGAAAAAAAGCTCCTTGGCACTCACAGGGACAGACATAAGACGGGACATATTGCGGATATTGCCTTTGCCTTTATAGTACCTGTTTTCTTGATGGTTATGAACATAAAAGTCGGACCCTTTGAGTAACAAGGTCAGCGTTGGCTGTCCCCATACTCCCAGTGTCTCCACACGCAGATTGCCGGGCTGTGATCCCATCCACACGATACGCACGGTCTGTGCTTCACCTTTTCTTCCCGTTATCCTGAGTAAGCCTATTCCCTTGAAAGAGCCAAGGTTGTTATTTTTCTGTCTTAGATAAGCTAGGATGCGCCCGGCTTCCGGGCCACACTGGGTTACGACATCATTACGGGTGGTGGTGCAGGCAAAGAGGCAAAAGTACAGAACCACAGCAACTGCGAAGAAAGAAGGAATACTATGTATCCTGGCTGAGCTGTTTTTCAAGGGATTCTATCTTTTCTTTGATGGAGCCTTTATCTTTATCATCTTTGTTGTACTCTAAGGCTTTCCTGTAATATTTCAACGCCGTTTTTGCGTCATTTATCTTCACATAAGCATCGCCGAGATGTTCTACAATTGTGGGATCGTCAGAAACCAGCTTGGCCGCTTGCTCGAGAAACTTGATGGCCTCCTTGAAGAGCCCTTTCTTGTAGTACACCCATCCCAAGCTGTCCGTAATGTAGCCATCGTTCGGCTTGTGTTCCATAGCCCGCTTGATCAGATCCTCTGCCTCATCCAAGTTCGTGCCGAGTTCCGCATAGGTATAGCCCAAATAGTTTAAGGCCTCGGCATGGGTCGGGTCTGTGTCCACAACAGTTTTCATTTCGTGGATACAAGCCTCCTTGTCGCCTTGCTTGTCATAGACCACCCCAAGCCGAAAATGTAGTCTTATGTGGTCAGCTTGAAGATCTAGGCCTTTCTTCAAGGTGTCAACAGCCTTGTCATAAGCCTCCATCTCTTCGTAGAGCGATCCAAGAAACAAATAGAGGTCAGGTTCGTTGGGCTCCTTTTCAAGGACGTCGTTCATCAACTTTACCGCCCTTTCCTTGTCGCCTTTTTCCTGGTAGAGAAAGCTGAGGTGAACAACGGCACTCTTATAATAAGAAGATTCCTCGTTAACCTTCATATATGCGGCAATTGCTTCGTCCGTCTTTCTGAGCCCTTCAAAGGCCATTCCCAAAAAGTATTGGATTTCCGCTTTGTCCTCATCATCTTCCAAAAGTGTCTCTAAGGCCTGGGCCGCTTCTTGGTATTTTTTCTGATCCAGGTATATGAGAGCGATCTGCTTTACGACCAGGGGATTGGATCCGCTCCGCAACTTTAATTCCTCAAACACTCGTGCGGCCTCCCCTGCTCTACCCGTTTTCAAATAATAATGCCCGAGCCCGACTGCTGCCTTGATACTGCCTGGATCGTTGTCAAGGATCTTCTTGTAGGCTTCGACTACTTGTTCATGCTTTCCGGTGGCCTCGTAAATATTTACAAGCTCAAAGAGTGGCTGCTCGTAGTCCGGCCTGAGTTCAAGGCATTTTAGAAACGCAGTCTCTGCCAGGTCGTAACGTCTAAGTGTGGCAGAAACCACTCCTAAGTGAAAATGCCCAGGAAAAGACTCAGAGTTTATCCGAGTCAGCTCTTGATATATTTCGACAGCCTTGTCCAGTTCCTTGTTCTTCACATACTCTGAACCCAGCAAGAGGTGGATGCGCTCAGACTTGTGATCAAGTGCCATTGCTTTTTCATAGGCCTCAATCGCCTCGGTATGTTGATTCTGTAATGCATAAATGTCGCCTGCCATGATGTTGGAGGGTATATGCTTAGGATCTCGTGCGATAATCTGCTGCGTAATTGAAAGGGCTTGTTTATAATCCTTGTGTTGAAGATAGAGTCTGGCAAGTTCGGTTTTTAAGAAAATTGAATCTTTATCCCTTGCCACAGCTTCACCTAGTAATTCTATAGCCTTGTTGATCTCACCGCGCTTCTTAACGAGACGTGAGCGAGTATAGTAATAGTAGGCTCCAACATTTTTGGTCGCAACTTCGGGCGAAACAGCTGAAGTAGGAACAGTTTTCCGGTTAACTGTACAAGCCCAGAAGATCAGGACAACACCGACAGGTATGAGCACTCTGATCAGACTTTGGGGCATATTTTTTGTCTCCTTAATCTCAATCATGGCTAAGCCCTTCCAGGAATGTGTCGAATTCCGGTATCTCGTGTTCAAAGTACCACTTCAATCTTTTGATCATGTTGGTTTCAATCTGACGCACACGCTCTCTTGAAATTCCATAGCGTTTGCCAATCTCCTGAAGAGTTGCCGGGGTGTCTGAGAATAAGCGATTATCGAGGATATCGAGCTCACGTTCGTTCAGGTCTTCCTTGAAAGAGGCGAGCTTTTCGTGAAGGATTGTTTCCATCTCCTTCTTTGCTACCTGCGCGTCAACCGATGCTCCAGGCGTAGCCACAAATGCGACTCGCTCATCTTGAGAGTCTTCCTTGATAGGGGCATCCAGCGAAATTTCCCACCCATTCAGGCGTTGGTCCATGTCAGTAACTTCCTGCTCAGTGACTCCAAGCCTCTCGGAAAGAAGCTTTGGTTTGGGGTCAAACCCTTCGGACATAAGTTTTCGTTTTTCCTTTTTTAGTCTGAAGAAGAGCTTTCTTTGAGCCTGTGTGGTGCCGATTTTGACCAATCGCCAATTGTCCATAATAAACTTTAGAATGTATGCCTTAATCCAAAAGGAGGCGTAATATGAAAAGCGAACTCCCTTATAAGGGTCAAACTTCCGGACGGCTTGCATAAGTCCGATATTGCCTTCTTGAATCAGGTCGAGGAGATTTTGCATCCACACCCGCTGGAACTCCATTGCTATTTTTACCACGAGTCTCAAGTTCGCAGTAACCAGTTTGTACGCTGCATCACGATCTCCATATTCCACAACCCGAATAGCAAGTTCCTTTTCTTGTTCTTTTGAAAGCAGTTTATGCTGCCCGATCTCCCAAAGGTATCGCTGCAAAGGATCATATTTTACGAGTGGAGAGTCTGGCGGGGATTCGACTACTTGAGGGGGGTTGGAGCTCTCCGGCCAAAGATCTTTCTTCGATTTTTGCTCTTTGAGTCTGCTTTTTCTCTTCTTTTTCATGACTAATTCAGCTTATTATTGATATCAGACAGGCATCTGTTTATCAACCCATAAAGGACAGGACAGGGCCAGACCACCTTGTGTCTACGGGTCTGCTGCAAATCGCCTAATTGTATCGACGATGCCACCTCTGGTGTGCTTCGTCAGCAACATGAACGACAAAGATAAGCACCAATGTAAAATCAACTGCTTACGGTGCAGATTCTTTCCTGTGGACATCAGCATAGCCATATGGTACTTTTTTTATCCTTGGAGGCTGTGGGAAAACGCCCATCTGCGGTGTTATCCTTATCCCTCGTCACTGCAGCGTACTTGTAAGTACGCCTCATTCCTCGGGATGTCGGATGCCTTGCATCTGTGCATTTTCCATCAGCCTCCAAAAACAGGGTTCTCCGACAGGCTCCTAGAGTGTGAGGAAAAACTTCAGTCTACTAAAGACTGTTGCCCTTCTGTGGCGTGAACGTGCGCCTGTAGCTCAGCTGGATAGAGCAACGGACTTCTAATCCGTAGGTCGGGGGTTCGAAT
>CAZCWQ010000088.1:0-12912 GCA_964502365.1 uncultured Desulfobacterales bacterium | reverse complement strand
TGGCCGCACGAAACCCAGCCTTTGACATAACCCCTCACCGATATGTATCTGCCATCATGACTGAACAAGGGACCGTCACGCCCCCCTTCAAGTCCAAGCTTCGGCGACTTCTGGCCTCCAGCTAATCCGCGTCCCTCAGAAAATCTTCGTCAAAGTAACGGTTGTGACATTTCCTTCAGCGCGGTCCTTAGAGCCAAACTCCCACTGACTCCGCAGCGAAAGGAAGAATTTGGCAGGAAAAATGAAAACGGTGACCTCCGGGCCGACTGCATAAACCCTGTCATGCACGCTGGTATCCCAGGTGACATCGGAACCCGTGTCATCGGTGACCTGCCACTGACAGTACCCGGTTAGGCCGACATCCCAAATCTTTGCCACTGTTTTGCCTATGCCCCACTCAAAATGAAAATCATTACCGGGTCTCACATCGGTTTCGTCTTTGTCGCTGTGGATTTCGTACCGGCTGAGGATCGATGCAGACCAGGTCTTGCGGACATCAAAATAGTAGGTTCCTCCCAGCGTAATCATACCCGTCCAGAAGTCTTTGCCTGGAGACGCTGGTTTATTCTTATCATATTCACCGGTTGGAACATAGACGGCCAGACCGAACGATGCATCATAACGGTCGCCGTGCCAGGACAAGACCAAGGGTTCAACTGCAATATCACCCAAACCGAAATCGTTGTCTTCAACTCCGGATGCCTTTATTTCAACATCAGTGTAGGCTAGTGGAATAATTATATCAGAGCCAAAATCTGCCCCCAGAATCTGCGCATTTGAGATCCAAACCAGTCTATTGACGAGGGAATAAACGTGTAAGTCGTACCCCACATCCATAGTGTCTCCGTCTTTGTCTGTTAGTTTATCAGCATCGACAAATTGATTGTAAACACGCCAGTATAAACCTGGTGGCGGTAAAGTGGCTGCCTTAATCCCTTCACCGCCATTAACATAATGACCAGTTTCACCTGCAAACGCAGTCCCGAACAGAGTTCCCGCAAGGCCCAAACCGCAAGATATGAGAACAGCAAATTTCCACACGATTAAACCCTCCTGTTTGTCGGAAATAATGAGCAAAAATTCTCTCGGCGTCAGCCAAAAATAGACGAAGCAGGTCGTTTGTCAAGGCAAGAAATGGCCGCAACATGTTGGAGTTTGAGGTTATACCAGCGGCAGTGGACCTCGCCACGGCACGCACCCTGACCACTGAATATTTGACGACCATAAAAGGGCCTAATTTTTTTCTTGACACCACACTACATGTCGTGGTTTATGGGCATCCTGTGCACAACATAAGGGATAAAGAAACTCATGTCCGTCAAGACTAAGGCCCAAAGGAATGAGTAATGACGAATGACCAAGTCAATCGAGGCAAATGCTATGGGTAATTTGTTGGAATTTCCTCGCGCTGATTACGCAACCTTGCACGCTCCGGCACGACCGGGTGGGGTGCCCATTGAAACCACAGACATGGCCCTTTTCGTCCGAACTTCTGATGAGGCCATTGATGGGTGGAACCGCCAAAAGATCGTCGATGCACTGATCCGGGAAACCTTTGTGGACCGCGACACCGCAGAGGTAATCAGCCTGGAGGTACAAGACATGATCATCGCCTCCGGCATTTCTCTGGTAACGGCCCCCCTCATCAGGGAGCTGGTGGATGCAAAGCTCATAGAGCGTGGCATGGAAGAGGCGAGGAAGATGCACACCCGGTTAGGGGTTCCTCTGTACGACGTAGAGCAGATGATCATGCATCCCAACAAGGAGAACGCCAACGTTCCCCACGGCCCCGAGGCAACCAACCTCACATTAGCCGAAAGCATCAAGAAGGAATATGCTCTGTTCAACGTGTTTTCCCACGAGGTTGGTGAGGCCCACATGCAAGGAGCCATCCATCTCCACGATCTGGGATTCGTTGACCGGCCTTACTGTTCAGGCCAATCTTTGGAGTACCTGAAGAAGTTTGGCTTGAGTTTACCCAATTCACTGGCTATGGCAAAACCGGCCAAGCATGCGGAGGTGCTCCTGGCCCACATGGTCAAATTTGCCGCGGCCCTGCAAAGTAACTTTGCGGGTGCCATCGGCTGGGATGCGGTGAATCTCTTCTTTGCTCCCTATTTGGAAGAGCTGGACGACAGGGCTGTGAAACAGTTGGCCCAGATGATGATCTTTGAATTTTCCCAGCAGGCCGTGGCAAGGGGAGGCCAGGCCATCTTCACAGATATAAACCTTTACTGGGAGGTGCCGAAACACTTTGAGGATGTTCCTGCCATCGGACCAGGTGGTGTATACACGGGCAAGACTTATGCCGAATACGAGAATGAGGCCCAACACTTTGTCTGGAAACTCTTTGAAGTTTTCAAGGAAGGAGACGGTGCAGGCAGGCCGTTTTTCTTCCCAAAGCCCTTGGTTCATATTACTGAGAAGTTTTTCAACACACCCGGTCACGAGGCTTTCTTGAACCACATTTGTGATGTGGCCTCTGACAAAGGTAACACCTACTTTGTATTTGACCGGGGTGGTACGGCAAAGATCTCCGAGTGTTGCCGGCTGAGCTTCAAGCTGGAACGCTCCGACTTAGAAGATGCCAAGCAGCCCTGGAAGATGCGTTATTCGGCCTTGCAGAATGTGACGTTGAACCTTCCCAGGGTTGCTTACGGTGCCAGAGGGGACGACACTAAGCTCTTTGCCGATATAGCAGATCTCATCAAAGTTGCGGTCCGGGCTCACGAGCAAAAAAGAAGCTTTATCGAACGGCTCCTATCCCACAGGACGTCAGGACCCCTGAACCTCCTTAATATGGACCTTGATGGGAGGCCTTACCTGAGGATGAAACGGGCCACCTTCCTCATCGGCATGGTGGGCCTCAATGAACTCATCCAGTACCACACAGGCGAAGAGATGCACGAGTCTAATGTTGCCATGAAATTCGGACTCAAAGTGATTGCCCACATGAAACTCCTGGCAGACCACTACAGCCGCAAATACGGCATGCGCTTTGTGTTGGAACAGACCCCGGCGGAAAGCACGGCCTACCGCTTTGCAAAGCTTGATCTCAAGCATTTTCCAGACGCCGCCTCCCGGGTGGTCAAGGGAGATCTCAGCCGGGAAGAGGTCTATTATACCAACTCAACACTGTTTAATGTGGGAGCCCCTGTCAATCCTATCCAGCGGGTCCGACTCGAAGGTCGGTTCCACCCTCTTATTGAGGCCGGGGCCTTAACCCATGTCTGGCTAGGCGAGTCAAGACCGCCGGCAGAGTCGTTGGCCAATTTTGTCATCAAGACATTCAAACACACCAAAAACGATCAGATCGCCTTTTCGCCTGAGTTCACAGCGTGTAAGGCATGCAACAGGGTAAGCCGGGGACTCCAGGATACATGCACCTCATGCGGAAGTTACGACGTTGACGGAATCACCCGGATTACAGGCTATTTCACCACAGTTTCAAGCTGGAACAAGGGAAAGTTGGGGGAATTAAGAGATCGCTTTCGAAACCCAGATCAGTTTGTTGGGAGGAAACCGTGACCCTTTTCACGCGAAGTCTTTGTAGTGCCTGTCAGGAAGTTAAAAAGGCCTTTGACTTGAAGGCCCTTGGTGTTGAGGTGGAGGAACTCGGACCCGAAAACCCGCAGGCCTTGGCCCATCTGGCCTGGCACGAGCTGGTGGAGGACGCGGAAAAGAACCTTCCGATTCTTGTGCTGGACGACTCGTCAGCCGTTACTGATACGGAAAGGATAAAGAATTGCCTTGGAAGAATGGTCACTAGTCATTAGTCACTGGTCATTAGTCATTGGTTGTCGGTTGTCCGGTTCTGCGGTTGCTTGTGTTGCAGATAACCAGCCCTGCTTAGCGACCAATGACCAGTGACTAATGACCGACTTCCCCCCATTAAAGGCTTCATCGAAACCTCCCTACTGGATTGGCCTGGCCACGTCTGTGCTGTTATCTTCTTGCCTTTTTGTAACCTCAGGTGTCCGTACTGCCACAACCACAAGCTTGTCCTAAAACCAGACACCCTGGAGACCCTTTTCCTTGAGGCGATACTCAAATGCCTGGAGCCGCAAAAGGACTGGATTGACGCTATCTGTGTCACGGGCGGAGAACCTACCATACACCGGGGGCTGCCAGCCCTGCTCAAAACAATCCATCAGGCCGGTTTTAAGACCAAGCTTGACACCAATGGCACTCAGCCTGAAATCCTTGGTTACCTGATAAACAAAAAACTCGTAGACTATCTAGCCATGGACGTGAAGGCTCCACTGGATGACGTCGCATATAGGCGCTGCGCCGGGGTGTTTGTGCCGGTAGATATCATAAAGGAATCCATAAAGGTGATCATGGCAACCGGCGTACCCTGCGTGTTTCGATGTACAGTGGTTCCAAGTCTGCTTTCCGAATCAGACGTCTGTCTTCTCGCCAGACAACTCAAGGACTTGCGACCGGAAGGTCTTTCCAGTCCGACCCCAGCACCGTCCCTCACCCTTCAAAACTTCAGCCCGGCCGACCCCGTAGACACCGGCCTCAAAGATGTAGAGCCGTTCAACGTGGACGAGCTTGCCCGCTTGCAGGCCGAGGTGGACGAGATTATTAGCTGAGTGGTGCAAAACCACACAAAGTTGTGGCAAAATCGACACATTTATCGAAATCAAATAGGTCCGGCCTCAAAGAGTCATCCCCCCGAACCAAGCCTATGTCATTGAATTGACATGACAATCTCAGTGTTGCCTTGGGGACAAAGGTCTTCGCGTCCCGCTGGCATGTTAGTTGCTTTACTAATAACATCGCATTTTGATTTGATGACGCGGCTGTCCCCGAGCCCGGTTGGCGACGCCCAAAAAGAAAAGCGCTTCGAACGCGCGGAAGCACGAAGGTACCAGTGTTCGAACTGGCGGCAAAAAAGCCTTGACAAGTGCATTAGGAGCATATAATTAGGCAGACTCACTAGAGCCCATTTTCTAAAAAATGGCGTGATTGTGGGTGGTTATGGGAAAAATGAGGAAAGGAGGTGATGTGTGTCTTACGGCTTGAGAGGCATCCCTTTGGCAAAGGGGTGTCGGTTTGAAGGACAAAAGTGATTCTTAACCACTAACAGGAGGAAAGCAAATGAAGAAGATCACAATAGGTGTAATTGCGCTTACCTTGGCAGTGTTTCTGGCTGTACCTGCCATAGCGGCCAATATCACGCCCTATGCCTCAATGAGGCTTGGCATCTACTGGGAAAGCCACGATTTTAAAGACTATAACCCGACCTGGACTACTGAGGATGATGACTGTGGCCTGATGATCGATATCGCCGACATTGCGCGATTCGGCGCAAAGGGCCAGGTCGGAGATATTTACGGTGTGGCTGAGCTTGGCCTTGTAGGCCAGGAAAATAACACTGGATACACATGGGCCGCGTATAATGGGGACAACAATGAGGTGTACACCCGGCTCTTGTATGGTCAATGGAAGTTTGGCGGCGGGACTCTCACTGTTGGTCAGGACTATAGTCCGGTGACCTATCCCTCTTTTCAGCAAGGCCCTGGTATCTTCGACGACATCCGAAACACGAGTTACGATCTCCAAAACGGCAACGTGGGCACGGGTTGCCTCTGGGACAGCCGCATCCCTCAGATCAGGGTTAACCTGGACAACGGGTTATACTTTATGGTCGCACAGGTAGACGATATTGCATCAGGCGGTACGGGTCCTCCGGGCGCTACGGCCGGTGGCGATACTGATGTCATCCTGCCAAAGACGATTATCGGTTATGAGTACAAGGCTGAAGGGCTCTACCTTAATCCTGGTGTCGCGTACAACAGTTACAATTATGATGATGGTGTAGCTGGTGGATTCGACGATGACATCACGGCCTGGATCCTTTACCTTCATGGTAAACTTGACCTTGGCAACGTAGCTCTTAAGTTCACGGGCCATTACGGGCAAAACCTGGGCGATTATGCTATCTCCGGTCGTTCAAATCCATACGATGCTACTATCAATGTGTCCAAGGCCTATGTGAATGGCACCAGTGTGGACGATGCAACGTGCTTCGGGGGATATGTACAGGCGGCCATCCCCGTTGATCCCTACACCGTTCATTTGGGGTGGGCCTACACATCATCCAAGAACGACACCACTGCTGTGTCCGGCTATGACGAGGCGGATGAGCTGATGGCTTACTTTGTCAACCTCAAGATCCCGGTCACGGACAACTTTTTTGCCTGTCCTGAATTCGACTATTATGATGGTATGAAAAACGCGAATGACGCAACTGATCCCGACCACTGGTACCTGGGAGTGACCTGGCAGATGGACTTCTAGTTGAATCGCTAAGCGATTTAATAATCTGCCAATACCCTTTAACAACTAAGCCCCGAGGAGCAATCCCCGGGGCTTAGTTTATGAAGTTGCTATGAGACTTTATAGGATCAGTTGACGCTGCTAATAAAGACCTCTTTTACTCTGACGCTGACGCTGACAGAACCTGGGCCAGTTCATAGGCCATTATCGAACTCTTGGCAGCAGTCACCATGGTTCCTTTGGACTCCACAGCTGCCACAACCACCTCGTCTTTGCCATCATTGTCAAAATCTGCAATAGCACAGTCGCTCACGTAGCCTGATGTTTTGGCTGTTTGCCACATGGGCACCAGCCCGGAGCCGTTCCAGGAAAGGACCATTGTACGGCCACTGGAAAAGTTTCGAAAACGTCCAAACAACCGTCCGAGTGAACCCTTGTTGCTGGCCACAACTACCTCATGCTTGCCGTCCCCGATGAGATCGCGGATAAAGATTCGTTGGGGAAGATAAAACCTTTCGGCAGGATCTCCAGGGCCGCCCAGGGATCTGAGCTTAAGATATTTCATGCTGCCGCCATAAGGCTCGTCACTTTCCCATTGCTTGTCACCGGAGGGGGAATAAAGACAGATATGGTCGTTTTCGTCAAAGGCAACAGTCGCTTGCTGGCCGCTGTTAGTGATGTCGCCCAGGGCAAATCCAAAAATGTTAACCTGTTTCGGAAGCCGGATACTGCCTTGAGGTTCGTATGTACCACCTGCCCAGGCCAGACGATACACGCCGGGGACAAAGACGTCATCCATCCTGCGTTTTTGCCCGATGAGCACCTTACCTTCATCAGGCATTTCTATGACCCGGTAGTACCAGGGGTCATTCTCGCTGATGCGCGTAAAATCTTTGCCATCTGATTCCAGCACAAATGAATTCAAGGCCTGGCCGGAGGACGAAAGGCTTGTAACAAATATCTCAGCATAGCCGTTGCCATTTACGTCAACCACGTCAACGCCTATGAACTCCTGGTGTCTGTTTCCAGACACTTCTTTTATTTTAAGGAACCTCATATTATCAAGGCGGTATATATAAACACTTCGGTCCGTTATAAAGACTACTTCTATGTTGCCGTCTCCATCTACATCCCCAAGGGCCAATCCGTTAATGGACAACTTGAAGTTCTGGCTTTTCCAGAATCCTGCTGATTCCACACCTGCCGTTGGCACACCGCGTATATCTTCAAAGCCGGGGCCGACTGTGCGGGCCGGCCCTTCGCCTGGAATCGATGCCTCGCCCTCTGCTCCAGCGCCCATAAGAGTTTCCGGATTCGCATAAAGGCTGGGGCGCTGTTGTGGCTGCTCTGCGGGCGGACGCCACACGGTCACACGACGGCCAAAAACCTTTTCGTTGATTTCTGCTGCAAAAAGATTGATCTTGGGAATCACATCATCGATTTTCGTGCCCTGGTCAAAGAGGGTAAGGGTCGGCCTGTTCTGGTGGACGTCAACCATCTGGGCGTCGAGGCTGATGCTGTTTCCAAACATGGTAAGACTCCCGAATAACACATAGTCGGCCTCGAGCTTTGCACCTAGGGCCCGTGCGCTGTCTTCATTAACCGGCCCGGACAGGTCCTGGAGCGCGAGATCAGCCTCTTTTTGTTCAACCACCACGCTACTTTCTGATGACAAGCGCGAGGTAAGCATGTCAACGATGCCCTCCTGCAAAAACGAAAGATCTCTTTCCGCATTTATCTTAAAAGGCACGATTACTATACGGGAGGGCTCCTCAGCCATGCCTGCTCCCGCAGCATTGACGATCAAACAGAACAGGAGTAAGAATGCAAAGAGTCTGCTTTTCAATTTTCAACCTCCTTTGCGGTCATTGTTCAGCTGAACTCAACCTAACAGGTACCCTCTATGCGGTCAACGCCATAAGATCACAAAGCGATTTTATAACTTGTAGTCAAACCCAAGGGCTACGACCATATCTGTTTTGTCAAGTTTGACCTCAGCAGTTGTTGTTTCTTCATCATAGAATACCCTTAGAATGCCAAAGCAGAAATCCAGTCCGCAACCAGCCCGATAGGCCAGCCCGGCACCCAAGGTATGGGCATCCAACTCGGCTGCCTCTATTGACATATTGTCCGGATCTATTCCGGTTTCCGTGTACAAATATCCGATACTTGCCCTTACTTTGGGACCAAAAGCGTATTCAAGGGCAATACCCGCATCATAGCCATTAGACTTCTTGGTCTCATCGGCCGTTGTTGTGAGTGCAATGTCATCCCAATGCGCATCTTTGTTCAGGTAGTAGGTGAGGCTGGCATCAACCTTGAGTTTGGGCGTAATCCTATATGATATGCCAAGCGCGAGCAGGGCAGGCAGGTCTCGCTTTCTTCTTGAGCCATCTGTTATTCCGTTGATATCATCTTTGTACTCCCTAGTCTCCAAATCAAGGCTTGTCTTGGTTTCATACCTGATTCCCACATTCAGTTTTCTTGTCGGAGCGATATTTACACCCACAATACCTCCACACCCATCACCTGTTTCCTCATAGTCCACAATGTAGGTTTCTGGTACACCGGCACCCACACCAAGGCCTGTTCGACCCAGTGTGGCAGAGCCTTTTGTCTCCATTTGCACGTCGATGTATCTTACTGCAAGGGATGCTGAAACCATATCATTCAGTGCGTAAGCGCCCCCTACGGTAAAGCCATAGTAAAAGGATTTACCTTCCATGTGTTGATTCTTGATCGTACCGTCATACACGTTTACCCCGTAAAGGCTGTTTACGCTTTGTATTGTGGCTTGACCAATGCCCAGTGTTGTCGCAGACCCACTGTCGTAGTCTACTGCACCCCCACCACACGGTATGGTAAGGGCTGTAAAGGCCGCCCATCTGTTCTGTTTGTAAAGACCAAACAGACCCGGTACCAGGTCAGGCTCATCAGTGTCGTACTCTTTACCGCCGACAGCATTCGAATAATGCTTTAGAACATACTGACCAGATATGCCAAGGTAGAAACCTTTGTCCATCTTTACCACGCCGGCAGGATTGTAGGCCACCGCATCCACCGAGTCGGTTGCCGCATTTCTGTTAAGCGTTCTAACATACTGCGCACTATAGTTCTGCTTGTTGTCTATGCCGCCGGCAAGAAGGGAAGATGTCGCTGAAAGAGTCAGGCTCAATATACAAACAAAAGCCAAAGGCACTTTTATCATACATCCTCCCAACCTGAACAAACCGGAAGCAAAAAGGGCAAACAAAATTTACCACGAAAGCACGAAAATACAAAGACACGAAAGTCTTTATGTTTTTCTATTTCGTGCTTTTCTCTTAAAATTTCCTGCCGGAAAAATCAAAAATTGTACGGTTAACAGACCAAGCAACCGAGCTTTAAACCAATTGATCAACATGATACAAGTATTACACATGTTTGAATGGTTAAAAAGACATCTGGACAAGATCGGCAGCCCGACCCTGGACTGGGTCCAGGTTGAAGTAACAACCCGGTGCAATGCATCCTGCACGCATTGTCCACACAGCCTCATAGGCAGCCAGTGGAGAGGCATGGACATGCCCTTAAAGCTGTTTTGCGAGTTGGTTCCCTTTCTTAGATATACGGACTTGGTTTACCTTCAAGGGTGGGGAGAGCCGCTTGTAAACAAAGACATCTTTGAAATGATTCGAATCTGCAAAGATCGAGGAAAACGTGTCGGGTTTACCACAAATGGCATGCTTCTGACTGAAGAAACACTTCAGACACTGGTTGATCTGCAATTGGACATAATAGGCATCAGTCTTGCCGGCACGACTCCAAGGACCCACAACCAAATCCGCAAAGGGACCGATTTTAATAAGTTGATTTCTGAGATTGAACGACTTCGCAAGATCAAGGCTCAAAAGAAAACCGAGGCCCCGGCAGTACATCTTGCCTATCTTATGCTCAAATCCAATTTTTGCGAGCTCAAGGAGATTCTCTCCATCGCAAACAGGGTGGAGGCAAAACAGATCGTGGCCAGCAACCTGACTCTGATCGTCGATCCAGAGCTTTGCCCAGAGGCCATTTTCCATGATGCACAGCACATGGACTATTATCGGAGCACACTCGATGAGATCAGGCAAAGAGCCGCCCGTGAAGACATCATCTTTGACTACCATGGCCCTGGCCTTGACGATGCATCTTTGGGCTGCCGCGAAAACGTCTACCAGGCGTGCGTCATTAATGTTGAAGGCGAAGTTGTCCCGTGCGTTTTTACCAATCCTGTACTGTGTGGTGATCGCAAGCTCAGTGGTGGCAAGCCGTGCCGTTATTTTTTCAAAGATCAGTCTCTTCCGCTAAGATCCATGTCCTTTGGCAATATACAGAATGAAAGTCTGACGCGAATCTGGAACAAGGAGCAGTACTGCCGGTTCAGAGAGATCTTTGATCCTGAGGCAGGCATAAGCCGCAGGCAAGTCTGGTCAAGGATGCCTCAATGTTGCCTTGCGTGCTACAAAGGACTGGGGGCATGAGTCAGGGATGCAGCAATTGAAAGACAGCATGGGGATACAGCCGGGTCAATTCTTGTGGCCCTGGCTGGAGTCTCTTGGGACAAATTCTCTACACTTCCCTCTCGGAAAGAGGTAGACACCATGCAAGCTGCAACGCCCGGCATCACCTCTCACGCACCCCCAGGCCGAACTCAGGGCATTTAAGCCAGGATACTGCCTTTCAATCAAGCCGGAGTCGTTCGAAAAAAAACGGCATTGCAAACAAGTAACCGTTTTCACGTTCTTTATTTTGCGGTGATTAGGGCTGTGGACCAATAGTGACCAAAGATCAATACCGAGAAAATGAATCCTAGGATGACATTGACTACCACGCCCATTGTAAATGCTTTGAAAGGCTTGCTCCCAGCAGCAGCCAGCTCCCTAAACCTGGTGGTGAGCCCAATACTCAGGAAACAGAAGATGAAGCACCAGGTCCTCATTGCCTTTATGGGGGATACTAACATGGGCTTTACCGTTTTTAGGTATTCCTCCATCGGATACCGACTCGCTACAAGGGTTATGATAAGGGAAGCAAGAAAGAAGCCCAATACGAACTTCGGAAAACGCCACCACACTTCCATGGCGCTCGGTTTTTGGCCGAGATCATCTTTTTCCCATTTGGTTACGGAAAGAATGGCAAAGGCAAAGGCCCAAAGGCCTATCCATATGTCACGGCCGATGACCTTCATCAAGGTGAAGGCCCTTACCGCTATGTCCTCCATTCCAACCATAAGGCCGTACGCCTGAGCAGCTGCAAAACCCGCTGCGTCCGCAAATTCCGATGTTCCAATCCATGCGCCTGCAATCCCGGCATGCAGGTTCAGTATTTTGGAAATAAACGGGAGAAAGAAGATCATTATGATGGCCCAGACAATGACGAGAGTTATCGCTATACAGGGGTGTTCCTTTTTGGCCCGCACGGCTCCGGCTACGGCAATCGTTCCGGAGACCCCGCAAACAGACGCACCCGCGCCCAGACAAGCCGCCAAGCGCTTGTCCAGTTTGAAAATCTTGGTGGCCGAGAAATAGACCACAAGACATGTGGTCACAGCTATAACGGTTGCTTGTACAATGGCAACAGGCCCCGCGTAAATGATAAGCGTGAACGGCAGCGTTGCGCCCAGCAAGACTATTCCCGTTTTGATGTAGTACTCAACCCTGAAGCCCGAGTCCATCCATTTAGGTAGCCTAAATATGTTGGCAATAAGCAGGCCGATCAACAGAGCAACCAAGGGGGGTTCAAGATTGTATTTGTGCGCCTGTTCCCACGCACCTATCGAGAATATTGCCACAGAGATTATGTAAAGAAAGATAAAGGAGGGGACAAATTGCGAAGACCTAAATCCCAATATCTTACTTGTTATGGTAAAGACCACAAGCCAGAACACAAACTGGATTCCATACCAATGGGCTTGCGCGGCAAAATGGTTAAATAGCTGGCTGAAGGTGGCCCACTGGGCAGGTTGGACCGCAAGGGGCTTGAGTGTACCCCCACCAAAGTAGAAAGCAATGGCCATTAGAATGATTAACAATGACAGCCAAATAGCCCACCAGTCCTCTTTCTTGTACATTTCACGCCATCCGAACTTTTCGACTTTTGGAGTCTCAGCACAGACATCTTTATCTTCTGTCATTTTTCTTCCTCCTTATCCTTGAAGGTAATAAGAAGACAAAGGGGAACCCGCCGTCTCGAAGACACGTTCCTCGACCGGGAGAATATGAAGGCTGGAAGAGTTCATCGTCCAAGTCGTGCAGGGAGAAGGGGTAAACGCAGGATCACAACCGTTTCCGGCCAGGTCGGCAGCGTATCTCATTATGCCCCCAACCGAATCTTTGTTGGTCTCCGATACGGATCAATATGCCCCCGTCTTGCTTGAGTATATCTGCGGGGCAACCTGTTGAGAGAGGTCTGTAAGGGCCTGTTATCTTCCATTATCAATATCATCTTACAGATGTCAAGGGCAAAGCGTGCTGTCGGATTTCAGATGAGTTGACAGGCAAGGTCCATCCCTAATAAGCTTTGAAATTAGAACTTTGCAGAACCTCGGTAAGCGACAATTATGAGGTTTTTGGGGCACCCATCCGGGCGAAGCGAACGGCCCAC
>CAZCWQ010000087.1:0-13087 GCA_964502365.1 uncultured Desulfobacterales bacterium | reverse complement strand
AAGCCACCACGTATGTCGCTCCGCCCGCTCTATTGACAAGCATGACTTGTGCATTATGTTTTATTAATTTAGACCTAGAAGCGACCTGTGCGATCGGTTCCATTAGTTCAAATCTAGTACCAATTTCGATATTTCCCTGAATACTACAACAGGTCTCGCCCTCAGATTAAGATTAACCCTATGATTGAAGTCGAGCGTCTGTCCAAATACTTCGGGCCGGTTCCTGCCATTCGTGATGTCTCCTTTGGGGTCGAACAGGGCGAACTAGTGGGATTTCTGGGACCCAACGGCGCTGGAAAGACAACTACCATCCGCATCCTGAACGGCTTTTTCCCTCCCACTTCCGGTCGGGCTCGCATCGACGGCCTGGATGTATTTGACCGTTCGCTTGATATTAGAAAACGGCTCGGCTACCTTCCTGAAAGCCTTCCCCTTTACAAGGAGATGAGAACGGAAGCCTATCTGAATTTCGTGGCTGACGTAAAGGGGGTCCGGAAGAAGGAAAGGAAAAGGGAGGTGGACCGCGTCATAAGACGGTGCGGTCTACGAAAGGCGGGCAGACAGTTCATAGGCAAGCTTTCCAAGGGATTTCAACAAAGGGTCGGTATAGCCCAAGCGATCTTGAATGATCCTGACATCCTCATCCTCGATGAGCCCACTATCGGACTTGATCCGAAGCAGATCATAGAAATCCGAGAGCTTATAAAGAGTTTTGCCGGATACAAGACAGTGATCCTTAGCAGCCACATCCTCCCGGAAGTGAGCATGATTTGTCAAAGAGTCGTAATCATCAATGAGGGACGGATTGTGGCCGAAGGCTCCCCCCAAGGCTTGACTGGTAAAGACGCACGAGAAGTCGTGGTCCAGGTAAGGGGGCCGAAGGCGGACGTCCTGGCAAGGCTTCAGGCCTTGCCTGGTATAGTCAAGGCCTTTGTTAAGGATGAGGGGACAGACCATACGTGTCGGTACGTGCTGGAGATGGAACCGGCCATGGACGTCCGTGACGCCATAGCTGAATCGATCGTCGCCAGTGGATGGTCGCTCCTTGAGATGCATTCTGTCCGACCGAGCCTGGAAGACGTCTTCATTCGTCTGGTGACGGAAGAGGAGTGACGGCAATGAAGAACTTCTACGCCATCTTGAAACGGGAGCTGTATGTCTATTTTTCGTCTCCCATCGCCTATGTCGTGGTAACCATCTTTTTGGTCCTTTCGGGCTATCTCTTTTACAGCGCCTTTGCCTACTTCAGCATGATCAGCATGCAGGCTATGAGAATGCCCGGGGTGGAAGGAATGAATGTGACAGAGATGGTCCTCGACCCCATGTTCGGAAACATGAGTGTGATTATGCTTTTGATGATGCCGCTTTTGACTATGCGCCTTTTTGCCGAGGAGAAAAAGGCGGGTAGCCTAGAGTTGCTCTTGAGCTATCCCATTCGAGAGACAGAATTGCTCCTGGGCAAATTCGCGGCCTGCCTGGCCATATTTGTAATCATGCTTGCCCTCACATGGCTGTATCCGATACTTCTATGGTCCTTTGCCAAGCCAGACAGCGGACCGATATACACGGGTTACCTGGGACTTTTTCTCTTGGGGGCCGCTTTTATCGCTCTTGGGCTCTTGGTATCTTCCATAACGGAGAACCAGATAGTGGCCGCGGTCATTTCCTTTGGAGCGATCCTAATGTTTTGGGTTATCGGCTGGTCTGATGTCTTTGTGGGATCCTCGCTGGGAAAGACCCTGAGTCATCTTTCTCTGCTTGAGCACTTCGAAAAATTTGCAAAAGGTGTCATAGATACCCGAGACGTCATCTACTATATTGACTTTAGCATTCTGTTCCTCTTCATGACCATGCGATCCTTGGAGTCTAAGAAATGGCGAGGATAGCCCTGTCAAAAGTCTTCACGACTGTGGGATATGGCGGATTTATCATCATTGTTGCTTCGGCCGTAGCCTACGGCATGATGCCTGCCATACAGAGCTATGCCTGGATAGGATGGGTGGTTGGCCTTTTGTGTCTAATGGTTTATGTGGCAGGCAGTCTCAAGGGCATTAAGGACTACTTCAAGGAGCGCTCAACCCGATACGGGGCCAATGCCGTCATCTTGGTCTTGTTGATTTTGGGTATCTTGGTTTTTGTTGAGGCCATATCCGCCAGACACAGCATACAATTTGATCTAACAGCAAGTAAAAGATTCACCCTCTCAGGGCAAACAATAAAGATACTAAAAAACCTTGAGGAGCCGGTTCGTGTCACAGCCTTTTACCAGGAGGGATCACCAGGAGCCCAAAAGGCCAAAGACCTCCTTGATCAGTACGGGTATGCATCGCGTAAATTTTCCTCCGAGTTTGTCGATCCAGATCGCTTTCCTGGGAAGGCAAGACGTTACAAGATCACCACTTACGGCACGCTGGTGGTAGAGACGCAAAGCCGTGAGGAGAAAATCACACAGGCTAACGAGCAAGCACTGAGCAATGCCCTGTTGCGTGTCATACGAGAAGGGCAAAAGGTTGTTTATTTCATGAGGGGGCACGACGAGAAATTAACGGACGATCATGATAAAGAAGGTTACAGTGCTGTAAAAGAGGCCATAGAGGACCAGAACTACCTGATTCGAGACCTTCTACTCATGCGAGCCGATGAGGTGCCGGCAGACGCCTCGGTCCTGATCATAGCCGGGCCCAAAAAGGCGCTTTTCCCTGAAGAAATTTCCACTCTGAGACGATTTGTGGGCCAGGGAGGGCATCTGTTGATCCTCATTGATCCTGAGACTGAGACAGGCCTGGCACCGTTCTTGAGGTCTTACGGCATCGAAGTGGGAGAAAATATCATTGTGGACAAGCTGAGCAGGATTTTCGGGGCCGACCATCTGACCCCCATTGTCTCACAGTACGCTGGTTACCACCCCGTCACACAGGATTTCGAGGTCGCATCTTTCTTTCCTGTCGCCAGGTCTGTCAGCGTGGCCGAAGATGTGCCGCCTCATGTGAAAAATACGGAACTTGCCAAGACAGGGCAAAGCAGCTGGGCTGAGACAGACCTTGCAATGCTTAAGAAAGGCAAGGCCTCTTTTGACAAAGAAACGGATACCATGGGGCCTGTACCGGTAGCCGTGGTCTCGACAATCAATGGGGAAACCGATGAACAGGAAGCTAGTGGAGCAGAAGAGTCAGGTAGAGACAAGGCTCAAGAGTCTGATGACAAAAAAGCCGGCCTGCGGCCAGCCAGAATCGTGGTTTTCGGAGATTCCGACTTTGCCGGAAATGCGTATCTGGATCTCTCTGGAAACCGGGACTTGTTCATGAACGCCCTGAGTTGGTTGGCTGAAGAAGAGGATCTCATTGCCATACGCCCCAAGGAGAAAGAAAGCCAACCGGTGGTCCTTTCTCACAGTCAAGGGCGTGTGGTATTCTGGACCTGTGTGGTGTTGCTGCCCGGCATGGTTTTAGTCTCTGGCATGATTGTGTTGCGTATGAGAAGTTCGTCCTGATGAAGACAAAAGAGATAGCCTTTTTCTCCTGCCTTCTGCTTCTGTTGCTGGGATTTTTCTATTTTTATGAAATCCGGTGGACAGCAAGGCAGAAGGAGAAGGCCGAGGCATCCAAGAAGGTGTTGAATGTGGATGCTGAAAAGGTTGACCAGATAAGCTTGAAGAATGCTGACACTGCCGTTATCCTGGAAAAAAAGGGAGATGATTGGTTCTTGACGGAACCTATCAAAACGCGGGCCGACAAGTGGGCGGTTGAGCAGATCGTGGACACTCTGGCAGACGGCACCTGGGAGCGAGAAGTCTCCCCGCTTCCTGAAGACCTGGCTGATTTTGGCCTTGCTGATTCCCCGATGGAAGTTACGGTTTTCGTCACAGCCCTTTCCAAACCCCGCAAAGTCGTAGTGGGGGGAGAGAACCCCACCGGCAACATGTGCTATGTGAGGGTGGATAAGGAGAACAGGATACTGCTGGTTTCCACCCGCTTCCTAGATGTCTTGGATAAGGGCCCAGACGACCTGAGAGATAAGCGGATCCTTCGCTTTGACGAGGATGCAGTCGCCAAGATGGTTTGGCGTATAGGTGACAAAAGCTTTACGGCCGAGAAGAAGGAGGACATGTGGAATGTAGTGGAACCGGCTGCGGAAAAGATTGGAGACAGTCAAATCGCGAGTTTGATGTGGCGGCTGCAAGGTCTGAAGTTTAAAAACATATTTGAAAAGCCAGGCCATCCGCTTTCATACTATGGCTTGGACAAACCGAGCGGGGCGATCAAGCTTATAGGGCAAGACTCAGAGCTTATTGGGAGCCTGAGCTTTGGCAAGAGGAAAGAGCCCACTGTTTGTTATTACGCCAAGGCAGAAGGGTGGGACACGGTTTATGAGCTCTCCGATGACTTTGCAAATGATCTGCCGAAACCGGAACAGCAGAAGGGAAAAAACGAAGACAAGGGAAAATGATGAAATCGGAAAGACTCTTTTGTGAACGACTCAATCAGGAATCCTAAACAAAGCCATGACCACAAAAAGGGATTATTACGAAATTCTGGGCGTTAGCCGCAATGCCGATGATAACGAGATCAAGGCGAGCTACCGAAAACTGGCCCTGAAATACCACCCTGACCGCAACCCGGGTGATAAAGAGGCCGAAGAAAAGTTCAAGGAAGCAGCCGAAGCCTACGAGGTACTGCGAGATCCCGAAAAGAGAAGCATTTACGACCAGTATGGCCATGAAGGGCTTCAGGGAACAGGATTTTCTGGATTCGGAGGGTTCGAGGACATATTTTCCAGCTTCGGTGACATCTTTGATGAATTCTTCGGCTTTGGGGGAAGAAGACGCTCCAGGACCGCGGTGCGGCGGGGTGCTGACCTGCGGTTCGACCTGAACATAAGCTTTATGGATGCGGCTTTCGGGGTCGAGACCGAGATCGAGATCGAAAAACTCGAAAGCTGTCCCACCTGTGAGGCAACCGGTTGCGAACCCGGGACATCTCCGGAAAATTGTCGGTACTGTGGCGGAAGCGGTCAGATCAGCCGAAGCCAAGGTTTTTTCAGTATCAGGACAACATGTCCTCACTGTCGTGGCCAAGGCAGGATGATCCCTCATCCCTGTAAAGAATGCGGTGGGATCGGCCGAGTTCAGCGTAAGAAGAAGGTTTCCGTCAAGATGCCTGCCGGGGTGGATAGCGGTTCAAGGCTGCGACTTACAGGCGAAGGCGAAAGCGGCATAGAAGGTGGTCCCCCCGGGGATCTCTATATCTACGTAAGTGTGGAACCTCATGAGTTTTTCAAACGGAACAACAGTGACGTGATCTGCCAAATTCCTATCTCATTTGTCCAGGCCGCCCTTGGTGATGAGATAGATGTTCCCACCCTGAACGGACAAAAGAAGCTTCGAATTCCCAAAGGCACCCAACCGGGAGACGTGTTCCGTTTTACAGGCGAGGGGATCCCCTCCTTGAGAGGCTATGGCAGGGGGGACCAGATCATTCAGGTGATGGTGAAAACCCCCACGGGCCTAAGTAAGAAGCAAGAAAAACTTCTGCAAGACTTTGCCAGACTTGAATCTGCCAAACTGTCGAGCAGGATCAAAAAGGTCTTCGGCTAGTAAGACCGGAAGCATCCATACCAGTTTACCGTAGTTCAACGGGCTGTTGCCTAAACAAAAATCCCTGTGGGCAGTTCATTGAAACGCTTTCTGTAAACAAATCTTGGCGAAGTGGAAGACGAGCGATATCAACTGTTTGAGCCCAAAGGGCGAGTTTTGATATCGCCTGGAGCGAGCCTTAGATTTGTCAAAAAGCGTTTCAGAACATGCGAAAAGGGATTTGGGCTACAGCCCGTCATGGACTGCCCCCAATACTGACCCTCACATCTCTGTGGCACCTCAACATTTGTGTTCAAGGTCGCGGAACAGGATATCGTTGACTTTTGGGCCACAGTTAAAAACAAGATCAAATGTGGAAAGGTTGGGGATGAACCCTCCCCAGAGTTGGGGATACACTGGATTTGGAGGTCTAAAGTACGTTAGTTCGATCTCTGATTGATGGAATAGATCTGCGTTTAGGTATTTCTTGGCAGGACTTTGGGCAATGAATTGTGAGGCCCCGACCTTCTTGCATATTTTAATGAGGAGTTGGTCTCCTTTTGCTTGAATCTCGAGTTCAGACAGCAGCATGATCTTCGTGTCGATATGAAGGAGCTTCATTAAATACCTGATGCCCGCCAAATTTAAGTGAACGAGCTTATCAAATTGTGATGAAAATAGTTCTTCCAAAAAGCTCAGATGTTCATTGAAATATGGTGCCTTGGCATAGGCGCTTTTCAAGCTGTCCAGGCATTTTCGTGCCCAACGTTCTTCCCGGCATATTCTGACACTGTCAATTCTCTGTAATCCCAAACCTTTCTTTTTTACTGGGACAGTCATCCATAGTGTCCCTTGGTCGTTCTTGAACCGATTCCTGGTTATCCATGTAGTACGCAAGGGGAACTGTACTGCATCCAGGATAACAAAGATATCAGACAGGTGGGCTTTGTAGAAGAAGCTTGGAAAGGGACAGAAATAGGGCTGATTGGCGGATATGATCATCTTTTCAGCTACTTACATACATTCGCCACGAGACCTTTGCAGAACCTCGCCTCGCTCTTCGATATGAGGTTTTTGACCCATCTGCGGGCTTGCTCACTAAATCGCAAGAACTCTCCGCCTGCGGCGCTCCGCCTCCGGCGGATCAAACAGCTTGCGATTTGCCTGCCAGGGCGGGCCGCTTGCCCCGTTGAATTTCCCGAAGGGAACCCTATTCAACGGGGTGAACTTCGCCCGGACGGGTGCCCCAAAAACCTCATAATTGTCGCTTTCCGAGGCTCTGCAATAAAGGTCTCGCCACGGAGTGGAGGAGGAAGAAGCCTGATGAGCGTACAGGCTAACATCATAAATCCGAATTGGACAGCTATTTCAACCCTGCTAATCGGTGTCTAGAGGTGCATTTGTAAATAGGACGGAACTAAAGGTTTGTTGGGAAAAAACCGAAAGATAATCACAGGCGTGGGCTCCGTTAACGGCGGGTTATTGGGAAACGCCCCAGGTTTCTAAAGATTGACATTGCTGTTTGCCTGTCGTAGAGTATTAAAAACTACAACAATTACTTGTTTCCTAGTTTCCCTGCCAGGCAGGTATCCGCATCATGGCCGTTGACCAGCGCAAGTCGATCCAGACCATATGGGCCGTTGTTTTGACGGTGATGGGCATTCTTCTTTGCCTTAAGACCCCTTATGCCCTTCGCCAAGCACCTGTGTCCGCATCCTTGAATTTTGTGCGGTATTTTGTTGGCATATTACTAATCGTAGGCGGGATAAGAAAATTGTATTCGGTCTATTTTGCTAATTCGAAGGAGTCTTCGCCTGAGAAATAGGTTGCACGATATGCGTCGTTTGATGAAGGTCTAAGCCCCCATGGTTGTATTAAATATGTCAAAAAAGCATCAGGCTGCCGATGGAACAAAGAACACCTCTGTCTTGGAGCAAGAAGTTGAATACCGTGAGAAGCTCCTGGAGATTACCAACCGGATCAATGCAGCAAGCCATATTGACCAAATCCTCATTGATATGAAAGAAGATGTGCCGAGACTGTTTGATGCGGAGAGGGTGACCGTTTATGTGGTTGATGGCATCAAGAAAGAATTGGTTTCCAGGGTTAAATCGGGAGATGAGATCAGCGAGATCCGAGTTCCGATCTCCACTAATAGTCTTGCCGGATACGTAGCGCATAAGGGCGAGTTGATCAACATCAAGGATGTATATGACGAAAAAGAGGTGGCATCCATTGATCCGGACCTCAGTTTTGATGAGAGCTGGGACAAAAAGACCGGATTTCGGACCCGAGAGGTTTTAGCCGCGCCCATCAGCTTCCAGAAATACCTTCTCGGAGCCATTCAGATCATCAATCGCAAAGACGGCACACCATTTGCCGAGCGAGACGAAGAGACAGTCAAAGAACTGGCCCAGATACTTGGGATTGCCATTTACAATCAGAAGAGGATGGCAAAGGCCCGTCCCGGCAAGTTCGACTATTTGGTGGAAAACGGGTTGTTGACTCAAAAAGAACTCGATAAAGCCTTTTCAGATGCTCGAAACACCAAGAAAGATATAGAATTAATCTTGATGCAAGATTGCAAGATTCCCAAAAAGGACGTTGGAAAAGCACTCTGCCAGTATTATAGGACCCCCTTTGAGGAGTATAACGATCGGTTTCCAATTCCGGGTGAGCTTCTCACCGGTTTGAAGGTCCCGTTCCTGAAGCGAAATTGCTGGGTTCCCATCAGAAAAGATGACGATAAGATCGTGATTGCCATTGATAATCCCTTTCACCTGCAAAAAATAGACATGATAAAACCCCTCTTTTCAGGTCAGCCCCTTGAGTTTCATGTGGCGCTGAAAGAAGATATCCTAAAGCTTATCAGTCTGTTCTTCCAGGAGGAAAGGGAGCAAAAAGACATTGACGCTATCCTTGGCGAGTTGGCGGTTGAAGAAGAACAGATCGAGGATGCGGAGAAGAGTGTCAGTGATGAGGACAGCGCCATAGTGCAGCTGGTCAACAAGATTGTTCTGGATGCCTATGCACGGGATGTCTCCGACATTCACATAGAGCCTTATCCCGGTAAGAAGAATACTGAGATCCGGTTCAGGATTGACGGTGCTTGCCAGCTTTACCAGACCGTTCCATACAGCTACCGTAATGCTATTGTGTCGCGCGTCAAGATTATGTCGGATCTCGATATTGCGGAACGCCGTAAGCCTCAGGACGGCAAGATAAAGTTCAAGAAGTACGGCGGGAAGGACATCGAGCTGCGCGTGGCTACAGTTCCAACGGCCGGTGGCCTGGAAGACGTGGTGATGCGCATTCTGCACAGTGGCGAGCCCTTGCCCCTGAACAAGATAGGGTTTTCAGAAAGGAACTATGAGAATTTCGTAAATCTCATTGTTAAACCCTATGGCCTCGTCTTTGTGTGTGGTCCTACAGGCTCCGGAAAAACCACCACACTGCATTCCGCCCTTGGATATATCAACAAGCCAGACATAAAGATATGGACGGCAGAAGACCCTGTTGAGATTACCCAGGTAGGTCTTCGCCAGGTTCAGACTCACCACAAGATAGGTTTTGATTTTCCCACAGCCATGCGCGCATTCCTGAGGGCAGATCCCGATGTCATAATGGTGGGGGAGATGCGTGACAAAGAAACCACTCACATCGGCATTGAGGCGTCACTGACCGGCCACCTTGTATTTTCCACCCTACATACGAACAGCGCGCCAGAGAGTATAACTCGACTGCTCGATATGGGAATGGACCCGTTCAATTTTGCCGATGCCATACTGGGAATCATGGCCCAGCGGCTGGTGCGAACACTGTGTAAGAAGTGCAAGCAATCGTACAGTCCTTCTCAAGCAGAATACGATGAATTGGTTCGTGAATACGGCCCTGAGGAATTTGAGAAACTTAAGATCCCTTATTCGAAAGACCTCACCCTCTACAAGGCGGCAGGATGCTCGGAGTGCAACAATACCGGGTATCGGGGGCGCATGGGGCTTCATGAGCTCTTGATGGGAACCGATGCGATGAAAAGACTGATCCAGGGAAAGGCCGTGATGGAAGAGATTCGAGATCAAGCCGTAAAAGACGGAATGACCACCTTGAAACAGGACGGCATTGAGAAGGTCTTTACCGGCCATACCGATTTATTGCAGGTCAGAAAGGTCTGCATCAAATAAAGGATAGATGGTCTTCGTGTACTTACCCCTCAATTCCCGAACTCCTCGATAGCGGTTTCCTTAAACTTCTTTAGCTGGTTCTCATAGTAGTCTCTATCTTGCGGACTCATAGCCAGCGCCTGTTTGATGGTCATGATCGCCTCTTGATGTAAACTGTTGACATAATAGCTTTCAGCCAAGGTATCCAGGATGTGCGGGGCGGGATTGAGGGCTGCGGCTTGTTTTGCGTAAAAAAGGGCCTTTTCGGCGTCTCTGTATTCAACCTCCTCACAGGTGGCGTATATCCAGGCCAGGTTATTTAAGGCTTCGGCATTGCGGGGCGCCAGTTCAATCGATTTTTCATAGGCCTTTATGGCCGACCCATAGGTCTTGTTTTCGTATTGGATAGTAGCCAGTACAAAGTAAAGTGCAGAATTTGTGGGGTTTCGTGAGATTTCCTTGACCAGGACCCTTTCGATAAAGTGGCTGTTCAAAGCCCTTCCCATTTCACCAAAATTAACAGCATATCCCAAATACCCTATAGATAATAACCCAGCTACGAATACCATAACGCTCCTTCGCAATTTCCGGTCGTGTCGGGCAATCCAGCGCCTGTCCGTTTCACACTTGTTCAGAAAGTCGATCCGCTGGCGGATACTAAAATGATGCCAGCTTGGCCTGTCATGGGCTTTGCCGCTGTAGACGGCGATCTTCTCCAGGGATGATACAAGCCCCTGGCTGTTTTCCAGTAAACTGAATGCATGAAGATCGGCCTGTCGTTCGCAATTGCGCATGAAATATCCAAAAACGTAACGGAAGTAGACCAAAAGGGTAGCCGCCATGGCCACGGTGAAGAAGACAGACGTGAGGGTGGATGGTTCCGCCCACGGGGTTCGCTGTATGGGAAAAACCAGGTTGCCGTAATACACGATCGCGTACAGTATCAAGTCAAAGACTGCGTATGAAAGGACGATAAAACCGAGGAAAAAGATAAGGTAAAAAATCAGGTGTTTTCTCTGAACATGGCCGATCTCATGGGCCATGACGGCGTCGATTTCATCGTCGTTGAGAATTTTCAGCAGGCCTTCGGTTACAAGGATATAACGAAATCTTTTCATCACTCCCATGACGCCGGCTGTCAGAAGCCTCCCATCGAAGATGGGCCATCTCAAAATATTATTGTATCCCAGCTTGGCTTTACGGCACATGGCTTCGATCCGCTCGCGTTTGGGACCGGGTGGAAGGGGATGACATTGCCAGAAGAACTTGATCAGAGAAGGTGCCACAACAATGAGGACTGACAGGAAACAGAAAAAGAAAATGACCTGTCCTTCTGGTGTTGCCAGGAAGTGCTTGGGGGTTTCAAAAGGTAGGAGATTGATGATATCGATCCCTGCTGATATCAGAAGCCACGGCAGGATCACTGGTAAATCAAAGGAGATGTTGGACAGCACATAGGCGCGTCTTGAGACCTTAGTTCTAAACAGACGCTGATAAGGCTTGTAGGCGATCGCCCAGATGATTGCAAGGTGGGCGACAAAGAGAAGGACAAACAAAAGGGCCGTCATGGTTGGCGAAACCGAGAAGACGGGAATTGATACGACAAAAAGCTTCAGGTTCAAGACATAGATATTTATGGAAAACATCACAATGGCCATGATAGCCTGTTGGGTAAAGAGACGGTCGAACTGGCCGTGTTGGCCAGTGGGGCCTTCGAGATCAATCTTCTTGGAAAGGGTACGAAAGCGGGCCTGTGTATTGCCTACAAACACCGCGAGAAGCATCAGGAAAAGGATCAGGGTCTGCAAGGCTCCCAGATAGGGCTTTTCTGGAGGATAGTACGTAGTATAGATAAGGAGGACTAAGATGAAGTAGATAAAATTGCCGTACATCTTATGCGAATGCCCTGACCATCAAGGGAATAGCTACGAAGGTCCCCAGTGCGCTACCGATATTTGTAAATACGACCACCAATAATATCCGTGTAATCTTGTTCTTCCAGAATCCCTTTAAGGCCGAGATGTCTTCAGTCAGGTTCTCGAAATCCCTGACTTTTGGTTTTCCCAAGAAGGCTTCGACCAGTCCGGCAACCCAGCCTGCCGCAATCATCGGATTCAGAGAAGTTAGGGGAGATGAGACGATAGCCGACAAAATGGTAAGTGGATGGGCCAATGCGATCCCGGCCCCGAGACCTGCCAGGACTGCATTGGCCAGCACCCACCACTTGATCATGTGGGTGCCGGCAACCGGTCCTGCCTCAAAAAAACCTAGGATAATCAGCCCCACGATGACGGCAGGGATACCCCACTTCAAGACACGGGCGATCTTGCTTGCAGGGGGTATTTGGTTGAGCATCTCCATGTCCACTGCGCCATTCCAATGTCTTTGAATCCCAGGAACGTGTCCGGCTCCTACCACTGCCACTATTTTTTCCCCTGGTGCGGTACTGATCTTGTGGGCGAGGTACTGGTCCCTTTCATCGATCAAGATGTGCCGCAATTCGGGAAGTGCTTCGCCAATTTCAGAAAGTAGCATTTCAAGGACATCCTTATTCTTCATCTTCTCAATGTCCTCTTCTTTGATACTGTTCACTTCGCCTATGGAGAAAACAACGTGAGCGAGCAATTTGATTTTTGTCCAAAGACGCATAAGACGCCATGTCCTAGACAGCGTGGTGCGTATGTCCCTGTCTGCCAAATATGTGGATGCTCCGACTTCCTCAGCTGTTTGAATGGCTCTCATTATTTCTTCGCCGGGTTTGATCCCCAGCTTCCGGCCGATCCTTTTTTGGAAAGACGCGAGCGTAAGATTTGACAGAAGGACAAACGCCTTCTTCTCCCTTATTACCTTTATGAGATCCGTGTTTTGCCATCGGTTTTTTTGTGTCATTGCTTGATATCTGGACTCACACAGCTCGAGGCAGACTGTTTGGGGCCTCTCGTCCTTTATCACCTTACTAACCAATTCTGCGCTTTCTCTTGAAACGTGGGCTGTGCCTACAAGGGTGATTTCCTTGTTGTCAAACGTGAGTCGATGTATATTGCCGTTTGTCTCCATGGATATTCCGTTGTTCATACTCCGTAAGCACAGGCCGAGAAGCAAGCTGGAGTATACAGCAAAGCTGTGAGGCCATGAATAAGAAGTTGGAAATCAGGTAACGGTTTGGGCTTTTTTCAGATACATAAAGAGAGCTGTATTGCATAACCTCATATCAAAGACCGAGGCGAGGTTCTGCAAAAGTCTTCTGATAAAGTGTTATGAAGTGAGACCTTTGAAAAACTACTTTTCACTTGTTCCTATGGACTTTTTGACCCATCTGCGGGCTCGCTCACTAAATCGCAAGAACTCTCCGCCT
>CAZCWQ010000086.1:0-13217 GCA_964502365.1 uncultured Desulfobacterales bacterium | reverse complement strand
TTGTGTCTATATCTTGTGTCTCGGGCCTTTAGAAAAAACTAAAGCTACCTGCAATTCATCGCCAAAGAGCTAACCCTCAAATCCTTTCTACCTACATCTGAAATCTGTATGTGATTGTCAAAGGGCACGGTTAGGGCCATCATGCTCTGCCTGTTGACATTCTAGCAGTTTTCATATGTGGCGAGCGAGGCTCAATGAGACTTTTTCATTGAAGCCACCTTTTTAAGGCCCCTGGTTCCCTCGCAGCACCGGGCCTTTTCTTCTGTTTGCTCTTCTAATACCCGCTTCTATTGCTCTTGACTTTCTCAGCCTTATGCTTAATTTGACATAGAAGGGAGCCTGTGAGGCTGTTCCTCACTCCTTCTTTCCAAAGTCCCTGGTGTTCTGCAAGCACCGGGGGCTTTCTTTTGAGCCTACCCGTTGACCCTTGACTGAATCCCCGCAGTTTGTTACAAACATCTGTGGCCGGGGGGCCTACCAAACCATTGCCTATCGGGAAACAGCTTTTTGTAACACCTTCCCCCCGGCCTTTCCTGTTTTCCCATGCTCAACCATGCCCTGTGAAATGTTCGTGTTCCTATGCCTCTGTAAGGCCATTTCAGCACCTATTTAGAGCTATTTCCGGTTCTCTCGGCCTTTCTACGATGCCCCTATGCCTGGTATGGCTTTGGCAGAGATCGTGGATTCTAGAGCGGCTTTTCCGTGTAGTAGTTCAGACTGATGTGGACTGACGGCCATTCTTCTGATACACATATGAAACGTTTGCTTTCCGTGCGTTAGAGATCGTGGCAAGGAAGCAGTGTTTTTACCGACCTGAGCTGATCCACAACATGTTGTTTCTGTAACGCCCGTTGGCTACTCTCTTTTCTGAGACTGTTGATCATGGTGCCAATAGTTGGTACTAGACTTCCCATTGTTGCCTGCGTGAAACTTCTAACCTGTTGAAATCATTAGGTGGGGTGCTGGCATGAAATTCGCTTAAATAACATTGGGAAAGTGTTCCTAATAGCTGTCAACCATCTTTTAAGAAGGAGGAATGTAGTATGAAAAAAACCACTCTTTTATCCGTGGCAGTCCTTTTCCTGGTGGGTAGCTTTGCTACTGTTGCTGTGGCAGGCACAGTGCCCTCACCGTTTGATCAACTCAATGCAATTTCACTGGATGTAAAGCTTCACGGAAAAGAGCTTGATGTTATCCTTGACATGCCAATTTGTGAAAGTAGCCCTGCGAGGGTTAGAAGGACAGTGGTGGAGCTTCACAATATAGCCTTTCGCCTGGGATGGTTTAGTATTCATCTCAAAGGCAGTCTTTTAGGGGTCGAGCTTGTGGAAATCGAGAGTCCTGGTGACCTTGATCTTACATGTAATACACTCAAGGGCAGAGTCAAGTGGATCATCAACAGAGCAGATGATTCTCTGGCTGGCCTACTTGATCCTTGCCCTGTTGAGATTATCGGGGCTGTTTTGAACGTCAAGGCTGAGGCTGTTGTCCTATTGAAAACCGTCAATAAGATCATCAGAAAGTTACGGGAGCTGTATGGCTGCACCGAAGATTCAGATTGCGGCTGTGTGGGAACAGCGACACCGTGCGAGTCATTTAAAGATCAAGATTCATGTGTGCAACAACAGGGATGTATTTGGGATATAGCCATTGATCCTGCCGCATGCATTGGCACTCCTACTCCATGTTCTGATATTGGCCCCATCGAAGGTTGTGCAAACCAGGCTGGTTGCTCAGGTGGAATATGCGGTGAAGACGGTTTCTGCCAGTAGCTCTGCTTTAATTATAAAAGAGTCATGGAGGTACACACTATGAAAAAAACAACATTTGCTAGCATCGCAGTCATTACAGCCTTTCTAATGGCCAATCTCACCAGCGAATCTATGGCAGGCACACAGCCTTCACCGTTTCATCAAATTAGTGCAATTAACATGCATATCAAAGTGCTTGGGAAACGAGTCGATGAAAGGCTTGCCTCACCGCCTGATCCTCGGATGCCTGGAGAGGCTAAAAAGGCAGTGGTAGCGGTTCACAATATAGGCTTTGACTTGTTAGGGCTAGATAACTCTTTGTATCTTATCACAGACGAAATTAGGTTTCCGGAGGGCGATCTCGGGCCAAACTGGTCTTTTGATTCTGCCAGTGAACTTAAACGTAACATAAAAAAAATCATTAACAGCGTTGATACATTTCTCAGCTTTCCACCTGGTCCCGTTGCCCCAGAGTTTCTGGGTGCTGTGGGAAATCTCAGAGCACAGGCGGTCATAATGCTGAAAAACGTGAATAGGACCATCAGGGAGTTAAAGGAACTGTTAGACTTTATTGACGATTTTATGTGTAGTGATGATATAGATTGCGGCTGTACGGGAGTAGCCACGCCGTGCAGCAGTTTTAATACAGAAACTGACTGCAGAGGGCAAGACGGATGCAATTGGATTCTTAATGATGCTCGTGTTGGCACCTGCATAGGCACTGCTAAACCATGTGACGCCATTAACCCCAGCGAATGCACTTTGCAAGACGGTTGTGCTAACATATCGTGTACTAACGGCTTATGCGTGCGCACACCAGATTGCTATGTCAACTCGGATTGCCCAGAAGGATCGCAATGCATCTTTGGATTCTGTAGCCCAGAAGATTTGCCCCCGCCTGTTCCGGGCAGCTGCAGCGTCGATGGGGATTGTCCTGAGGGGTCGTACTGCCTGTTCAGTGTTTGTGTACCGGACAATGCGCCCATTCCGAGTTTTTGCGGAAATGATTCAGATTGTCCGCCGGCATTGAACTGCCACTTTGGGATCTGCCTACCATTCTAGTAGACAACGATCAGAACCGATCCATTTATTAAAGAAAAGGCGGGGTCAGCAATGGCCCTGCCTCTTGCATGCAATCCCATATCTTGTATATGAGCCGTCCCTCTTAGAAGCACAGCTATCTGCAATGAGGTAGAATTTTGGATGTTCGCATTTCTTTTAGGTTTTGTTGTGAAACCTCTACGCATTACCGTTCCTACCGCCCCATAGTGCCCATTCTTGACAGAAATTGCGATTCCCGGGCTGGCACAACTCTTGCTTTTTTGGCACCAGCGTTGACCGGTAGCTTCTGAAAGGGAAAAAATGTTCGAGATCTCGGAAAAGGCAAGGGAGATGGTAAGAGGCTTTTTGAAGGAAACAGAAGCTCAAAGACCTATCAGGATAGTATTTACTACAAGTCAGTGTGACCAGCCAGCCCTTGGGCTGGCACTAAGTGAAGCTCAAGAAGGAGACAAAATTCTTGATTATGAGGGGGTTTCATTTGTCGTGGATCGGCAACTGTACGGCATAGCTGCTCCAATTCAGGTAGATCTGGCAGAGACGTTCGCTGGTGATGTCCAGATATATATTTCTTCTAGCATAGCTGAAAACACGTGTCATATAGCTGAAGACCCTGACTCATGCCGATGCTATTGCACGACTTGCACGTGTCAGGACGAGGATCCGCTAGCAGGTCTCTCATTATGACACAAGATCAATCTTGAAAGCATTGGGATCAAATCACAGGAAAGGCCATGACCTGCCTGCTGTCTAGATGTGCCCACCAAGTAACAGCAACAGTGGATCGGTCAGGGTCTTGCCGTCCATTTCAGGTGCTTTACTGCAAGAAAAAGAAAGAACCTTTTTCAAAAGAGATCATCGAGATCCCTATTGTGGATTTTTGGTCGAAATCTCGCAATTCACCTGAGTTTTGATATCTTGGGTTTAATCCGGTACAGGCAGGGACAAAGGCTTCCTGGATCATCTGGCAGAATCGACAACCGGGCCTCAGGAAACTTGATCTTTGATGTCTTGTCAACCTGTATACACGACTATTATTTTACTTTAGAATAGATTTTCGACGAATGACAATCAATGAAGGACTGTCAAGATATCGTTGCAAAACTATGAACATCAAATTTCATGAGTGTAAGTAATCAAAACCAGATTTGAAGCAAAATCCTCACTGTATTGCTATCTTATGACTATATATTAGGGCTTTCTCTTAAACTCAAATTTTAACTGACGTGGGTCAATGTCGACAACGTGCATTCCTTCGTTGGGAAGACGTATATGATCCCGTGTGATGGAAAAGGTTCTTCTGCCTAAACCAGCTACAGACAGGTCGATGTCTGCCATTACATTCTTTTCATTTAGAGTACTGACATCCTTGCGAAGACCTCGAACCTTTATCTCCACCTTAGGGTTCACAGGCCCCAAAATTTCCAATTGGGCGGGTATATTCGTCAGTTCCAATGGGACAGTTATAGTTTTCTCAAAATTCTGTTGACCTGCTAACATGAGCCACAGGGTAGCCACTAGAAACAAGGCGCCTACCTTTACATGCCAGCGATGTACAAGGAAAAAATGGACCCTTTCCCACCAACTTTTTCGCTCAGGGCTGATAGGTGTCATAGCCTCCACGATGAGTTGAGAAAGTTTTTCGGCGCCTCCCACATGGACCATCTCCTTTTCTTGGGCAAGAGACACCTCTCCACGTTCTTCTGATACCACAACAACCCAGGCATCACATCGTTCAGAAAGACCAAGGGCCGCTCTGTGCCGGGAGCCCCACTCCTTTGGCAGCCCTTCATCAGGACTCAGGGGTAAGTAGCAGGCCACCTGTGTAACGCGACCACCTTGGATTAGCACGGCCCCATCATGCAGTGGAGATTCCTTTTGAAAGATGCTCATCAACAACTCAGGCCCGGGTTCTCCTTCCAAAGACTGGCCCTCAGCAATAAATTCTTGAACCCTGTCCGTCCGCTCAATAATCACCAAGGCACCAATTTTCCTCTCGGCCAGAGCGAATATGGCCTTCGTGAATCCTGGAATCCATTTCTCCGGCCTCGATGCCTTGTGCAGACCGATCACCTGCAGGGGATTGACCCGCTCAAGGACCTGGCGAATCTCGGATTGAAAGAGGATGATGAGAAGGATCACCAGGACTTGCCAGAGGATCTGAAACACCCAAGTGGTTAGGAAGAGACCCCAAGTTCGCGCCACGGTGAATATAATACCTAGACCCAATAGCCCGACCAATGCCTTGAGGGCCTTTGTTCCTCGAAACCATAAATATAGATGATATGCCACTAGGGTAAGGAACAAAACATCAAGTATATCTTGAAATCTGAGGTTGGCGATTATGGCAAAAAGGTGCATAGGAGAAACAATACCAAAGAACACGAAGATGTTAAATAATCAAAATCTGATTGGTCGATACCTGTCAAGACACTCTTTTGGTTCTTTCTCTCAAACAAGCAAAGGAAGTACGCAGACCAATCGGTCATATGTTCAACCATTTCCTCGTCAGGGAGGCGGCCCTGACCACGGCCACGGAACATTCGGAGCGGATGGCGATTTGGGAGGAAAATGTTCCCACAACGGATCTCTCCAAAAGCCCAACCTTTGTTGCTCCCACAATGAGCAGGTCAAAGCCTGGGGACCGTTCCAACAAGAACTCCAGGGGTTCATCAGAGCTTTCGACCTCGATTTTGTAGAGCGCCTTGGCCACATGGTGTTTGATGGCCTCCACCAGGATCTTACCTGAGTGCGTCTTTTGCTCTGGCGTATAATTAGTAGGAAGTATGTTCAAAAAACTGATGGCCCCGCCGAATCGGTCCGCCAGAGCCCCTGCTAACTTCACTATAAGATTTAAGTTACTGCTGCTTCCGAGTGATACAGCGATCTGTTTTGGGAAAAATTCCCCCTTCAGTTTCAGAAGAATGACATCAGTTCTTGCCTGGCTGAGCACCTCCTCCATAAGATGTGCGGCGCTTGGGGTCTCCTCGCCGGCGTAACCCATGACGATCAGATTGCAGCCCTCCTCTTCGGCAGCATGGACAATGCCCTTTGGCAAACTCCGCGATACGCGAACCACTGGCCTGATTTTCACGCGATCCAAGGTCGGTAATTTGGTGGTACGATCGAGTAGATGAACAGAATCCTCTGCACCAGCCAGTGCGGAGTGGAAGTCCACCTGGTTGGTAGCCTGAACTACATTAAGCACGACCACTTCTCCTACCTGATTGTCAAAGAGGGCTTCGGAAATGGCAAAAAGAGCCGCATGGGTCTGTGGATTGGCCACGGGAACGAGAATTCTGAGACCTGAGACAAGCATGGACTTTCGTTGTTCGTTGAGCACTAGGCTCATCCCGGTTCTGGAACGTATCTCGCGCTTGCGGGAATAAAAGAAGTAGATGCAAAAGCCGATCGCTATCAGTTGCAACCCGAAGGCGACAGAGACCCAGTCAAGGGTGAGAAGAATTGACATGTTGGCCACGAAAGCAGCCTCGGGGACATGGCGTTTCCAATGGCTTGGGGGCCCAGCAGATCCGGAAGACCTGTACAGTCTGCGAAGGGCAAAGGAGGCGGGCAACAGGGAGGCGAGAAAGCAAAAATTGGCCGACTTGACGATGAATGTCAGGTCGCCGAAAACCGTAGCCGTGCCGGTGAGCAGCCCGCCGGCCCATAGAGCTGCCCTGGGGGTCCTATAAACCTCGTGGATACGCCCGAGAATTGCAGGCAAAAACCTGTCCTTGCCCATGGCGAAGATCTGCCTCGCTTGGGAAAGTAGAGTGCTGTTCAGAGCAGCAGCAGAAGCGAGGACACCTCCGGCCGCGATAAGAAGCCACCCCAGCCCGCCTATGCCCTTCAAGGCCACGTCAACAAGAGGGGCCTTCGACTGTGCGAGAGTCTCCCACGGGACGACCATCACTGAGACAATTGCCACGGCCACGTAAAAGCTGATGCTTACCACCATGGCCAGGAGCATGGCCCTGGGGACGGTCTTCTCAGGATCGACTATCTCTTCTGCATTATTGGCAATGAGTTGATAACCGAAGAACGAGACGTAGATGATTGCGATCGCGCCTCCCACGCCTGCAAGCCCATGAGGAAACATGGGCTTCAACTGCTCCGGGCTGGCCTTGGGCATTGCCAACAAGATGAGGGTCATAAGGACTAACAGATTACCCCATGTCGAGATTCTCTGCACCCTGTCACCCCCTTTTGTGCCCCGGCAGTTGAGCAAGGTGAGCGCTGTGACGATCCCAAAGCCAATTGCCTTCATTGCAGGCTCCGGAAGCTTATATGGGAAAAGGGGGCTGAGATAGTAGGCGAAGCCGGTTGCGTACATGGCACATGCGAATATGCTTCCCAGGGCTAAAAGCCAGCCAGTAATAAAGCCCCAGATGCTTCCCAGGGCGTTGTAAGCGAAGGCATAACCTCCCCCAGTCACAGGGATTCGGCGAGAAAGCTCTCCAAAAACCATCACGGAGAGCAGGCTCAGCAGTCCGCAGGTCAGGTAAGAAACCCACACTGCGGGCCCCGCATGGGCGGTACCAAGCCCTATGAGCACGTATATGCCGGCCCCCATGAGGGCACCGATCCCGAGAGTCGTGGCGCCCAGGAGACCCATGGTGCGGTGGAAGCCAACACGCACCAGTTTACGTTTGAATATTTCCTGAATGCTTTCTGCCATTAGCCCTGTTCGTATTCCTTAGTGCTTCGATTCGCAAATACGATGACGTATTTTTTCGGATTAGCTTAAAGCAATTGCTCACTCCATTCGGCCCGAGCTCATGGCCGAGGGCAGCACTAAGTCCTGAGTAAATAGGTTCGTAATCGAACTTATGAACCGAAGGACTTAGGTTTGCTCCTTCCAATCCCGGTTCAAAGTCAGCAGAGAAGCCAATTGGACCATTGTGAGCAAAGGTCTTTAAACACAGATGGTTCAGCCGGCCCAGTTCGCTCCTGTCTGCCTCCATCCCAGTTGTCTTAGGGCCCTGTAAGCATACCACTGGTTGTACCAGTGATCCGACTTTCTTATCCTTTTTAAGATTTCTTTAACAGCCTGTCTGTCTCTTCTTTGGCCAAGGGAATAAAAGGCCATAGAGACCACGTCAGGATGCTTATCATCCAACAGCCCAAGAAGATCAGAGTAAGTCTTGGGATCGCGGCTAAGTCCAAGGGCCCTTGCCAGCCAGTAGCGCTCGGGCACATGTCGGCTGGCCAGCATTGCGGAATAGGCCTTGAATTTGCCAATCTCGATCCCTCTGCTCACAATGGTCCTCAAGGCTGCCACCCTCTGCTGCCAGTGTTCGGACTCCAAGGCTTCAGGCACAGTCGCAGCATTCACAGTTCTTGAGCGTCCAGTGCGAAGGGGGGGCAACAGGGCCAGGCCTATCAAGAAACAAACAGATGCAGCAACCGATGATGAACCCCTTGAACTCAGAAAAAAACCTGATACAAAGTGGATGAGGGCAAAGGCAATTACATATAAGAGGATAGGAAACCCCAGTAAAAGACAGACAATTGTAGCTTGGCGAAATAGGGCATGCCTGTCCGTTTCCGTGGAAAAACGCCCTAGAACTTTCCCGGCGTGGGAGAGAAATTCTTTCAAGGTGGTCTGGACCACTGTCTTGTCTTTATGTTTGAAGTCAAGCGTATTTCCCGATTCCATAATAATTGCCAGGTCAACAGGTCCATTGGCCGCAACCGGCAGGTAGTCATAATTGATCAGAACGTTCTCTATACGTCGAGCAGCAGTCTTGTCTTTGATCTGTGAAAGACAGCCAGTTTTGAGTGTCTTCTGTTCCAAAGTCTTAAAGACCTGTGCTGGGTAGAGTGTGTAGCGATAGTAGAAATCATCGACCTTTTTCCCGACAAAGTTCGATAACAGCAAGTAGTCTCGAATATCCAAGAACAAGAAACGGCCCGCGTGAACCGTCCATATAATCGTCAGCAGGACAATGGGCAAGATATGGATAAGCCTATTTGTCCAGACATTTTTCTGTTCTTGTGGAGGCATCCACCTTAGCGTTGATGCAAATACCAGGAGCGGGACGGCAAGAAAATAGGAGGTCACCATTGGGGAGAAACCTTGACCGTTTGCTGCGACAACAACACCCAGCCACAGGATTATAATTGGTATCAGAAAGGCGCTGTTTCGACCAAGAAGACGATCCCAGATCCAGGCGCAGGCAAAAGAAAATACAGACAGACCCGCACCAAGACTCAATGTGAAGAAGCACCCCCCGAAAAAAGCAGGACCAAATTCTTTTAGACTATGTGCGACCTGCTCGTTGGGGATAGCCAGATAACCTGCCTGTGTAACGGCCGTGATAGTCCGGTAAAGGTCTGCATTGGAAAGATATACGTGGACTGTGGCCAGAATCTGTGTTGTCAGCAAACCCAGGACAATGGCCCTAGCAGGGTAGAAAATTCTATTCATTACGAAACCAATGAAAGGGCAAAGATGGCCATGTTGCCCAGCACATGGATCGTGATGGGAACCATCAATTTTCCCTCAACCTCGTAAGCAACGGCAAATACTATGCCACCCACAATCTGGGTTAGCGGAATCCTAGAGCTGATGGCATGGGGGAAAACAAAGATAACCGTGGTGCCTGCAAGTGCCAAGATCACGCCCCATCGCCTTAAGAAACCATAGATAACACCTCGGAAAAAGACCTCTTCTGCAACGGGAGCCACGAGGCCGCCCACCAAAAGAAACAGAATCAACCCACCAGCACCTTGAGGCAGATCGGTCTTAATCAGCCTGACCGGGTTTTCGTGCATTGCAAATAGCACGACAAAACCCAAGAGTGCGCACAGCCCAAAAACGGCCGACCAGATCAAGCCCTTCTTTAGTCCGGCCATTATTTGATCTCGCGCCAGTCCTATGGATGACAATCCTTTGCCTGACATTGAAACAATGGCGAGAAGAAGCAATATTTCCGCAAGGCGCGCTATGCCCAGGATGAGCACGGGGGGACAACGCACGGCTTTAGCCAAGACAACACCCATGGCGGCTTCAGCGGCAACGATGGACGCAAGGCAGATGAACAGGACTTTCGTTTCGATGTTCTTTGGTGCCATAATGGATGTGAAGAACTACTACCGTCCGCTCCAGCTCAGTTTCGCTTTTAGGACGTCATAGTAGCTTTGGCCGGGTATCCTGATGATTTGAATCGCGTGGTGCGCCTTTCGAACAATAATGTCGTCGCGGTGGGTTATGTGGAGTCCCACTTGGCCGTCAAAGGTCAAGAAAACATTGGAATCCCGCTCCTCCACTCTGATTTTGATGGTCACGTTATCCGGCACGATGAGGGGGCGATTTATCAGCGTAAACGGGCAAATCGGGCTGAGAATGATCGTCTTCAAGGATGGGTGTATGATAGGGCCTCCAGCTGAAAGCGAATACGCTGTGGAACCTGTGGGGGTACTGACAACAAGACCGTCCGCTTTGAAGGTGGTTAAGTAGGCGTCATCAACAAAGGCTTGGATATGTGCAATGCGCGCAAGGGCCTCTTTGTTGACTACCACATCGTTGAGGACGTTTTGGCATGCCACTTGCTCGCCATCCCTAACTACTCTTGCCGACAGCAACATTCTCTCTTCTGTGCGATAGTCATCTTTGACCACGTTTTCCATGGCGTGAAAAAGCTGCTCCACCGGAGTCTCTGTCAGAAACCCAAAGGCCCCGAGGTTTACCCCCAAGACAGGGATGCCGGTATCCTGGACCCACCGAACGGCGCTGAGAAAAGTCCCGTCACCGCCCAAAACAACAATGCAAGAAAGATCGGCAGGGGCCTTGGCAATATTTTCTACCAGACAATGCTGTGACGTAATCGGTGCGGGGATATTCTGGCGCGTGAGGACTTGAATCCCCTTGGCTTTCAACCACGTCTCCACTTCCTCTGCCTTATCAATGGCGTCTTTCTGGGCCTTGACCACAATGCCTATTTTCTTCATGAGAGAAAATCCGATACAAATGTGTGGATTCGCATATTATATAACAAGGTTTGACGGAGTGGTCAAACCGATCCGTTGCCAGATGAGCCCTTAGTCTAGTTTCACACAAGGGAGAGAATTCAGTGCCAGACCACAAGCGAACTTCCCCAAGTCAGCCCCCCGCCGAATGCCGTCAGGAGCACCCTGTGGCCGGGACGTATCCGCCCGGAGCGGACGGCCTGGTCCAGGCCAAGGGGCACCGTAGCCGCAGAGCTATTCCCATATAGATCAATATTAACAAGGATCTTATCTTTGGGAAACTTCAGCTTTTCGGCAAGGGCGTGTATGATTCGCAGGTTGGCTTGATGGGGAATTATTAAATCGATGTCTGACATACTGTAACCATTATAAGCGGCGGTTTCTTGGCACGATTCGGCAAATCTTTTTATCGCCAACTTGAAGGTCTTATTGGCATCTATAAGTCTCAGATAATGAAGGCCCTTTTCGACACTCTCACAAGAGATGGGTGTGGTTGATGAACCGCCACCGGGCAAAAGCAAGTTGCCTCCGGCTGAACCATCAGAGTGTATATGGGTGGACAAGATCTCGGCCCCTTTTTCCAATTTATTCACTACAACAGCTCCCGATGCATCACCCCAGAGGATGCAACTCGTACGATCTTTCCAGTTCACCGTTCGACTCAAAACCTCGGATCCAACAATCAGGGCGTTTTTATATTGACCGTTTTTCAGGTATTGCTCCGCTGTTGAAAGGGCAAATATAAAACCTGTGCAAGCAGCGGTAATGTCAAAAGACACAGCGTTGTTGGCACCCAACTTGGCCTGCAGGTGGTTTGCCGCAGAGGGACAACAGGTATCAGGCGTGATAGTTGCCACAATGATGAGTTCGAGTTCTTCAGGGGCCGTAGCGGCCGCGTCCAAGGCCTTCAATGACGCCTCTTTGGCCAGATCCGAGGTGTTTTCGTCGGGCTCAGCAATGCGACGTTGCCTGATGCCCGTCCTTTGCACGATCCACTCATCAGTGGTGTCTACCATTTTTCCCAAATCTTGATTTGTCAGGATCTTTTCGGGTACATAGGAGCCCGTCCCGGCTATTCTGACAGGTCCCATACGATATATATCCTCTCGCAGTGTTTCGTTGTCTTCTGAAACAAGACAAGAAACCAATGGCATCTTCTTTTGGCCAGGTTTTCCTTGACCCGCAACCTTATATTATCTATGTCTTTTCATGTCAAATATTATGGACAAAGGAGGGTTCAGCGCAGTGAAGAGAGAGCATTGGAACAGCCAGCTTGGCTTTCTCATGGCAGCTGTCGGCTCTGCAATAGGTCTGGGCAACATATGGCGGTTCAGTTATATGGCCTATGATAATGGTGGAGGGGCCTTTCTCATTCCCTATTTAACTGCCCTTTTGACTGCCGGCATCCCTCTGCTCATACTTGAATTCGGAGTAGGACATGAACGAATAGGGTCGGCTCCACTGGCCTATACAAAGATTAAGAAGAGCTGGGAGTGGCTCGGGTGGTGGTCTGTGACATTTGTTATGTTCGGAATAGTCCTTTACTACACGGTGGTGATAGCATGGTGCCTTGACTTTTTTGTATTGTCATTCGATTTTGGCTGGGGTAATGACCCCAACTCTTATTTCTTCAAGGATTTCCTTTCAGTAAGCAAGCTGCCGTCTGAGATTGGTCAGATTAGAACCCCTATACTCACCGCTCTTGGAGTCATCTGGTTTCTGAATTGGCTTATTGTGTACAGAGGTATACAAAAAGGAGTAGAGCTTGCTAACAAGATATTCATGCCCCTGCTGTTTTTTCTTACTGCCGTGCTTGTCTTTTGGTCTCTTAGCCTTGACGGGGCAATAGACGGTATCAGGGCATATCTGACTCCTGACTTTTCCAAGCTTTCCAATCCAAAGGTCTGGATTGATGCATACAGCCAGATCTTCTTCACCCTCAGCCTCGGCTTTGGCATCATGATAGCCTATGCAAGCTACCTTCCAGATAGGTCAAACATCTCAAGAAATGCCATACTAACGGGCGTCATAAACAGCGGATACTCTCTTTTTGCGGGGCTCGCAGTATTTTCAGTGCTCGGCTTTATGGCCGCATCCTGCGGAAAGCCGCTTGCCGAGATAGTCTCTCAGAGTATAGGCCTTGCCTTTGTAGCATATCCCAAGGCAGTGAGTCTTATCCCCGGTGGGAACCTCTTTGGCGCCATATTTTTCCTTTGCCTGGTAGTAGCAGGGCTGTCATCATCAATATCAATAGTTGAGGCATTCGCTTGTGCAGTGGTGGATAAGTTTGGCGTGAGGAGAAAACCTCTTGTAACGAGCATCTCAATACTCGGTTTTCTGGGTTCCATAATCTTCACCACTCAGGCAGGGTTGCTGTGGTTGGACATAGTGGACCATTTTCTGACTCACTACGGGCTGGTTGTGGTAGGAGTT
>CAZCWQ010000085.1:0-13246 GCA_964502365.1 uncultured Desulfobacterales bacterium | reverse complement strand
ATCATGAAGCGGTATTGCAATTTGCCGTCAAGAGGATTGCCCCAAAGGGTTATACTGTCATCTCGTCCCACCTTCTGGGCATAAAAGATACCCCCTCGGGAGCCCCCCTGCAAGAACGGTAGATCCATGGTCAGCATCGCCTTTGTTGACGTTGTGCCGTAGTTTCGGGTCAGTGGCACATACATGCGCCCCATCTGAATCTTGAAGGCCTCGTTGAGGTTCAACGTAATCCATAGGTCTCGCCAGGCCACGCCGCTCCCGAGTCCAACTGAAGGTGAGTCCAAGCCCTCCTGGCCGACTTTATCAGAGGCAATGTGGGTAAAAAAACTAACCTGGTCCGTGACCTGGCCCTTCAGATAGAAATAGGCACGACGCAGGATGAAATCGTTCAGATCTTCGTTAGTGGCACTCTTGCCTTTCTCAACATTCTGAAACCAAGTCTGCATCCAGATACCGACCTCTCCTTTTGTCTGTTCGTCGATTTGAGCCTTGATTCCCGCCCAGGCAGGACTCGCCATTACACAAATACACAACAACACCACGATGTTGGCTAATACTGCTAATCTCTTCACGCTAATTCCTCCTGTCCTTCAATATTTCCTCATCTGGGAAATGAGTAATGTCTGAGCAAAAGGCTCAGGCAGATAAGATCAGTATCACCCCCTTTAGCGTGGCAAAGACCGCCTTAAGCATTTTTCTAATTACGGGTATCCCAAAAGTATTAGCCTGTCCAATACATAATATTGATACATAGGTAGCCGTAAGATAGAAAATATCAATAACCATGTCTTTGACGGCTGGGCAAGATGATTCGTTGGACAGGAATTTTATGCTACATGCCGGTCAAAAGAGTTGTTTTGCTTCTTGACATCAAGGCGGTTTTATATTAGAATTATTTTGTTTTTCAATTAGAAGCCGAAGCTTCTGGTCGCTCGCCCCACTGTTAAACATTATAAGAGAGAACAAGTAGGCCACGAAGGTTAATGTCATCAGAAGATGTCAACCTCGTGGCTTTTTTTGTTCAAGAAAAGGAGGTCATTATGAAAAAGGGTGTGTTCTTGGCTATGTTTTTGTGTTTTGTCGTTACATGTCCGGCTTCGGCCCACTTTGGGATGGTCATTCCCTCAGACCAGATGGTGATGCAGGGAGAAGACACCAATGTAAATGTGAATCTCATGTTCTGGCATCCCTTTGAAGGCCAGGGTATGGAGCTGCTTAAACCTGCTAAGTTCGCGGTGGTGATAAACGGTAAGGAGAAAGACCTATTGGGTTCTCTCAAACCTACCAAGACAAACGGGCATCAGACTTGGACCACAAGCTACAAGATTACGCGACCTGGCGTTTACATGTTTTATATGGAGCCTCAGCCCTACTGGGAGCCGGCAGAGGATTGCTACATTGTCCACTATACAAAAGCTGTGGTTACCGCCTTTGGCGATGATGAGGGTTGGGACGAGGAGATTGGGCTCAAGACCGAGATTGTTCCTCTATCAAAACCGTATGGGCTTTATGCCGGAAATGTCTTCCAGGGAATTGTCAAACTGGACGGCAAGCCGGTGCCTTATGGCGACGTGGAGATAGAGTATTACAACAAGGAGGGTAAATACAGCTCCCCAACCGATTATATGGTAACGCAGACCATCAAGGCTGACGGCAATGGCGTCTTTACCTATGCCGCACCCAAGTCTGGCTGGTGGGGCTTTGCTGCCCTGAACACCTCTGATGTCACGAAAAAACATGATGGTGTTGACAAGGATATCGAACTCGGAGCCGTACTTTGGGTTAAATTTCATGACATGAAATAGTGAAGCCTCTCCCGCTCTGAAGGGCGGGGGTTCTGCCTGACGGCAGTGCTTCGCAGCCCGGTAAGGAAGAAAAACAGTTTTTGTATAGCTCCCCTCGACCACGTCCTAAAGGACGGGGCTTGCGGGGAGCAAGCCGGTCAGAGCGTTGTGCGCGGACCGATTGTTCTTGTGAGATTAACACCTGTGAAAAAACCAGACATAAGATAAGGAGGTATTTACATGAGCAAGCGCTGCTGGATAATAATCGGAGCAACAGTGTTTTTGGCACTGTTTGTCATAAACATTAATGCCCACGCCTTAGATAGGGAAGCCCTTAAGGCTGAAATAAAGGAGGAAATCAAAAAGGAACTGAAGAGTGAAAGGGGATCTTTGGCCGGTCTTAAGGATCGTATCGAGCTTAGCGGTCTCATTGAATTTGGTGGCGCATGGAAGGATGTTGATAACCGAGATGGGACTGACGACGAGCAAAGTGATCTTGCTCTCACTACCGTGGAACTGACGGCAGGAGCAGAGATTAACGAGTGGGTCAACATAGAGGCGACGTTACTGTACGAAGATCCTACTTTTGAGAATGCTGAAACAAGTGTAGTCCTGGATGCTGCCACTCTCACCATAGGAAATACCGAACAATACCCTATCTATTTTTCCGCCGGCGCCATGTATGTCCCCTTTGGCGCTTTGCTGACACACTTTCCGGACGATCCGCTCATCGATGTTCCTCTAACAGTGGTGCTGGGAGAGACCAGGGAGAAGGCTGCGCTTGTTGGAGTTGAACATAAAGGGTTTTCCGTGTGCGCCTATGTTTTCAACGGGGACATGGATGAGACTGGTCAAGAGAACCAAATAGAGAGTTATGGCTTTGATGCAAACTATGCGTTTGATGATGAAAAGGGTACTGAGATATTAGTGGGGGCTTCGTATATTTCCAATATAGCAGACTCAGAAACCATGACGGATGCGGTGGGTGTCAGTATTACAGAGTATGTCGGTGGATTCGACTGCTATCTGCACATAGGCTATGCGCCGTTCTTTTTCGATGCTGAATACATGACCGCGACGGATAGTTTTGAAGCATCTGAGCTTGCAACCGGAGCTGCCTCAACAGGAGCTGAGCCATCGGTTTGGAATTTCGAAGTCGGTTATAACTTAGACTGGGGCAAAAATCTGGAAATTGCTGTCAAATATGCGGGTTCTGATGAGACGGACACCCTCGGGTTTCCGGAGGAGCGATATGGAATAGCCTTCAACCAAGACATTTTTGATGGCGTCGTAGTGTCTCTCGCATATATCCATGATGAATACGACGACAACGATACTGATAGCAGAGATGAGAGAAGGGTGGTGTTCGGACAGATAGCGATAGAATTCTAATTCCATAACACACAAACCGCAGGAGAGCTGGAGCCTAAAGGGGTCTAGAGGCCTGGAATTACGTCCTGGCTTTTGTAGCAAACCATGACCTGCTCTAAGACGTAACCCTTATGGGTGCGAATACCGAAGACTTGCCTATGACGCGCAGGCGAACAGCACCTATGAGGACACAGTCAACGAGTTTAACTTGAGAGTGTGTGTAACCACTTCCAAATATTCTATAAATTTATGTCAACGAACGCCGACAAACCTATTTTTACGTTGACACGAGGGCATCTTTTTCCTATAGTTCAAATGTATAAATAGGAATTCTTTTAAATAGTTACAGATTCTAAAGGATTATTATGCCCATCAATTTTGGAGACTCCAAGGTCGTCTCGTTTGAAAGTCGCCAAGCTGATGAGATTGCTGATTTAATCAGCAAAGCCGGAGGAAACCCGGTCATGGCTCCGTGCATGCGAGAGGTTCCCCTGGAGCACAACAGTGAAGCAATCACTTTTGCCAGGATTTTGCTTGCCGGTTGGGTCGATGTGTTCATAGTCATGACTGGTGTAGGTATGCGACTTTTGGTCAAGGCTGTAGCCACTAAATTCGATACCCGGGAATTTATAGAGGCACTTGGGTCGGTCAAAATTGTCGCGCTGGGTCCCAAGTCTGTAGCTGCATTGCGAGAAATGGGGCTTGCACCTAGCATCCTTGTTCCGGAACCGTACACGTGGTCTGTTTTACTCACAACACTCGACGAAAAACTTTCACTGGATACTAAGCGCGTGGCTGTACAAGAATACGGCCAGTCGAATCCCGGGCTGACAAAAGGTTTGGAGGAACGCGGAGCTCAGGTAATGGCTGTGCCCCTTTATCGATGGGAGCTGCCTGAAGACTTGGAACCGATTCGCCGGGCTGTTCGAGACATTATTGACGGTGACACCCCACGTATAGACTTTGCTTTGTTCACGAGTGGAGTTCAGGTGCGCCATCTTTTCCGTGTCGCCAAGACGGACGGCGTAGAAATAAAACTCCGGGAGGCATTCAAACAGGTGTGCATTGGATCTGTAGGACCCATTGCCAGCCGGGCTATTGTCGAGGAAGGGCTATCCGTGGATTACGAACCCGACAGGACAAATATGGTCCACTTGGTGCGAGAGATGGCACGCCGTGGCAGCTACCTGCTCTCTAAGAAGCGGGCAGCTTATGCAAACCATGTCAATACAAATCAGTGGAGGCGTATTGACATGGTTTGGCAGCCAGACGTGGACAAGCCGATGACCGGAAAAGACTCCGTTCTTGTAAAGGCATGCAGGCGACAGAAGACCCCGTACACTCCCATCTGGATCATGAGGCAGGCCGGAAGATATCAGAGGGAATATCTCAAAATTCGGAAAAAAGTGACCATGCTCGAGTTGTGCAAGACGCCGGAACTTGCCGCTGAAGTGACTCTGATGGCGGTTGACCGTCTCGGCGTGGATGCAGCCATTATTTTTGCAGACATCTTGCTTGTGACCGAACCGATGGGGTTGCATCTGGAATTCGTCAAGGGTGAAGGCCCGGTCATTCATAACCCGGTCCGTACACGGCAGGACCTGGATCGACTGATAGAGCCTGATGTAAGCGAACTGACTTATGTATTTGATGCCTTGAAAATCACGCGCCGTGCCTTGCGGCCTGACATAGGCCTGATCGGCTTTGCCGGTGCTCCTTTTACTATTGCATCATACATCGTGGAGGGCGGAAAATCAGGCCACTATGCAATAACAAAAACCATGATGCATCAGGACAAGTCCACTTGGCACGGTCTTATGGAACGTCTAACAAGAATTCTCATTGAATACCTTAACGGCCAAATTGCTGCCGGGGCCGATGTGGTCCAGCTCTTTGACAGTTGGGTTGGGTCCCTGTCTCCTGATGATTATCGGCAGTATGTCATGCCTCATGTCAGACGGCTCATAAACGGAATCGACAAGTCCGTGCCGGTAATTAATTTCAGTACAGGCAACCCGGCACTGTTGCCGTTAATGAAAGAAGCAGGAGGGGATGTAATCGGACTGGACTGGCGTTGCGATCTGTCGGACGCCTGGTCGATCCTTGGCGATGACGTGGCCGTCATGGGCAACATGGACCCTGTTGTCTTGTACACATCTCCCGAGGAGATCCGTGCCCAGGTGCAGGCCATCTTGGACAAAGCGGCAGGACGGCCCGGGCACATCTTTAATCTGGGTCACGGCATCTTGCCTGATATGCCCCCGGAAAATGTGGCCGAACTCGTAGATGCCGTTCACGAATTGTCAGCGAGATAATGGCTAAGAGAGTACAATTCTAACGTGAGACCATGACAGACCATAGCAATCACTTCGATGCCGTACTAGTAATCGCCTTTGGCGGACCGGAAAAGTCCAAGGATGTCATTCCGTTTCTCACAAAGGTTACCCAAGGTCGCATTCCCGCGCAGCGCCTCAAGAACGTTGCCAATCACTATGAGTTCTTCGGGGGCAAATCTCCGGTGAGAGAGGTCACTTTCTGTCAAGCAGACGCCCTAAAAGCAACGCTGAAAAATCTGGGTGTGCCCTTGGCCGTTTATGTGGGCATGCGTAACTGGCATCCCTTTCTGTCAGACACGGTTCGACAGATGATCCAAGATGGGATCAAACGGCCAGTAGCCGTGATCATGTCTGTGTTTGAGAGCAGATCGAGTTGGGGGCAGTATAAGACCGATGTCACCAATGCCATAGCCGAGGTGGGGGTTGACCTGAGCGTTGTGTACACGCCACCCCTTTTTGATCAACCAGGCTTTGTAAACGCCGTCTCAGACCGGGTTAAGCAGTGCCTTGAACAGATCTCTCAACCGGATCGCAGTGATGCTCCAATAATCTTCACCGCCCACAGCCTGCCGCATAGCGATCCCCAGGTCGAACTTTATGCCAAGCAGGTGCACCGTTTGGCAACCACAATAGCCAGTAAGTTGGATCATGCAAACTGGCAAGTTGCCTACCAGAGCCGCAGCGGCCGACCTCAGGACCCATGGCTGGAACCCGATGTTAATGAGGTCTTGAGGCAACAAGAAGCCTCCAGGGTCAAGTGTGTGGTTATGGTACCCATCGGGTTTGTGTGCGACAATATTGAAGTGTTATACGACCTTGACATTGAGGCCATGGGGACAGCAAGACAGGCAGGCATCACCCTGCTGCGTGCAAAGACGGTGGGTGATGATCAAACATTTATCGATGCCCTGGCCAATATGGTCATCGAAGCAACTCATTAGTATTCAAAACACGGTGGATCAAAAAGAAGCTAAACGAATTATCATCATCGGCGGAGGCATTACGGGCCTGAGCGTAGCGCATCGTCTGCACGAGTTGAGCAGCCAACAAAATCACGAATTTCACATCACCCTAATCGACGCCCGTGATAGATTGGGTGGCGTAATCCATACGATTAAGCGGGATGGATTCCTGATCGATTCGGGCCCGGACAATTTCATCACTGCCAAACCGTGGGCGCTCGCATTGACTCGCCGTCTCGGGTTGGAATCAGAACTCATAACCACTAACGAGGAACACCGTAGCGCCCTTGTCGTGCGCCGCGGCAAGTTAATGCGCATTCCTGAAGGCTTCCTTCTCATGGCGCCCACGAAGTTCTTGCCGATGATCACAACACCGCTCTTTTCCTGGCCCGGCAAACTTAGAATGGCCATGGAGGTGTTCCTGCCCGCAAGAACAGTCAACGAAGACGAGTCACTCGCCTCCTTTGTCACCCGCAGATTTGGCCGCGAAGCCTTAGACCGCGTGGTCCAGCCGCTTATGAGCGGTATATACACGGCGAGACCGGAAAGGTTAAGCCTGAGGGCAACCATGCCACGCTTTCTCGATCTGGAAAACAAGTATGGCAGTGTGACCAAGGGGATGTGGTCCGAAGGAAAACGGCGAAAGACCACGGGCAGCGGAGCGCGTTACGGCATGTTTGTAACCTTTAGGGACGGATTGCAGACACTGATTCACGCCCTCAGGGATCGGTTGAATCATGTTCGCTTTCTGTTGAACGAGCGTGTTGTCCGGGTGGCAAAAAAGGCCAACCTCGGTGAGATCCCCTGCTGGACAGTTGACCTGGAAAGCGGCGCGTCCATGGAGGCCGAGGGCGTAATCGTTACCGGTCCGTCGAGACATGCGGCAAGGTTGCTGACCGAGGTTGATGGAGAATTGGCAGAGAAGTTGTCAGCAGTGCAATATGCCTCTTCCGCTGTGGTCCATCTTGCTTACCGGCGAGACCAAGTAGCACATCCCTTGGACGCGTTTGGTTGCGTCGTTCCTATCCTTGAAAGATACAACATCATTGCGGCATCCTTCAGTAGCGTAAAATACGAAGGCCGGGCACCGAAGGGATTTGTGTTGCTCCGGGCCTTTATGGGTGGTGCATTACAGCCGGAAATGCTGAATCTTGACGACGAAGGACTCATTGTCGCTGCGCGCCGCGACCTGGATGCGCTGTTGGGGATTACCAGTTCTCCCCTTTTTGCCATGGTGCATCGGTGGCCTGATTCCATGGCTCAGTATGATGTTGGTCATCTCAAAAGAGTTGATGATATGCGAAGCCGTCTTTCCAAACACAAGGGCTTACAACTGGCGGGTAATGGTTTTGAAGGGGTAGGAATCCCGGACTGCGTCCGTGCTGGCGAGCAAGCGGCCGAAGAACTCGTGCACATTTTAGACAAAGGGCACACGGCATAAGGCGCAAGGCACAAGCTCGGTGATTGCTTTGCCCTGTGCCTTAAGTCGTGTCCAAAATCTTTCTTATCTTCTGAGAGAGCCCTCTCATGTTAAAGGGCTTTTGTATGAAACCATTGCAACCCTTTTCCAATATGCTGTTGACTTGACTGGTAATGCCGTATCCGCTCGCAAGAAGAGCTTTTACCTCTGGGTTTATCTCCTTAATTTGGTCATAGGCCTTGGCGCCATCCACGCCCGGCATGATCAGGTCGAGAATAACCAAGTCAATCTCACCCTTATTCTTTTCATAGACTTCTACTGCTTCGCTGCCACTTCTGACCGGCAGCACTTTGTAACCCATTTCATTTAGCATCTCCTGGCCCACATCAAGGATCATAGTCTCGTCGTCAACAAGAAGAACCGTCTCCGTGCCTCTCAATACCTCGACACGTCCCTGTGCACTCTTTATCGCTTGATTCTCGGAGGCAGGCAAGTAGATATTAAACGTTGTCCCACGGCCCTTTTCGCTGTAAACATTGATGACACCCCCATGGTTGTTTATTGTACGACGGGAAAAGGCAAGACCTAAGCCTGTTCCAGTTCCAGTCCCCTTGGTAGTAAAGAATGGCTCGAATATCATTGCCTGGGTCACTTGATCCATGCCAGCTCCTGTATCAGTGGCAGAGATCTTTACATAATGACCCTGCGCTACGCCGAAAAACTCAGCATAGTCGTCTTCGACAAAGACATTTTCCGTTTCAAGGTTCAGCTCTCCGCCTTCGAACATGGCGTGCCAAGCATTGAGGTAAATGTTTAGGAGGACTTGCTCTATCTGACCTTCGTCGGCTTCAACCATCCAGATGTCTTTCTGAAATCTGGTATAGATTTTTATCTCTTGTCTAGTTGAAACAAAGCTGTCAGCACTCCTCTTGACCAACTTATTTACATCAGTTGGTCTGACCTCGTATTTGCCCTCCGTGGAAAAACCCAAGAGCTGTTTGGTAACTTCATGCCCCCTGCTGACGTACTCTTCAATCCTCTTCAACTTTTCGTAAAGTGGACGTCCCCCATCGATCTCAGCCATCATGAGAGACACATTGCCTTGAATACCCATAAAAAGATTGTTGAATTCATGGGCGATGATACCCGAAAGTAAGCTGATCGCTTCCAGCTTCTGATCACGTTGAAGTTGCCTTTGAATACGTTTCGACTCGGTTATGTCCCTGAGGACCTGGCTGTAACCTTTGAGTTTTCCCTCGCAATCTACGATCAGAGAGGTAGAGCATATAAATGTCCCGCCCATGGTGGGGATACTTATCTCTTCACTGCGGGGCCTTAGTGTCTTCTTGCTGAAAAGCAACGGGCATTCCTCCACTGGGTAGTCCTGTCCGTGTATAACCTCATAACATTTCTTGCCCACCAGACTTTCTTTCGTAGTATTCAAGGCTTCAGCCGCAGCCGTGTTTACACGAATAATCCGATGTTCATCATCGAGAACCATAACCATGTCGGTGATGGCATCGAATGTATCTTTCCAGTCTTCTCGAGTTCGAATCAGTGCCTCCTGCACCCGATCTTGATCAGCAGCCTTCCTCTCCAGTTCGTGGATTCTTTGCCGCTGCTCCTCGTAAGTCAACATGTAATCCATTGCACCGATCCCCTGTCGGTCAAAGCAGTAATATCTCTCCTAAGTAAAATTGGTACGAAAAAACAAAAAAAGACTTTTCAGAATGTGCATCCCGCCTATACTCCTCAATTGTGACAGCAGCAATTCTCGTGCCACATTTTCAGTCCCCGTCGAGCAAGTTGCCCAGGCCGCCCAGGATGGACCCTTCTCCCTTAGTGCCGCCACGCTGAGGGGCCGCCTGAAGCATCCGTCCTGCCAGACGCGAGAACGGCAGAGACTGCAACCAGACCTTCCCCGGCCCGTGCAACGTGGCAAAGAAAAGTCCCTCGCCGCCAAACAGCGCGGTCTTGATACTGCCTGCCTGCTCTATTTCAAACTGCACATTTTTCTCCAGGGCCACCAGGCAACCGGTGTCCACGTGCAACATTTCGCCACGCTCAAGTTTACGCTCCACCACTGTACCACCTGCGTGTACAAAGACCAGACCATCACCCTCCAGTTTTTGCATAACAAATCCTTCGCCGCCGAAGAGTCCTGTAAGTATCTTGCGCTGAAAGTGAATGCCGATGGAGACCCCTTTGGCAGCGCACAGGAAGCTGTCCTTTTGGCATATAAGGCACCCATCCACGTTTGTCAGGGTGACGGGGATGATATTGCCCGGATAAGGCGCGCCAAAGGCAACATGCGCCTTGCCCTGCCCCCTATGGGTAAAGACGGTCAGAAACAGGCTTTCTCCGGTAAGCAGTCGCTTGCCCGCGCCGAGCAGCTTATCCATGAACCCGCTACCCCCGCCAGAGCTGGATCCGTCGCCGAAGATGGTTTCCATCCCAACATCACTGTCCTTGTACATCATGGCGCCCGCTTCGGCTATAGCGCTTTCGCCCGGATCGAGCTCCACTTCGACAAATTGCATCTCCGAGCCGAAGATCTTAAAGTCGATCTCATCACAGGCACGGATGGTCGGTGGCGGCGGCGCGATGGTGGGCTTGGGGCTCCGACTCAGTTCCGCCACCTGGGAAATAGGCAACCACTCGGCAAATCCCTCTCGCCACGCAAAGCCTTTGGGGTTGTCTTGCGCCTTATCCATGGCTTGCGCCTTATCCAGCGGACCAACCTGCTGGCCACCGTAACTTAGGTACCACTGTGACATGGTTCTTCCTCCTTAGGTTATGAGAAAAAGATTTCTTGGTTTATGCCCCCATCCTCGCCGCACCGAGGCGCAAGGCATAAAGCAGAGCCTGTAAAAGAGTCTTCCCTTGCGCCTTTTGCCTTATAGCGCATCGCCTCTTTAATTCCAGGCAGACACTTCGTATATAGGTTTCAAAAATTTATGGCAAGAGATATTAGCTAACCGAATCTGTGCCAGACTTCTCGGGAGAGATTGGGAGGCAGCTCGCAGTACGGATCTGGATCACGAACTGTGCAGACCGAATCTGCGGCTTGCCGTGTCACTCTATATTGACACTCCGAACAATTCCAACACTGCCAACGATTTTTCACAGCGTGGTCGAGACAGTTCTCATAGTAAGAGCAGCAAAGGTTTCTGTCGCCTTCCTTTTGAACGGGGTTCCGCTTTGGTTTCATAATTGTCCCTCCAGTTTGTGCCTTTTCTCATACATCGGCAAATCTATGAGAAAACTGAAGAGCAGACGAAAGCGAAGGAGCAGAGGGACACGATAAGACATCCAGACCCACCGCCTACTGGTAAAGAATCCAGACCCAAAGGACATGGATTCTTCACTCCTGTCCACATGTTTGAGGAAACCAGCGCCAAACCTCATTCAGAATAAAATGACTAAAGTTCCCGCTCGCCTGTCCGATAAAAGGCTCAGAAGGAAGCATGGGTAATTCTCAGTCGAGATGTTCCCCCGGCAGTAGCGGTTGATCCGCGAAAGTTCCCCAGAACTTCTGACGTGTCCTTCACACCGTTTTCTTGCAGTCATTTTGTTGAATTGGGTCTTTGTATAATGCGGCGGGATTGGTTCATATTACTCTTGTTGCTTTTTCTTCTCTGGCCGGCGACAGTCTTTTGCAAGGAGCCAAACAGGGCAGAATACGTGTCTGGCGAAGTGCTTGTTCAATTTCGCTCGGGTGTATCAGAAGTGCTTGCTCAGGCTGCCCACAGCTTTGTTGGTTCCACACCCATCAGGCGATTCAGCCAGGCAGGCGTTGATCAGGTTAGAATCCCCGAAGGCTGGACAGTTGAAGAAGCCGTTGAAATCTACCGGCTGGATCCAGATGTGCAATGCGTGGAGCCAAACTACTACCGATACTCGACAGGCACGCCCAACGATGCACATTTCAGTGTGCAGTGGGCCTTAAATAACATCGGACAGACAGGAGGCACCGTAGACGCAGACGTTGATGGGCCGGAGGCTTGGAGCATCGAGACAGGTAACAGCAGCGTGGTCGTCGCCGTGCTCGACACAGGTGTAGACCTCGACCATCAAGACCTTGCAGGCAACATTTGGATGAACAGCGCAGAGGATTGGGTTGATGGAAGTCCAGGCAACAACGGGGTGGATGACGACGGCAATGGGAAAGTCGACGATTATTATGGATGGGATTTCGTAAATCACGACAATGACCCTAGCGACGACAGCATCGGTCACGGTACCCATGTTGCGGGAATCATAGCAGCAGACGGAAACAATGGAGTGGGCATTGCAGGGCTTGCTTGGTCTGCATCAATCATGTCCCTGAAAATGCTTTCTGCCGACTCTGGAGGTCTTGTCTCAGACGAGATTGCGGCGATTGACTATGCCATAGAAAATGGCGCACAGATTATTAACGCAAGCTTTGGTGGTCCCAGCTTTTCACAATCAGAATACAATGCCATAAAGCGGGCACAGGACGCCGGTCTGCTCTTTGTGGCTGCCGCAGGAAACGGGGGCTTGGACAATGATTCCACCCCGGTCTATCCGGCCAGCCACGACCTTGACAATATCATTTCTGTGGCCGCAACAGACCGAAGTGATAATTTACTAAGTTTGTCAAACTACGGCCAACATTCAGTGGATGTAGCTGCACCGGGGTTATCGATCTATAGCACGTCAGTGGGTAACACCTACCGGTATGGTACCGGGACTTCGATGGCGGCTCCTCATGTCTCAGGCTTAGCCGCCCTCATCTGGTCGGAGAATTTCGACCTGACATGTAGCCAGGTCAAGGACTACATTTTAAATGGCGTGGACGTCAAAGAAACCCTTGTTGGAGTCATTTCGACGGGCGGCCGCATCAATGCCTACAACAGCTGTTCGAATGAGGGGAGTCCTTCTATCCCCACAAATTCCGGCGGGGGAGGTGGCGGGGGAGGTGGAGGCGGCTGTTTTGTATCCGGTGCCACCTGTAAGTTTTCTGCGACACCTGTTTTGATATTGTTGGGCACTGTCATAGGCACGACCCTGATCGGTATCAAGGTGTTTATCGGTTTTTCCGGATAAAAGGCACACGGCATGAGGCGCAAGGCAGTCGATGCTTTGCCCTACTCTTAAAGCCGCGTCCTTTGAGCCATTGTTGTCAATGTGCCGTCTGTCTTTTGGGTTGCGCCATCTCGCCTTGTTCAGGCGCCAAAGGGCCCCCTACATGCGTGTGTATGTCATCTCTTACCCTGTTGATGCTGTCCAATCGCACCCGCACCGCTTGTCGCATGGAGTCAGACACCGCATACTTGGAAGCCTGGGCGAGGTACGATTTTGCACCTTTTAGATCGGGTGTTTCTCCTGCATTCAAACTGTCGTCGGCCT
>CAZCWQ010000084.1:0-13507 GCA_964502365.1 uncultured Desulfobacterales bacterium | reverse complement strand
TATGCTATGAGTGATGTGGCTGCAATTTATCCGATTACGCCTTCAAGCAGCATGGGAGAGTACTGTGATGAATGGGCGGCCCACGGACGAAAAAACATCTTCGGCCAGATTTTGAAGGTTGTGGAAATGCAGTCCGAGGCAGGAGCCGCAGGCGCCGTTCACGGAGCACTTTCGGCCGGCAGCTTGTCGACTACGTTTACTGCCTCTCAGGGGTTACTGCTCATGATTCCCAACATGTACAAAATATCAGGCGAAATCATGCCCGGAGTCTTTCATGTCTCGGCCCGTGCAATTGCCGCCCATGCGCTTTCCATTTTTGGAGACCATTCGGATATCAGTGCGGTCAAACAGACAGGCTTCTCCCTGCTCGCTTCAGCATCCGTTCAAGAGGTTATGGATCTCGCCCTTGTTGCCCATCTTGCAAGCATCCGGGCAAGTCTTCCATTTGTTCACTTCTTTGACGGGTTCAGGACATCCATGGAGATACAGAAGATAGCTCTTATTGATTATGATGATATGGCACGACTCGTGGACTGGGAGGCGATTGATGAATTCAGGGGCCGTTGTATGAACCCTGAGTACCCTCAGCTAAGGGGCACTGCCCAGAATCCAGACATATTTTTCCAGAACCGCGAGGGGTCTAATCCTTTTTACGAAAATATTCCCCGAATTGTGGGCGAGGAGATGCAGAAAGTGAGCGCCTTGACGGGCCGTTCATATAATCTTTTTGATTACGCGGGAGACCCTGAAGCGGACAGAATAATTATATCCATGGCTTCGAGCTGTGATGTCATCGAGGAGACGGTCAACTATCTTAACAGGCTGGGCGAGAGGGTAGGGCTGGTCAAAGTCCGGCTCTACCTCCCATTTTCCAGAGAACACTTTTTGCGGGCCATTCCAGCAACAGCCAAGAGAATGGCCGTCCTGGACAGGACCAAAGCACCAGGATGTCTGGGGGAACCCTTGTATCAGGATGTCTGCACAGTTTACCAGGAAAGAGCAGAGACTCCGGTTATTGTGGGGGGAAGATACGGACTGGGGAGTAAGGATTTTACTCCAACCATGGTTAAGGCCGTGTTTGACAATCTGCGCTCATCGGTTCCCAAAAACCACTTCACGGTAGGTATTGTGGATGATGTTTCATATACCTCCTTGGAACTCGGCAATGAAATCCATCCGACCCTCGAAGGCACAGTACGGTGCAAGTTCTGGGGATTGGGGGCCGACGGGACGGTTGGGGCCAATAAGAACGCCATCAAGATCATTGGTGAAAATACAGATATGTTCGCCCAAGCCTATTTTTCCTATGACGCGAAGAAGTCCGGGGGGATCACTATATCCCATCTGAGATTTTCGCCTCACAAGATCCAATCTCCCTATCTATTAACCGAGTCAGATTTTGTTGCCTGTCATAATCCTGCATTCGTCACACAATATGAGATTCTGGAAGGGATCAGGCAAGGCGGCTCCTTTTTACTCAACTCGCCTTGGAGTGTTAAGGAGATGGCAACAAGCCTTCCAGATCATATGAAGAGGACTATCGCACAGAAAAAGTTGAGTCTTTATAATATCGATGCGGCAAAGATCGCATCTCAAGTAGGTTTGGGCGGACGTATAAACATGGTTATGCAGGCAGCTTTTTTCAAGATTGCCAATGTGATTCCGCCCCAAGAGGCATTGAAATACATTAAGGAGGCCATCAAGAAAACGTACGGGAAGAAGGGTGAAAAGATTGTTAAGATGAATATAGATGCAGTGGACAAGGCTATAGGGGCCCTGAAGAAGATCAATGTGCCGAAAGCCTGGGCCACTGCCGGCCACGAGGCGTATCTTGAAGCAGATGAGCCTGAATTCGTGAGCAAGGTTATGAGACCGATGCTGGCCCAGCAAGGAGACAAACTTCCTGTCAGCGCCTTCAGTCCGGACGGCTTATTTCCCACGGGGACGACAAAGTATGAAAAGAGAGGGGTTGCCATACATGTGCCGGAATGGATTCCCAAAAACTGCATACAATGCAATCAGTGCTCTTTTGTTTGTCCCCACGCCGTCATCCGCCCGGTCCTGGCAAGGGCAGAGGATCTGAAAAATGCCCCAAAAGCTTTCATAACGACCGCGGCTAAGGGCAAAGAATTGAAAGGGCTGAGATTCCGCATTCAGGTCAGCCCGCTTGATTGCACCGGCTGTGGGAACTGCGCGGACGTGTGTCCTGCGAAGAAAAAAGCCCTGGTGATGAGACCCCTGACCACGCAAACAGAGACGGAGGTTCCGAATCACAGGTTCTCGACTGACCTGCCTGTCATGGATGACGTCATGCCGGCGTCTTCCGTGAAGGGGAGCCAGTTCCGGCAGCCACTTTTTGAGTTCTCGGGTGCATGCGCCGGTTGTGGGGAGACCCCTTACATTAGGGTGGCCACACAGCTATTTGGTGATCGCATGATGATCGCGAATGCCACTGGCTGTTCATCCATTTACGGTGGGTCTGCGCCCAGCTGTCCTTATACTGTCAATGAAGAAGGGCATGGTCCTGCTTGGGCCAACTCTCTCTTCGAGGACAATGCAGAGTATGGCTTTGGCATGGAGTTGGGTGTGACACAGAGGAGAGAGAAGCTGGCAGATCTCGTTCGTGAGGCGCTGAATACCGAGCTTTCAAAGGAACTGAAGGAAGCTTTTCAGGTGTGGCTCGACAACATGTATGATGCGAACAAGTCTAAGGAATTTGGCCGCCAAATAGAGGAACTAGCGGAACTTGAGATAGTCAACAATGCCGGTGCGGCCAATAGTTTGCTTTGTGAAATCCTTGATCGAAGTGATTACCTTGTCAAGAAATCAATCTGGATCATCGGCGGTGACGGGTGGGCCTATGACATCGGCTATGGAGGACTGGATCACGTTATTGCCATGGGCCATGACGTTAATATCCTGGTCCTGGACACAGAAGTCTATTCGAATACCGGTGGCCAGTCTTCAAAATCAACGCCCACCGGGGCGGTAGCCAAATTTGCAGCTGGCGGCAAACCGACCCGTAAGAAAGACTTGGGAAGAATGGCAATGATTTATGGTTATGTTTATGTAGCCTCTGTTGCCATGGGGGCTAGTAAGAATCAATTCATGAAGGCATTGATCGAGGCCGAAAGCTATCAGGGCCCTTCTCTGATCATCGCCTATGCCCCCTGCATCAACCACGGCATCAACATGGGTCGAAGCCAAAACGAGGAAAAGAGGGCAGTGGATGCAGGCTACTGGATTCTATATCGTTACGATCCGAGGCGCAAAGATGAAGGGAAAAACCCCTTGATTCTCGATTCCAAAGAGCCAAAGGGCGATTTCAAGGAATTTCTTATGGGCGAGGTACGTTACTCCAGCCTGACTAGAACCTTTCCGGAAAATGCAAAGGCACTTTTCCAAAAGGCCGAGGAAGACATGAGAGAAAGATATGAGACATACAGGCAGATGGCAGGCCAGGAGCAACATGAAGGATGAAAGCTTGAGGTTGCAGGCCCAAATGTGAACAGTGAAGCCCCAAGGCTTCAAGACCTGATCTAAATGCCTAGGCCGCTTGGGCGGGTGACCCCCGGGCGGCTTTTTTTACTTACCGGATGGCCGGGAAGATTAAATGATGAAGTGTAATATTACTTTCAAGCCAGACAACGTTTCCATTCGTGTTGACAAGGGGGCCAACCTCTTGGAGGCATGCCTTGCGGCAGACATTCATGTTAATGCATCGTGTGGAGGTCAGGGTGTTTGTGGTAAGTGCCGAGTGGAGGTGAAGGCGGGGGAGCTTGATAGCGAAAAGGGTGAGAACATAAGTGAGGAAGAATATAACAGCGGATGGCGGCAGGCCTGCAAATCCTTCGTACTTTCAGACTGCACTATACAGATCCCCGTTGAGTCGAGAGGGCCAAAGGCCCTTGTGAAGCACAAACTCGATATTGGAAAAGCATTCCGCAAGATCTCAGATGTTGAGCCAATAGCTTTGGCTGATGGTTGGCAGCTCGATCCCATGGCCATCAAGTTAGCTGTCAGGCTGAGCCCGCCCTCGTTGCAGGACAATGTTAGCGACCTGACGCGGTTTTCTGCGGGGCTCAGACAGCAGCATGACATCGAAGAAATTTCAGTCGACATACGATGCCTGAAAACCTTGCCTGAGAGTTTGAGGGCAAGTGATTGGTCTGTCACAGCGACCCTAATGGCTGATATGACACAGGAGTCGCTCTTGCCACAAAAAGCGAAGGAACGCCCATTGAGACTGGTGCGCGTTGAAGCAGGAGACACGTCTGACCAGAATCTGGCCGTGGCTTTGGATGTTGGCACAACAACAGTATGCGCCCAACTTATTGATCTGAGGACTGGAAGGGTCATGGCGGAGCGTGCCGAATACAACAGGCAGATCCAATACGGCGAAGACGTCATCACCCGCATCGTTTATGCCCAAAAGCCAAAAGGACAAGAGAATCTGCAATCTTCAGTAGTATCTTCCATCAATCAGGTTATTGACGAGCTTTTGGAAGGCACGGTCACTTCAAAGAAGAGCATCTCGTGCATTGCTGCTGCCGGCAACACCACCATGATGCATCTGCTCCTTGATATGGAAACGCGCCATATCAGAGAGGCCCCTTATGTGCCGGTGGCTAATTTCTTGCCAGTCGTGCGCGCAGCATATACCGGCATCGACGTGCCCGACTGCGTGAACCTTTATACCTTCCCTTGTGTGGCGAGTTATATGGGTGGGGACATCGTGTCCGGCATATTGGGCTCTGGCGTGTTCCAAAAAGAGGAACTGACCCTATATATGGACATTGGGACAAACGGTGAGATCGTTTTGGGAAACCGTGATTGGCTGGCCTGTGCTGCCTGTTCGATGGGTCCCGCCTTTGAAGGCGGCGGGGTCAAACACGGCATGCGGGCCGACGTCGGGGCAATTGAGGGATTCCACATCAATCCAGTGACCCTGGAACCTATGATCGTCACAGTCGGAAGGACAAGGCCCCGAGGTATATGTGGCTCCGGTTTGATCAGTGTCCTGTCCGAGTTGCTGTCCGCTTGTGTCATCGACCGCAGTGGAAAGTTTTTTCAAGACTTGTCTTCAGCCCGCGTTCGGTCCGGGCGGTTCGGATACGAATACGTATTGGCTTGGGCCAAAGACTCTGGAACCGGCCGTGACATTGTGATTACGGAGGTCGATATTGAAAACCTGATTCGAGCCAAAGGGGCTCTGTTTGCCGGATGTCTCACCCTTCTTGAGAGCCTGGACCTGACATTTCAAGACTTGGACCGAGTAATTATTGCCGGGGCCTTTGGACGATATATCAACCTTGAGAAGGGGAAGCTGATCGGCCTCTTTCCGGATATCCCTTTAGAAAAATTTTACTTCCTTGGAAACGGGTCACTTATGGGTGCACGATTGATTTGTGTTTGCAGGGAGATGTTGCGTGAAGTAGGAAGGATTGGAAATATGATGACTAATGTTGAGCTGAGTGACAACAAATCCTTTATGGACAAGTATATGGGAGCCATTTTTCTCCCCCACACAGAAGCCCGCCTTTTCCCTGATGTCAGCAAATACCTTGAAGCCAATTTTGAAGTAATTCGCAGCGAAAGGAAGGCATCATGACTGTGACTATTGCCATGGCCGGCAAGGGCGGCACCGGTAAAACGACGATTGCAGGTCTTCTCGTTGCGTTTCTTCTGAAAAGGGATATTAAACCCATCTTGGCTGTGGATGCAGATGCCAATGCGAATTTGAACGAGGTCCTCGGCGTTGAGGTAAAGGCGACCCTTGGTGATGCCAGGGAGGGTCTCAAGGATGGAGTGCCAACCGGCATGACTAGAGACATCTACATGGAATATAAAATCGGAGAAGCCCTGGTGGAAAGCCAAGGGTATGACTTGGTCGTCATGGGGCGCCCTGAAGGTCCGGGTTGTTATTGTCATGCCAATACGCTGCTTTCCAGGTACATGGACAGGCTGTCTGGAAATTATCGCGTTGTAGTCATGGATAATGAGGCAGGCATGGAGCATATCAGTCGGCTAGTAGCCCGGCGGGCTGACGTGCTGCTGATTGTATCTGACCCAACCCAGCGGGGGATACTGGCAGCGAAGCGGATTCGTAATCTTGTCGATCAGCTTAAACTGGATATCAATGAAGACTATCTGATCATTAACCGAGTCAACGGTCGGCTACCCGCTGCAATCAAGGACGCAGCGGGTGTGGCTGGCTTGAAGTTGGCGGGATATGTGCCGGAAGACGAATTGATCTCTAGATATGATGTGGATGGGCGGCCGACCGTTGAACTGCCGGACAATGCCGTGTCGGTTCAGGCACTGGAGAGAATCTTTAAGAGCACAGTACTGCCAGCAATATCCGCTATCGCTGTACAAACCAGTGACCAATGATGAGTTCCGAATTCCCAACGACTGCCTAAATGCTTCGCGAGCTCTCCATAAAGAACTTTGCTATAATTGACGATCTTTCCATAGACCTTGAAGAAGGCCTGACCGTATTAACAGGGGAGACTGGCGCTGGGAAATCGATTATTGTCAATGCCGTAAACCTGATATTGGGCAGCCGCGCTTCGCCCGAACTGATTAGGAGCTCTGAAGATACAGCCGAACTTGAAGCTTTGTTCGAAGTGCCACCTGATAGCCCGGCGGCACGGACAGCCCGCCAACAGGGGATCGATCTGTCAGAAGGCCTCTTGGCCCGTAGAATCATTCAACAAAACGGCCGCCACAAGGTCTATATTAACGGGCGGCTGGCTACTACCCAGATCCTTTGCAGCATTAGCGAGCACCTTGCGAGCATAGCAGGTCAACATGCCCACCAGAGTTTATTGAAACCGCAGCATCATCTTCTTGTCCTGGATCAGTTTGCAGACCTGTCTGAACTGCGTGCCGATGTGTCCAGTCATTATCACGAGATACTCCCACTGATCAGGAGGCTAGGTGTAATGAAGGGTCAACTGAGCCAACAGTCCGGGCAGCGAGAGCTTCTTGAGTTGCAGTGTCGGGAGATTCAACAAGCCCAGATAGTGCCGGGTGAAGACGAGGCGCTTGAGCAGGAGCTTCAACGTCTCAAGCATGCTGAGCGTTTATATGAAAGTGTAGGCAGGTGCGGGGACGGCCTTTACGGGGCGCGGGGAGCAGTAGTTGAGCATCTAACTGAGATTGGAAAAGAGCTTCGCTCACTCGGTGAGATTGATCATACCTTGTCTCCTGTGGCAAAAAGGGTGGAGGCGGCCTCATTTGAATTGGAAGACATTTCCAACGAACTGCAAGATTACCTGCAGGGCATTGTCTTTGATAGCGACCGACGGGAAGCTGTGGAACTGCGTCTTAATACCCTCCAGAGGCTGAAGCGAAAGTACGGAGGGTCTCTTGACTCCGTTCTGGCACGGGGAAGGGAGATGGAGGACGAACTGAAGCGTGCCTCATCTTTACCACAAGAGATAGCCGAAACACAGGCAAAGCTCACTGAGGTACACAAGAAGCTTGGAGATTTATGCCGTAGGCTATCTGCCAAAAGGCGACAAGCAGCCATTCACTTTGTCAAGGCAGTGCAAAGGGAGTTATCCTCGTTAGGAATGGCCAAGACCCGCTTTGATGTGAGGTTTGATCATGTCGCGGTTGATGGGCAGGCGGACCCCCACCTGGTGACGGACAACAGCGGCATAGAGGCAACGGGTACGGATCGTGTAGAATTTCTCATTGCCCCCAATGTGGGTGAGGAGCTCAGACCTCTTGCCCAAATTGCCTCAGGTGGTGAGCTTTCCCGGATCATCCTCGCATTGAAGGCGATGATGGCGACCAAACGATCCGTGGAGACGCTTATTTTTGACGAGGTGGACGCAGGTATTGGCGGCGGCGTGGCCGAAATGGTGGGGAGCAAGTTAGAGTCCCTGGCACATTTTCATCAGGTCATATGTATCACACACTTACCCCAGATTGCACGGTTTGGGAAATCCCATTTCAAGATTGCAAAGACTGTCGCCAAGGAGCGCACCCGGACCACCATCACCCATTTGCATGGTGAGGCACGGGTGAAAGAGTTGGCTCGAATGCTCGCGGGCGTCAAGATTACCAAGAAAGCCTTGGCCCATGCTCGTGAAATGATGGTAGGCAGAGATGTACGGAAAACTTTAAACGAGAATGGCTCGCCATGAGAAGGAAGTCTTGCATAAGCATTGTGGGTTTTGAGGCTCTTTGTTTGAGGCGCAAACCATGTTTACAATCATGCAAAAAAGCAGTATTAAGGGGCATGGAAATTCGGTAAGAGTCTAGCCTTTTGAAAAAAGCTCGATTTTGCTCGCTCCTGTGAGCAAAACACCCTTTTTCAAGGCGCTAAAGTATTAAGAGGTCCGGTGTATTGCGAATGAATCGGTTGTTTTGACTCGGGGCAGCAAGAAGCTGGGAATGTCCCTATTACTCACTGTAAGGAGGCGAATCTCATGTTGGTGCAAGGATGGATGACCACCGAGGTTACTACGGTAGACGAAGATGCTTCTATAATGAAGGCGTCTATTGTCATGAAGGAGAAGAAAATCCGTTGCTTGCCGGTGGTGGATAAGACAGGCAAGCTCGTAGGGATTGTCAGTGACCGGGACTTAAGGGATGCAGCCCCGTCCAAGGCTACGACTCTGGATGTTTATGAACTAAACTATCTCCTTGCTTCCATGAAGATCAAGGACGTCATGACCAAGGATCTGGTTTTTGTCCGGCCTGATGAGACTGTTGAATTTGCTGCGATTCTAATGCTGGAAAACAAGATCTCTTCACTTCCGGTAGTGAACAAGAGAAGCGATTTGATCGGCGTAATTACTCAGACAGACATTTTCAAGGTGCTGATCGAGACTGCTGGGGTTTACGCCGGCGGCATTCAGTTTGCTTTGAGCCTGGAGGATCGTGCTGGTTCGATCAGAGAACCTGCTGATGTGATCCGCTCGTTTGGGGGACGTATCGTAAGCATCTTTTCAACGCGGCAGACGGCTGAAGAGGGACGCCGGAATGTGTACATCCGTTGTACGTCCCTGCCTGAAGACAAGTTAAGGGCATTGGTTAAAGAACTGGAACACAAGTTCCTGGTCCTGTACTCGTCTAAAGATTTGATGGAGGAGGTTGAAAAAAGAAGGGTCAGGACACGATAAGCGTGTCACAATGCGGTGAACCCGGTTCTACGAGCTAATAGCTATCGGCCAGGAGTAAGCTTAAAGTCTCCTACATGTCTTTTTTAAAAAATTGGCCGGGTTCAGTGATGGAGCCGGGCTTTTTCGTATATTCGGTGGGAACTGTTCCCTCCTTAAAGCATTCAAAGACAGTCTCCTTTGACTCCGGGATGGCCAAGAGTCCGGTTTCGGCGTCTATCTTGGCAAAGACTACCCCGTCTGGCACGTGGAAGACCCTAACAGGTTTGTCGTCGAGGATAGCCTTCATAAACGCCAACCATATCGGACTGGCAGCCCTGGAGCCGGTTTCCCCAATACCGAGTGATTTTTCGTCGTCAAATCCCACCCAAACTCCGGTGATGTAACGGGGTGTGAATCCCACGAACCACGCATCATACAGGTTATTGGTAGTACCGGTCTTTCCGGCGGTGGGGCGACCCAGGTCCCTCACGCGCCAGCCGGTTCCGTGTTGAACCACGCCCTGGAGCAGGTTGGTGACAATATAGGCCGTTGTCTTTTGAATGACCTTGTCGCTTTCTGGATGATTTTCCTCAAGCACGTTTCCATCCCGATCAACTATCTTTGTGACAAAACACGGTTTTATGCGATATCCTTGGTTGGCAAAAACAGAATAAGCGCGCACCAGTTCCATCAGTGAAACGCCTGAAGATCCAAGAGAAATTGAAAGGTCTCTGCTTAGGGTTGATTCAATACCGAGTTTCTTGGCATAGTCGATCACGTAACCGACTCCAATATCCCTGAGTATCTTGACCGTGACCACGTTTCGAGATTGGGCCAAGGCTGTGCGGAAAAGGGTAGGGCCGTGGAACTTCTCCTCATAATTTCTGGGTTTCCAAGTGAACTCTCTTTCGGTGTCTTCAAATACGATGGGAGAATCTATGATAATAGTGGCAGGTGTATAGCCCTTATCAAGGGCAGCGGCATAAATAATCGGCTTGAAAGCTGAACCGGGCTGACGCCTTGACTGTACAGCTCTGTTGAACTGGCTGGCCCTAAAATCTCGACCCCCGATCATGGCCTTTACACGGCCGGTTTCAGCCTCCATGCAAAGCAGAGCACCTTGTACGGCAGGGGTTTGTTCCAGTGCCAGATCCCACAGCTGGGTCTCCGCTTGCTGGCCCTTGACGCGCACAAGTATCACATTTCCTACCATTAGGACATCACCAACCCTGGCCACATCTCTCGCATTATAATAGGCAATTTCCGGGTTGGGTTTCCTGGCCCACTTCATGTCGGTGAGTTGAAGGTGACCCAACTCGTTTCCTATGCGAACCGTGGCCCTTGCCTCATCATCATCTGCCGCCACCACAACTCCCTGTATGATTCTGTCCTGCTCTAACGGCTGCGTCTCAAGGATTTTGGCGATTTGCTGGGAAAAGGTTTCAATTTCCTCGGGCTCCAGGTGTTTGAGGGGACCCCGATATCCCTGCCGCTTATCCACCGCTCTGAGTCCATCGTTCAAGGTCACTTGTCCCGTCTTTTGCAACTCGATGTTGACAGCCGTATAAATCTTGAGACCCTCTTTGTATAAGGTATCCCTGCCATATTTTTCCTCCACATACTGGCGAACGAATTCCGTATAATAAGGCACCTGCTCAATGTACCAGTTAGGTCTTTGCCTTATGTCCAGTTTTGCGTTAATGGATTCCGTCGCCTGGAGATTGGTGATGTAGCCCTCGGCGATCATACGGTTTAGCACATAAATCTGCCGCTGTTTGGCTTGTTCTGGATGCATGAAAGGAGAATAACGGCTGGGGGCTTGGGGTAGGCCGGCAAGTAAAGCACATTCAGGCAGGTTGAGTTCAAACACTGATTTTCCAAAATAGTCCTCTGCCGCAGCCGCAACTCCAAATGCGCCATGCCCAAGGTATATCTGGTTCAGATAGAGGAATAGAATCTCTTGTTTGCTCAAGGCCTTGTCTATACGATAGGCGAGAATAGCCTCTCGAATCTTGCGGGCATAGCTTTTCTCTGCTGAGAGGAAAAAGGACTTGGCCACCTGCTGAGTAATGGTACTTCCTCCCTGAATGATTGCCCCTGCTTCAATGTTCTTAACAAATGCCCGGATTACGCTGAAAAAGTCGATGCCTTCGTGTTTATAGAATCGAGCGTCTTCTGCCGCGACAAAGGCATCTATGAGAATCTTCGGCATCTTGGAAAGGGGGACCACAATTCTGCGTTCCTTATGAAACTCCGCGATCTTCCGATTGTCATCTGAGTACACTGTGGTTATTATTGGAGGGCAGTAGTCCCTGAGAGAAGATATCTGGGGGAGGTCTTTGGTGAAGTAGAAATACGCCCCTCCGACAAAGAACCCTGCAAGAACAAAAAAAACAAGCACCGCTGCGTAGAAGATGCGGAGCAGTGTTGGCAGGCATCCTTTCTTGCCCCTTGCAGAGCCTTTTTCTTCAGCCCAAGTCTGGTCTTGAGATCGAAGCATCATTATGAGCCTGTTGTGATCGTCACGTCTTGAGAGCTTTGCACAACCTCATCTCGCTCTTTGATATGAGGTTTTTGACCCATCTACGGGCTTGTTCACTAAATCGCAAGAACTCTCCGCCTTCGCCAAGGCTGCGGCGGATCAAACAGCTTGCGATTTGCCCACCAGCGTGGGCCGCCTGCCCAGTTGAATTTCCCGAAGGGAACCCTATTCAACGGGGTGAACTTCGCCCGGATGGGTACCCCGAAAACCTCATAATTGTCGCTTCTCGAGGTTATGGAAAGCTCTCGATTTGTGATGAATATTTTTTATCACAAACAATCATCAATATGCAAGCAACGTCGATTCTACAGTGCAATAACAATGCCTGGTTTGTTTTGACGGCCTCAAATAGACTTGACACTAACGTTGCATTCCGACTAATAAACCCTAACGTTGCATAAACAACATTAGGGTAAACTTGAGCTATGATTGCCTTGGATTTTGAGAAGTGTGGCGGGTTAATTCCAACCGTTGTGCAGGACTCTAATACTGGTGAGGTTCTCATGCTCGCCTTCATGAATGAGGAGGCCTGGCAAGAAACACTTAAGACCGGCAAAGCCACCTATTGGAGTCGGACCCGCCAGAAGCTTTGGGTGAAGGGAGAGAGCTCCGGGCATGTGCAAATGGTTAAAGAGATTCGCATAGACTGTGATAATGACACGGTGCTCCTGAAGGTGGAACAGGTGGGTGGGGCGGCTTGTCATACCGGGTACCGGAGCTGTTTCTTCAAGAAGGTTGAAGGGAAATTTGTTCGGGAGATTGGCGAAAAGATTTTTGATCCCAAGGAGGTATATGAATAAAGTGAAAGATAAGCTGAAATTAGGTATTCCCAAGGGGAGCCTTGAAGATGCAACGATTGCATTGTTCAGACATTCAGGTTGGAAGATTAATGTGCACGGGCGGAGCTATTTCCCGGAAATCGATGATGAGGACATTGAGTGCTCCATCTGTCGTGCCCAGGAGATGTCTCGGTACGTGGAGACCGGCACCCTGGATGCAGGGCTTACGGGCATAGACTGGATATATGAAAACGAATCAGATGTAAAGATTGTCGAAGACCTGGTTTATTCAAAGATCAGTCAAAGGCCCGCCCGCTGGGTATTGGCTGTTCCGTATGATTCCGACATCAAGAAATTGGAAGACCTCGCAGGGAAGAAGATTGCTACTGAAATGGTCAATTTTACAAGAAAGTACTTTCAGGAACATGACATCGATGTGAAGATAGAATTCTCATGGGGTGCAACGGAGGCCAAGGTTGTCTCAGGTCTGGCAGATGCTATTGTGGAGGTTACTGAAACCGGCTCTACCATAAGGGCCCATGGGCTAAAGATCATACACGAACTGCTTCAGACCAACACGAAACTCATCGCTAATCACAAGGCATGGGCCGACCCACAGAAGCGAAAAAAAATAGAACAAATAGCCCTCCTGGTCAAGGGCGCACTCCTGGCCGAAAAAATGGTAGGGCTGAAGTTAAACGCCCCCAAGGCAAAGCTGGAGGGAATTGTGAGGGTGCTGCCGAGCTTGAACGCCCCAACTGTGTCTCCTCTCTATGACTCTGACTGGTTTGCAGTAGAAACCGTGGTGGCTTCATCCGTGGTAAGGGATCTTATTCCACAACTACTAGAACACGGGGCCGAGGGGATTATCGAATACCCGCTGAACAAGGTGATATAATGCGGCTGCGGCGGCCCAGACGGCGTGGTGCGAAGGGCACAGAGCATACTGTAACACCTTATGTCTATGAAACACCTCCGGGTACTGACACCTTTTCTTGCGTTCCGAGCCTTACGGGCTGGTCTTTTCTGCGACTTATCTCCGGGGGATGCTTTGCCCCCTCCGCATT
>CAZCWQ010000083.1:12412-13770 GCA_964502365.1 uncultured Desulfobacterales bacterium | reverse complement strand
GGCACGTCACTCCAACTGCCACCCCGGTTCACGAATATCGATCCGCTACCGGTATTTATCGGGTTATTGCGCTGGTGTCTGCTATATGCATCTTCCGCATATGAATCCTCACACCACTCCCAAACATTGCCCAGCATGTCGTAAAGCCCGAAACCATTGGGACGAAAGCTCCCAACCGGGGCTGTCACCGCATACCCGTCATAACAATCGTGGTACTGCCACTCAAATTTGTTGATACGTTGCGATGTCCTATCATGGACATTGGCATATTGGCACGCCTCATCCGCATTGTCCCCCCAGAACCGAGCGGTTACTGTCCCTGCCCGGCATGCATACTCCCACTCTGCTTCACTGGAGAGCCTGAAGCTGTAAAGGCCTGTGCTCTGTTGTGTAAGCCACTCTGCGAAATCCTTTGCATCATGCCAACTGACATTCACCACCGGTTGATCATCACCGCTCAGGCTTTGGCCGTTGTAAGACCTGCTGTTATGGTCTGACCGAAACCGCCTGTACTGGGCGTTTGTCACCTCTGTCCTGCCCATCCAGAAGCCGTCCACACATACCTCATGCACCAAGCCCTCATCCGAATCTCGCCCGGCTTCGTCCGCAGGACTTCCCATCTCAAAACACCCGTCCGGCACCCAGACAAACTCCATACCGGTCACAGGCTCAAGCCATATCCCTGCCGGCTTGGGACTGACCTTGGTCAGCTCTGCACGAACCAACACTCGTTGCCCGAGCCTCACATTGATCGTCGTGCCCCACTCCTCATACCCTTCTTTCCTAACTCTTATCCGATGGGTTCCTTGTTCCACATCCTCCTTGATATCCGGCGTGGTTCCCACATAGTCTCCGTCAAAATACCACTCGGCTTCAAAAGGCTCGCTCCTGACCAGTAGCGTCCCGGTCGTCAGAAGCCTTGCAAGTCGGAAGGAAAAGGTGTTGTCCTTGCCCGCTTGAACCTCCACCCACTTCTTTATCGTCGTATGACCCGGACAAGACACTTCAATATGATACCGCCCTTTTTTCAACGCCATGCCATCACGGTACCTGCGTCTGATATTTAAGACCCTAATGCGTGCAACTGGAGGCTCTGCGTTCACGTAAAGCCTGCCCTTGGCGACAACAGAGCGCACTAAAGGACTTATCTTGCTTATCGGGGGCTTGGCCCTCAGTTTATCAGCCGAAGAAGGAACGACATGGCGGACTTTCTTAACCTGGCCTCTTCTTGTAGAAAAGATAACCAGACACGCCACCAACACCAGCAATATTATGGATCCAACAACATACTTGGTCTTGCCTGTTTTTCTCTTCTTCTTAGAAGGCCTTGGGGCAAAGCCGGAGGCCAAGTCTTTCAT
>CAZCWQ010000083.1:0-12312 GCA_964502365.1 uncultured Desulfobacterales bacterium | reverse complement strand
CATTACCCGAGCTTTTTCTTCACTACCTGCGCAATCTCACTACAGTACTTTTCAGTCTCCTCATGACTGGGCCCTTCCACCATGACACGGCACATCGGCTGCGTGCCGGAATAGCGAACCAGAACCCTTCCCACATCTCCCAGGATCGTTTCCACACGCTCAATAGCAGAAGCGATTTCAGGTACTGTCTCAATAGGAGGTTTGTCCTTTACTTCCACATTGATCATGCGCTGAGGAAAGATCTCCACGAGCTTGGCAAGCTCCGAAAGTCTACTGCCCGTGCTTTTCATCGCCCGAACTATCTGCAATGCGGTTATGATACCGTCTCCTGTTGTGTGCTCGTCCAGGAATATCATATGACCTGAGTCCTCTCCCCCAAGCGACGCACCCCTTACCATCATCTCCTGCAAGACATACCTGTCACCCACCTGGGTTGTCACATGTTCTATACCCCATCCTTTCAAGGCAAGGCCAAGGCCGATATTGCTCATTACCGTGCTTACGGCCAGGTTATTGCGCAGTCGCCCCCTATCTTTCATTTCCTTTGCACAAAGAGCCAGTATCTGATCACCCGTCACCCTGCCCCCCTTCTCATCAACGGCAATAACTCTGTCTCCGTCACCGTCAAAGGCAAATCCCACATCGGCTTTGGTACTCACAACCTCCTCAATCAGGCTTTCAAGGTGTTCAGACCCACAGTTGAGGTTGATATTTGTGCCGTCAGGCTCTGAGAAAAGGGTCTTGACTGTAGCGCCAAGTCCCATAAGAGTGGTACGGGCTACCTGAAATGTCGCCCCGTTGGAGCAATCAACGACAATACTGAGTCCCTCCAGAGTTTCTGCATTGGGAATAACACCCTTTAAGAAAGCCACGTAACGACCCTGGGCATCGCCGATCTGCTGTGCCTTGCCAAGAACCCGGGGTTTGTCGTACCCGTCGATAGTCACGTTATTGTTGACAACGAGCTGTTCAATCTTGGCCTCCATATCATCTGAGAGCTTGAACCCGTCTCCTGAAAAGATCTTAATCCCATTGTCATGAAAGGGGTTGTGTGAGGCAGAAATCATTATCCCTGCACTAAGGTCCATACTCTTTGTAATAAAGGCCACCCCGGGCGTGGGCAAGACACCAACCCAAAGGGCATCGGCACCCACAGAACATATTCCCGAAATCAGGGCATGCTCCAGCATGTCGCCCGATATGCGGGTATCTTTTCCTACAACAATACGAGTCTTGCGTCCCCTTTGTTGAAACAGGAGCGCGGTTGCACGTCCGATCCTCAAGGCCATCTCAGGGGTAATAGGATATTCATTGGCTGGTCCCCTTATGCCATCTGTGCCGAATAGCTTCTTCATGCCTTAATATCCTACTTTAACTGTTAGGCGCAACCTCGTTAGTTGCCGTCGTATGACGGCATCAGCTCCAGAGCCTGTTGGTTTATTGCATCCACAATCCCCTGGAGCCACTCGGTTCCCTTGGAGGACCAGGCCTTGTCGAGTCCTTGGATCACTTCCAGATAGTGAGCCCCCTTTTCTTTGATCTGTCTGTTCACTTCTTCCAAGAAAGGCTCTCGGAGAGAAGGATCTCCTGGGTTTTCTAAATTCCTCGAAAAAACTCCCTCCACGTCTTGCCACCTCTCGAACAACTCCTGTTTTTGCGTCAGCAGCTTACCGTTGACCTGTCCTTTAACCACTGCCCGGTATCTGTCGGCAGATTCAGGCATCTTCTCAGCCAGTGACTTAAAGCGCTCTGTTCGCTCCCCAAGGGCCATGTCCAGCTTGTCCACCACACCTTCGTAAAGTGTCTCGTCCATGGTATTAGCAGCAAAAAAAAGGGAGCGAACCCTTGTATACCAATGCCTCAGGGCCACAAGGTTTGAAACGTAGTTAATATTGTTAATGACCTGTCGTTTAACAGACCAGTACATGCCAGGATAAAAATTAGAGATTTGACTGGAACCTTCATCAGACTGCCGATCGAAACCTTGAGCCAGCACGAGCTTGCCGCTCTCAGGGATGTCTGATCGACAAACCACACCTGCCGCAACGACCGTTCCGTATTCAACACGAATGGGCCCAACTAGCCCCCCCTGGCCTCCGAGAAATATAGGTGCCTGATTCAGCATCACACCGCGGGGAACGTCGCCGATTAAAGATGGCGTGGCCTTATCCTGATTGGCCGTATAGTTGAAGTGTATGTAAGAGCTGCCCACCTCACTGTGGTTCTTGCGGCTGGTCCCGCCTGCCATGAGGCAATCGCAAAAGTTTATGAGGCTGCCCATAGTAACAAAGGGAAAGAGAATGGTCTGCTTTATCCCGACTGTGTGGGCACCACTGGCCTTTTCTTCCAGAATGCACCCGTCCCTGACATGAGCACCGTAACCGATGCTCGCCTCTTCCAGAAAGACAGACCCCCGGAAAAACCCGCCTTTCAATTCCACATGGGGTCCTATCTGGCAATCTTCTACGGTCACGGGCCCCTCAAGGCCAAGCTTGACACCCCGCATGATCAGGGTCTTTTCCCCGAAGATCTTGCATCCCGGATAGATAACCACCCCATGGCCTGCGATGCGATCTGCCGAAACTTCATTTCCGATCTGCACGGCCTGAGGATAGGGTATCCTGGCCCCCTTTTGAATAAGGACATCTATCTTGTCTTGGCCTTCCAAACGCATCACGGCTCGAATTATGATTAAAATCGACTTGTTGTCAAGGGCTTTTATGACTTAACGGCAGGGATGGAGGTTGACACCGCGAGAAATCTTCTGCTACTTTTCATACATAATGCAAAGCACCATGGACAATCGTCTGGCCAGATTGAGGTCCGGATTCCAAGGTCAAGGAATCGACACCCTGTTGGTACTCAAAGGAGAAAATCGCCGGTATCTGAGCGGGTTTACTGGTGAAGACGGCCAGTTTGACGAGTCTGCCGGCGCCCTTCTTATCAGTTTCGACCGGCAGTTGCTCGCTACCGACTCTCGATATGAAACCCAGGCCCGGATGCAAGCGCCTGGATTTGAGATCTATTGCTACCAACGTGGCCTGGCTCACAGCTTGCCGGAAATCCTGCGGAAACTTGACGCAGAGTGTCTTGGATTTGAGAGCGCTCGGGTTTCGTATCACCAGTTCAGAAAGCTCAAGCGAGAATTAAGGAAACAAGGGTTGTCCGTTTCGATGGTTCCCACCGAAAACCTGGTCGAAGAGTTCCGCATGATAAAAGAGGCCGCAGAACTGGAGGCCATACGACACTGTCTTGCCGTGTCAGAATCTGTGTTTGAACCGATTTACGAGAAACTCTCTCCTGGCATGAGTGAAAAAGAAATCGCCTGGGCCATTGAAAAGGGCCTGCGGGAAACAGGGGCGGATTCTGTTGCCTTTCCGCCTATTGTGGCCTCTGGCCCCAACGCTGCCATGCCCCATGCTGTTCCCACAGATCGACCATTGGGACAGGGAGAGCCGATATTGTTTGACTGGGGGGCACGCCTTAAGGGCTACTGTTCGGATATATCCCGCACCATTGTCTTGGGCAAACCTGACACAACCTTCAAAACGGTCTACCAGATAGTTCAAGACGCCCAGTCCATGGCCGTCGAGGCAATAAAGCCCGGTATAAGCACACAGGCTGTGGACAAAATTGCCCGAGAATACATTGCCGGGAAGGGGTTTGGAGATCGCTTTGGGCACGGGCTGGGTCACGGCGTGGGGCTGGAGACCCATGAAAGACCCCATTTGGGTCCTGTGCGGCCGATGAATCTGCAACAGGGCATGGTCACCACAATTGAGCCAGGTATTTACATACCCGAATGGGGTGGGGTACGGCTAGAAAACATGGTGGTGGTGGAATCAGCAGGGGCGGTTGTCTTGAACAGGCAAAATCCTCCAATCGGAATGATGAAATAAGGGCCAATGAACAAAAACTCTATGGATGAACTGGCAGATCAGTTCATCAACTACCTAGTGGTGGAAAAGGGGCTCTCTAAGAATACCATTGCCTCTTACAGTGCAGATCTGGCCGTTTATCTGGACTTTATGCAGGCAAGCGGCATTTTCAGCATTTCCGATTCCGACACTCCTCTTGTCCTGAAGCATCTGATCACGCTTAGAAATGAAGGCCTCGGCCCCAGGAGTCGGGCAAGACACCTGGTGACTATTCGGGGATTTTATCGATTCCTGATCCAGGAAAAGATACTGGAGGCCAACCCTGCCAAGATGGTGGACCTTCCAAAAGGCGGGCGAAAGCTACCTCATGTCTTGAAGGTAGAGGAAGTGGCCCGGCTGCTGGACGCGCCTGATCCTTCAAAAGCTCTGGGGGTACGGGATGCGGCCATGCTGGAGCTGCTTTATGCAGCAGGCCTCAGGGTCTCCGAGCTTGTTATGGTGGGCATTACAGATGTGAACCTGCAAGCGTGCTTTGTCAGGGTGCTCGGAAAGGGATCAAAAGAGCGCGTTGTGCCCATTGGCCAAGCAGCCCGAAAAAAACTTGACGTGTACCTTGTATCAGGACGGCCTACCCTTTTAAAAGGCAGACCAAGCCCGTATCTCTTCGTAACCCGCTCAGCAAGGCCGATGACGCGTCAAGGCTTTTGGAAAGTCCTTAAGCAAGCTTCTCGCAAGGCTGGCATTTCTTACAACATTACTCCACATACCCTGCGCCATTCCTTTGCAAGTCACCTCTTGGAACGCGGGGCGGACCTGAGATCAGTCCAGGTCATGCTCGGTCATGCAGACATCAGTACAACGCAAATTTATACACACGTGGCATTGCAAAGGCTAAAGGCGGTGCATACCCAGTATCATCCCCGGGGCTAACAGCGAAGCAAAAAATCCACCTGCTACCTTCCGCTTCGTCTTTCGTCATTGTCCATATTCCTTGACTTTCATCGATACAGTGGCCTAATAAGATCCGGCAGCAAAATCGAGGTCTTTAAGAGGGCAAACTCTCACATTTGATCTTATGCTTGAAGCTATTAGTGACTTCCGCCAGGGGTTTGCGTCCCATATCAAGGGTATACGGTTCGCCTTTCAGCACCTTTCTTTCATGCTCCTTGCCGCAATCCCCTTTCTCATAACACTGTCACTGTATATCCTGGGCTTCTACATCTTCACACAATATGCCGACGATCTCTTGCATATGGTCTGGCGGATCGATGCCGGCGAATCCTCCAAGTATATTGGGTGGCTCTATTGGGCCTACACACATATCGTAAAGCTTTTTCTTTACTTGATCGCATTAGCGGTCATGTTCTATACTTTTATTGTATTTTCCAACATTTTGGCATCACCAGTCTATGACCACATCGTTTCAAAGTATGAGCATATGTGCTACCAACCTGCCCATGAAGGACAAACAAGGTCCTCTGCAAAGGGAGTGACAACGGTCGTGAAAGAAGAGGTCAAGAAGGCAGTGCTGATGTTGTTCATCCCTTTGCCTCTGATCTTGATTCCTGTGATTGGGGGAGTGCTTGGCTTTTTGGTTGCCGCGGCTTTTATTGCTTGGGATTACATCGACTTTTCCCTTTCAAGAGATCATCCAATGATTAAAGACCGGATCAAGGTCCTGTGGCAGCACAAGTTTTTCTTGCTTGGGTTTGGGTGCCCCCTTCTGATTCCATTCATAGGTCTCACGATCTTGCCTTTTGCCATTTTGGGTTCTACAAGGCTCTATTTTCATAAAATGAAAGGTGCTGAGACCATTGAATAATCTCGGAAGGCAACAGCCCGTCAATAGGAGATCACTGATGGCTCCGGAATTCCAATTGATTCAAACCTTGTCTGAGCTTGAATCCGTTGGCAAACAACTTGCCAAAGAAGCGCTTTTGGCAATTGATATTGAGGCCGACTCCCTGCATCACTATTTTCCAAAGGTATGTCTTATCCAGATTTCCACCCAGCAGCATACCTTTATAGTTGATCCCCTTGCAGTACTAACTATGGATGTCCTGCAACCCCTGTTTGGTAGCCCAAAAATCAAGAAGATTCTCCACGGCGCAGATTATGATCTGCGTTCCCTTTTCCGCGATTTTGACATAAGAGTGAACAATGTTTTTGACACAATGGTGGCCTCACAATTTGTGGGCGAAAAGGAAGTCGGTCTTGCTGCTGTACTGGAAAAGCGTTTTGGCATCCTTCTGAACAAGAAATATCAGAAGGCCGATTGGTCCAAGAGGCCACTCAGGCCTGACATGCTCGTCTATGCCGCCAGCGATACGGTTCACCTGATCAGACTCTATGAGGAGTTGGAACAAGAGCTGAAATACAAGGCAAGGTTGGATTGGGTGGAAGAAGAGTGCAAGCTTTTGGCACTTGATTGTGCAGTGGGTGTAAACTCTCGCCGGGCCAAAGGGCAAAGCCGTTCCGGATCACTTGTCAATTTCCCGGCAGACACACCTCTGTTTAGAAGATTTAAAGGGGCGGGCAAGATGACCCCAAGAGACTTGGCAATCCTTGAACGACTCCTTGCCTTCCGTGAAAAGAGCGCCATGAAACAAGACCGGCCTCCCTTTAGAGTCTTTGGAAATCATCTGATCATGGAACTGGTCAAGACAAAACCCGCGGACCGTTCCGCCCTGAGGAATGTTTCCGGCCTGTCAGGCGACTTCATGAGACGGTATGCAAAAGGTGCGCTAAGAGCCATAAAGAGTGGGTTAGAATTGCCTGATAGTCGATTGCCTTCTTACCCCAGGAGCCCACGGCCCCCTCGCAACCCCCAAAAGCAAGCCCGTCTTAAACGCCTGAAAACTTGGCGTGATCTCAAAGCCGAACAACTCAAAATAGAGTCCGGTTTGCTTTGCAACAATACATTGCTTGATGCGTTGGCAGAAGACAACCCAAAGGACACAAATAGTCTGAAGGGCATATCGGGCATGAAAGTCTGGCAGACAAAAGCCTTTGGGGTGGAGATTATTGAGGTGCTAAATTCGCAGATCAAAGAGCGATACGAGGTTATCCAAAGTTCTCACTGAGCAATTAAGGTTGTAGTTTTATCTATTGATGCGGACACGGCGAACCTATTTTGCAGAAAACTTTCAAGGAGGAATTGAGCGTATGGAAGATGAAGTTAGACGAGCTATTTTTCGAAAGGTGAAGGAGGAACCATTTGCCCAAAAACTGAATCTTGAATTGGTGGAACTGGACGACGGGCATTCTGTAGTAGAGATGACCTTCACAAAGGACTTGGAAAACATCTTTGGAATGGCCCATGGCGGTGCCATTTTTGGCCTAATTGACGAAGCTTTTGAGACGGCAGGCAACTCCCACGGCACCGTGGCCGTGGCCCTCAACATGAACATCACATATACGGCCTCGCCTTCACCAGGGGCCCGACTGCGGGCAGAGGCGAACGAACTGAACCTAACACCCCGGACAGCCACCTATGACATCAAAGTAACGGATGAAAAACAAACGCTGATTGCATCTTGCCAGGCCCTTGTCTACAGGAAAAAGCAAAAACTGCCGTTTCTTGAGTAAATGAACGCCCGCTTCATCAGCAAATGGATGGTGATCTTCGGCCTGTCAATGGTCATCTTGACCTTCTGGGGCGCGGTTAATCATGTTTCTCTTTTCTATGCCCACACCTATCCCTTTGCCTGGTACGGACTCATCGTCTTTCTTGACGGCCTCCTGTGGTGGCGTTGGAACGAAGGCCTCATTCTTGCCAGGCCGCGCGAGTTCGTCACACTTCTATTTTGGTCCGCCGTGTTTTGGTTCCTCTTTGAAATCTTGAATCTTCGCCTGCAAAACTGGTACTATGCAGGTGCAACCTCCGAGGCGCTATGGTCTCATGCAGAGACCTATCTCGATTTTGCAACAGTCCTGCCCGGCATGTTCCTGGTGTACCGCCTCCTTTGTCGATTGAAAATCCCTTCGCAGGTGACAAGCCGGTTTCTCCTCAACAAGCAGGTGCGCAAGGCGTGTGTGCCGATCGGCCTTGCAATGCTCATCCTGCCCCTCATCTATCCCTTGTATTTCTTCCCCTTAGTGTGGGGCGGTTTCATTTTTTTGCTGGAGCCTGTTTGTGCAAAATTGGGCGGGTATTCTTTGCTAAAGAATGCCGAAAAGGGGCAATGGACCGCCATTGTTCGTCTGCTGATTGGTGGGATTGTTTGCGGTGGCTACTGGGAGCTGTGTAATTTTTGGTCCCTTGAAAAGTGGGTCTACACGGTTCCTTTTTTCTCCCATGGCAAACTCTTCGAGATGCCATACCTGGGGTTCTTGGGCTTTGCACCCTTTTGCGCAGAGTGTTTTGTGATGATAAATGCCCTGTATCTCCTCCGCGGACGCCGTCACTGGCTTCCAGAGCCTCCCCAAAGGTCAAACACTGCCGGCTTGATCCATAAGACGGTTTACTTGCTTTTGATCGTTTCCGGGCTTTTTTTGAGCGAATGGTCATATACTCAGATAAAGAGTCATACGATCGACAGCCGCGCAGAACCACTCTGGCAGATCCTTGAAGACATCAGCCCCGCCGAAGCAACGATGCTCGGTAAGAGCGGCTGGCGTTATCCGAAAGAGATATTGCAGGACTGGGAGGAGGCCAAAAAAGTAATCACACCGGCATTTCGTGATCGCATTCGCCACCGCCTTGAGCTTGTCGGTTTGCTCAGCATGGGAGCGGTCAATGCCCGACTCTTGGAAAACGCCGGTATTCGTACGAGAAAAGAACTCGGCGAGCAAGATGCGGACAGGCTCTTTCCCCGACTCTTAAGGCTCGACCAGACACTGGAGCTTCGCCGAACCGCGCTTGTGAAACGACGGATCGTGGCGTGGATTGGAGCCGCAAAACGCAAATCTGCCATATACTGATGTCACGAGACCTTGCATAACCCATTTGAACGACCATCATGAGCTTTCTGGGCAACCCATCTGGGCGAAGCGAACGGCCCACTCTGGTGGGCAAATCGCAAGCTGTTTGATCCGCCGGAGGCGCGGCGCCGCAGGCGGAGAGTTCTTGTGATTTAGTGAGCAAGCCTGTAGATGGGTCAGAAAGCTCATGTAAATAAGTCAGAAGGGGTTTATGCAGGGTCTAGTCACAACATGCCGAGTTCTACAGCATCCAGGGCTTCCCGGGCCTCTTTGAAGTTCGGCTCCAGCTTAAGTGCGATCCTGAAGTGTGATGCTGCTTTGTCCGGATTATTCATGTCGATATGCACCCGGCCAATATTGTAGTAGATATGAGGCGCTTGAGGATGGATTTTTAGCGCTTTTTCGTACTGTTTGAGCGAACCTTCGAAATCACCTCTCTTGCGATACAAAACGCCCAGGCTGTTGTAAACGTTCACCGTATCAGGCTGAAGTTCCAAAATTTCGTTTAAGATCTCTTCCGCATTTTCATCTTTCTCGCTGCTCATATAGATTTCAGCAGCCTTATGCAAACACTTCTCGGCCTCTTCGGGCTGTCCCAACTCTTTGTAGGCCCGCCCCATAGCTTCATACGCCTTGGCAAAGAGGCGGTCAAGCTGAGTGGCCTTTCTGAAAGCTTCAATCCCTTCTTGATAAAGTCCTTGAGACGTCTTGATATAACCTATGTTGTAATAAACCTCCGCGCTCTCACCCTCTTTCAACATCTTCTCAAATAATACCAGCGCACCTTCGTTATCTCCCGACTCGAGGAGCTTCATCCCCTCCTCCAGCGTAACTTCCTCCTCGCTGGGAGGACCAAGACCGGCTGCTTCCACCATGCCTGCGATCTTTCCCTTTAGGGTTTCCATGTCGTACGGTTTGACAATCAGACCACTAACACCCGCCCTGCCGGCTTCAATGACCTTGGGCTTGGTAAAGGCGGAATCGGAGAGGTAAAACGGCAAGTTGGCAAACCTGTCATCGTTTCGTACGATTTTCAAAAGGGCCAGTCCTGACATCTCGGGCATATCCCAAGCAGAAACAACACAGGCAAACTCCTTCACCCTCAGCATGGCCCACGCCTCATTTGCCGTACTTGTTGTGTGGACGTCCTTGTTTCCCAAATATTTCAGGATATCCGTAAATTCCCTGAGGGCTACTGAATTATCATCCACAATCAGAAACGAAGTCGTTTTCATGTAACACTTTAGTGTTTTGAAAAAGGCTGTTTCGTGAACGACATTGAGCAAGATTGAGCCTTCTTCAAAAGGCTAAGCATTTACTAAGTACCAAACTTGTCAAAACAAATCAAGCAGGGGGGCCACTGCTTCTGTTTCATCATGTTCAAGTCGGTCTTTTCTCTTTGTCTTGCGGGCCTTAAGATCCATGGCACCAGTCTCCTGGAAGGATTTTATGAAGTCCTCGACCGTTATCGTCGTCGCGGATTCCCCTGAAGTTCGTGAGTCATGGATCTGGTATTGTGACTTTCCCGCGCACGGTTCACTAACATAAAGCCGGATTTGTTTTGCTATCTCATGACACTTCAGGAGATGGTTTTCAATATTCGTTAAGTCGAGGGAGGAAAAAAACATTTCGCCCCAGGAATTCAGTGCTAAGAAATCCGCGAAATGCAGGGTGTCATCAGTCGCAAAGCGGCCTGCATCAAGGGCGGCAAAAACCTTCATAAACGTAGGATCAGAAGGCATGTAATTCGTCACAGGCAGCATTTCATCTGAAAAAAAACCGAACAGGGATTCAAGGAGCTCTTGGCCATGCTTTGGGGAGATCGGGCTTTGAGGGTGTTGAAAGGTTATGGAAGAGAGTCTACCTTGGCACAGTCTATTTAGAACTATCCACCCAAGTACATGTAGCAATTCAGGAGCCGCAAAAAGGGCGGATTCATTGTCGTCAGAATGCTTCAGTGGGCCATTGAATACGGTCCACATGTCCGCACCGGAAGTTTTCCTCTCATAGGCTATGAACATACTGAGACCGTTCCCTTTGGCGCGAAGAGAGACCGATGAGTGCGGAACCTTGCCTTGTTTTTTCCTAAAACGGCTTGCAATCCTATGTTTGAGCACAACCACGTCATCAGAAGGTTTGCCTGTCTGGAGTTCCGCTTTTTCCATTGACCGAAAGATTAGCCTGTACAAGAACCAAAGTTTCTTGATTATATCATTTTCAAATCGGAGTTTTTCGTTTTCTGTCCAGAATGTATATGATTGAAGTTGGCTAATTTGATTACTTTTCCATGACCATTCTTTGACATAATGCCTCAATAATTGACTTTTAGGGTCGTCTTCATCGAGTTGCAACGGCACCGGGTAGCCTGTTATGCAGAGATAGATGCACTGCCTTAACAAATCGAGCCCATCGTCGTCACCCATGCTCTCGCAAAATCTGAGCGCCCTTTCAAAGGCAAGGGCACAGGGATCGAGCAGACAGCTATCCAATCGACTTTCCGACATCCTCCTTCTTATAATGTCGCAAAGCAACCCTTCCTGTTTTTGAAAGAAACAATGTTGGGCAATGAGAAATGCCTCGATTAGTGACTCTACAGGGTTTTCTCCTGCCCTATAGATTTGCCAAAGCGCCGCGTCCAAACACTCCTCGCTCTTGATAGACGTCAGGTTGCCGAGGTCCACATAGTCACTGGACACAAAATCGTCGTTGGATAACAGCGAGGCAGTTTCTATCCAGGTCCCGTAGTCAGGATCGTTCAAACCAGCAGGAAGGATGGCCCAGTAGGGAATTTGTCCGGCAATCAGGATAAAGGTGCGGTAGAATACTTCTTTCAAGATGGTGTTTTGAGCACTTCGGAAACCATTTTCATGAATTCCGGAGAAATCGTTCTGTCGCATTTGTTCGGAATCCAGGACAAAAAACGTGAGATGATGGCCATAAGTCTCCTTGCCCCAATTCTCGATGATACTGAGCTTTTTCAGAAGGAGTCCTCGCTGGATCTCGCTAATCGAATCCCTGTCAATGACCAACCAGTATTCAAAACCGCAGCAGTCTGTCTGTCCCAATGATCCGGCACTTCCTATGAGATAAATTCCTTTAATGTAAAACCTTTTTGAGACAAAAGATTGTATTTTGTGTATGTTGATACCCATACGCCTTTTCCCGAGCTTCCAGAAGCCTGAGTCATAGAATCTATAAATGCCGCAGGGGGTTTGTGGATCAGAAACATAGCCTGGCAGCTCCGGGGAATTCACGTGCAGCAGGAAGGGAATGGTGTGAAACAGCTCCAGTTTCTTGGCAGGGAGATACCGGATCAACTCCCGTATTCGGTTGATATTATATGTGATGAAACGCTTTCTGTTGGCCAGAAGCTGCTCCTTCACAAAAAGAGGGTCGAGCCTGTAATCCATCAGTCCCATACTCCGTCATTGCGCCTATATAACACTGGAAAAATTATCATTCTGTGTGTAAAATGTAAACATCTGAGTGCTTCTTTGAAGAAGCTCCTAAG
>CAZCWQ010000082.1:0-13781 GCA_964502365.1 uncultured Desulfobacterales bacterium | reverse complement strand
TTTAAATGCGGCTTCACCCGCTCAAACTTTTCCTTGGCCATCTTGTGTCCCTCCCCCCGTACTCAAGAAATAGTCATGTCTTGTTACCATCTGTAATGGGCAAAAGCCTTGTTCGCCTCGGCCATCTTGTGAGTATCTTCCCTTTTCTTAATGGCTGCTCCCCGCTGGTTGGCTGCATCTATTAACTCCGCCGCCAATCTCTCAGCCATAGTCTTTTCGGAACGTTTCCGGGCAAAAGCGATCAGCCATCTGATTCCCAAAGTCCTGCGGCGACTTCGGCGTACCTCAATGGGCACCTGATAGGTGGAACCTCCCACACGACGGGACTTCACCTCAATAATCGGCCTCACATTGTCCATTGCCTTTTCGAAAATCTTGAGAGGTGGTTCCTTGGTTCTTGTTTCAATAATCTCAAAAGCTTTGTACATGATTGATTCTGAAACACTCTTCTTGCCGTCCTTCATCATACAATTGATAAATTTTGACACAAGTTTGCTCTTGTACTTCGGATCAGGTAAAATATCTCGCTTTGGTACCTCCCCTTTTCTAGGCATGCAACTCTCTCCTTTGCTCTGATGGGGCCTAGGCTACTAACTCACAAACATCCACGTAGTGCTCTACTTTGACCTCTTGGCTCCATACTTTGATCGCCTCTGTTTGCGGTCCTGAACACCGATAGAGTCGAGCGTGCCTCTGACCACATGATACCGGACGCCGGGCAGGTCTTTCACCCGCCCGCCTCGTACCAAGACAACAGAATGCTCTTGGAGGTTGTGCCCTACACCAGGAATGTATGCAGTAACCTCAATGCCGTTGGTCAAGCGCACTCTGGCCACTTTTCTCAAAGCCGAATTCGGTTTTTTGGGGGTAGCAGTATATACGCGTGTACATACGCCTCGCTTTTGAGGACACCCCCTAAGGGCGGGAGTGGTGGGCTTCTTTTGTACACGCTCCCGTCCTTTTCTGACCAACTGACTTATCGTAGGCATAATCTTTTCCTCAACTGTATTGAATTACAATGTTTTTTAGCATTCAGTCCTGTCCAAGCCGTGGTCATGCAAAACCGCCAGGCGATTTTTTCCATGTGACAGCCGCAGACCCTTTGAACTTCGCGTGGAAGTGTGCGGTAGCTGGCGAGGATCGCAAAAACTAGAAATCTATACACCCAATACGATAATGTCAACTGATTTTTTTCCTTCCCTATCAGGCGTGAGCCACTTCTCCCTCTTGTCCGTCCGCCGCTGTCATCATACTACCTGCGCCTTCCTCTGCCCGTCTTTCCGCCTCAACCACCACAGACGCCTTCCGATACCGTCTCATGCCCGTGCCCGCAGGTATGATCCGCCCCATAATCACGTTCTCTTTCAATCCCTTCAAGTGATCCACTTTGCCTGCTATACTCGCTTCAGATAAGACCTTGGTCGTTTCTTGAAACGATGCCGCAGAAATGAAACTCTCAGTGCTTAGCGATGCCTTAGTAATACCCAAAAGAACAGGCTTTGCCACAGCTGGCTTGCCACCCTCAGCCATGACCTGTCGATTGACATCTTCAAAATGCACCTTTTCAACATGTTCTTCCAATACAAAATCAGTGTCTCCCACATCCACTATTCTCACACGACCCAACATCTGACGGACAATAACCTCGATATGCTTGTCATTGATCCTGACCCCTTGGAGCCGGTAAACTTCTTGTATCTGATCCACTAGATACCGCGCCAGAGCCAGCTCTCCCCTAATGCTTAGAATGTCATGGGGATTAGCTGCCCCCCCGATCAAAGCATCCCCCGCTCTGAGGAAATCTCCTTCCACAACGTTTATATGCTTTCCTCGAGGAATCAAATATTCTCTCTTGTCCCCCACATCTGCCGGGGTTACGGTAAGCTTCTGCTTGCCTTTCTTTGTTGCCTTGGAAATACTTACATATCCATCAATCTCGCTGAGAACAGATGCCTCTTTTGGTTTTCTGCATTCAAAGAGCTCGGCCACACGCGGAAGACCTCCTGTAATGTCTTTGGTCTTAGTTGTCTCCCGTGGAAGCTTTGCAACAACATCACCAGCGCTAACCTTATCCCCTTCAGACACCATGAGAATAGCATCTGTAGGAAGAAAATAACGTGCCCTTCCGCCTCTGGGAAGTTTTGCAGTTTTGCCTGCCTCATCCTTTATAGATATCCTCGGGCGAACGTTAGTATCCTTGGCGGTTTCAACAATCACGTAGCTTGCCTTCCCTGTCACAGGATCTACCTTTTCTTTCATCGTAGTCCCAGCGATGACATCTCCAAACTTCACCCTCCCATCCGCCTCAGTGAGAATAGGAGTGGTATAAGGATCCCACGATACCAACAAATCACCCTGCTTCACCTTTGCTCCAGCCTCCACCTTAAAATGGGCACCGTAGATAACGGGATATCGCTCGCGCTCTCGACCCTCTTTATCTACAATAGCAAATTCTCCTCCTTGCCGGTTCATAACCACATATTCACCTTCCGGGTTCTTTACGGTATTGAGGCCGATATATTTCATCTTACCAGCATTAACTGCCCTGAAGTCAGCCTGTTCTGCGGCCCCACGGGCCGTGCCCCCGATATGGAAGGTTCGCATGGTAAGCTGCGTGCCGGGTTCGCCGATAGACTGGGCAGCCAAGACTCCCACTGGCGCGCCAATCTCTACTGCCTTCCCATAGGCCAAATCACGGCCGTAGCACTTGGAGCAAATACCTTCCCGCGAGCGACACGTGAGCGCGGATCGAATCCTAATTCTGGTTAGCCCCGCATTGTCGATCTTGGCAACCTTCTCTTCATCAATCTCCTCATTGGCCTTGACCAAAATCTCATCCGTGTATTGGTCTCGGATATCCTCCATGGCCACGCGTCCAAGTACACGTTCTCCCACCTTTTGAATAATCTCACCACCTTCAACAAGCGATTCCACTTCAATGCCCATAGTGGTACCACAATCGTCCTGTGTAACGGCACAATCCTGTGCAACATCCACCAGGCGTCGTGTAAGATATCCTGAGTTGGCAGTCTTCAGCGCCGTATCAGCCAAGCCCTTTCGGGCACCATGGGTTGAGCTGAAGTATTGGAGCACCGTGAGGCCTTCACGAAAATTGGCCGTAATCGGCGTCTCGATGATTTCACCAGAAGGTTTAGCCATAAGGCCTCGCATGCCAGCCAGCTGTCGCATCTGGTCTTTGCTGCCCCGCGAACCTGAATCAGCCATCATGTAAATGGGGTTGGCACTTTTCCCCCCCATAAGCTGAGTCTTTGACACGGCCCCCCCGTCACCTTCAGCAACGGGGGCTGTTTTCATCTCTTCCATCATTTCGTTAGCCACATCTGCGGTAGCTTTTGCCCAAATGTCAACCACCTTATTATACTTTTCGCCGCCTGTTATAAGACCTTCCGTATACTGTTCAGTGATCTCGCCTACCTGCTTCTCAGCTCGATGAATAATGTCCCACTTTTTCTCAGGAATAACCATGTCATCAACACAAACAGAGATGCCTGCCTGGCTGGCGTATCTATATCCAATATCCTTCAAGCGGTCCGAAAGAATGACAGTCGCTTTGCCTCCTAGAATACGATAGCAGTAATTGATCAGTTGGCTGAGACTTTTCTTGTCCATGACTCTATTGATGAGATCAAAAGGAATACCATTTCTCTTTTCCCTGACCTCGAATACATGATAGCTCCCGTCGCCCCTGACAACATCACTAATCTGTCCTGCCTGCAAACCGAAAACCCTTTCCGCCTCTGCCGCACTGATGCCGAAAGTCTTTTCCAGAAGTTCCTTCTGGACAAATCCCAGATCACCTCCCTTTTCTCGGTCCACACTTACTGAGCTGGCCTGGACGATCTGGAGAAAATCAGCCCCTTCCTTCAAATCGGCCAGCGCGGCTGTAGCCTCCTGTTCTGAAGAAACCATGATGTGACCCAAGCGGATAATCGGCTGGTCAGACAAGATCTCCCTAAGGATGATACGCCCTGCGGTGGTCTCCACCCGCCGGCCATCCATACGGACCAAGATTTTGGCATGAAGGTCCACGGCACCTGCATCATAAGCAGAGCGCACTTCCTCTGCATTGGAAAATAGTTTCCCTTGTCCCGTAGCGCCAGAGATCTCCCGCGTCATATAATAGATGCCCAACACAATATCCTGCGTTGGGACGATAATAGGATCCCCATGGGCGGGAGAAAGGATGTTGTTCGAGGATAACATCAGCACCCTAGCCTCAATCTGAGCTTCAATGGAAAGGGGTACATGTACCGCCATCTGGTCTCCATCAAAGTCGGCATTAAAGGCAGTACAGACTAAAGGGTGGAGTTGAATCGCCTTGCCTTCTATGAGGATAGGCTCAAAAGCTTGCATTCCAAGACGATGCAGGGTTGGAGCCCGGTTCAGGATTACCGGGTATTCCTTTACTACCTCGTCAAGGGTATCCCAGACCTCAGGGGTTTCCCTCTCCACAAGCTTTTTGGCACTCTTTACTGTGGTCACCAACCCTTTTTCTTCAAGTCTATAAAACACAAAGGGTTTGAAAAGTTCCAAGGCCATTTTCTTTGGCAGACCACACTGGTGAAGACGCAGGTCCGGCCCTATGACGATAACCGTGCGACCTGAATAGTCAACCCGTTTGCCCAACAGGTTTTGACGGAACCGACCTTGTTTGCCTCTTAAAGCATCACTCAAGGACTTAAGCGGCCGTCTATTTTGCCCTGTCACGACCCTGCCGTGGCGGCCATTGTCAAAGAGGACATCTGTAGCCTCTTGAAGCATCCTTTTTTCGTTGCGGACAATAATTTCAGGAGCCCGCAGTTCCTGAAGTCGCTTTAACCGGTTATTGCGATTGATTACCCTGCGATAAAGGTCATTCAGGTCCGACGTTGCAAACCTGCCCCCCTCAAGTGGGACCAGTGGACGCAAATCTGGAGGCAACACTGGGATCACATCCATGATCGTCCACTCGGGCCGATTTCCGGAATTACGAAATGCATCAACGATCTTGATCTGTTTGGACAGTTTTTTCCGCTTGGTCTCTGAACCTGTAGCCAGAATATGGGCCCTCAGCCTCTTGTATTCCTCATCTAAATCAAGCCGTTCGAGAAGAACCTTGATTGCCTCAGCGCCTATGCCCGCCTCAAAGTCACCGCCATATTTTTCTATGGCCTCTCTGTACCTCTCTTCTGAAAGGAGCTGACGCGGGGCAAGATCGGTATTCTTGGGGTCGATCACAATATAGGAATCAAAATAGAGAACCTTTTCCAGGTCCTTCATTGCCAAGTCCAGAAGGTTGCCGATCTTGCTCGGAAGGCTTCTCATGAACCATATGTGGGCTACTGGAGTGGCCAACTCAATGTGCCCCATCCGTTCCCGGCGCACCTTAGACTGAATAACCTCAACTCCGCACTTCTCACAAACGACCCCGCGGTGTTTCATCCTCTTATACTTGCCACAGTTGCATTCATAATCCTTGGTGGGTCCAAAGATCTTTGCACAGAAAAGTCCATCACGTTCCGGCTTAAAAGTTCTGTAGTTAATGGTTTCAGGTTTCTTGATCTCCCCATGGGACCACCCACTAATCTTGTCAGCCGACGCTAGCGAGATACGTATAGCGGTGTAGTTAAGGGGATCCTTAGGCCTGGCAAAGAAACTGTATAGCTCTTCCAAGGCACCCTCCTTTTCTTAGGTTTCCTTTTTCCCTTCAAAAAGCTCAATATTCAAGCCCAAACCCTGCAGTTCTTTGACCAAGACATTGAATGATTCAGGCACGCCTGCCTCAAGTACATTCTCACCTTTAACGATCTTTTCATACATACGCGTCCTGCCGGCCATGTCATCCGACTTGACTGTCAAGAATTCCTGCAGGGAATATGCTGCACCATACGCCTCCATGGCCCAGACCTCCATTTCACCCAATCGCTGACCGCCAAACTGGGCTTTTCCACCCAAAGGTTGCTGGGTTACGAGGGAATACGGGCCAATGGAACGAGCATGAATCTTATCATCCACTAGATGATGCAGTTTTAACATATACATGATACCAACCGTAACTTTGTTGTCAAAAAGCTCCCCGCTACGCCCGTCGCAGAGCAAGGCCTGCCCACTAGTGGGATAGCCGGCTGACTGCAACAATTCCTTAATCTCTCCCTCCTTGGCACCGTCAAAGACCGGCGTAGCCACATGGACACCTCGTCTGTAACGCCTCGCCAGGGTCAGCAACCCGTCCTCCTTAAGACGACCTATCTTGGCCTTTGTCGTAGACGAAGGGAAAACTGACTTCAGCTTCGTCTTTAAAGCCTTGTATTTCTCCAAACGGATAAGCTTTTCAATTTGACCCCCAAGCCCCCTGGCAGCCCACCCCAGGTGAGTCTCAAGAATCTGTCCGACATTCATTCGGGACGGGACCCCCAGAGGATTCAACACAATGTCCACAGGCGTCCCGTCTTCAAAATAGGGCATATCTTCTTCAGGTAAGATGCGTGAGACAACCCCCTTGTTGCCATGCCGGCCTGCCATCTTGTCACCCACCGACAGCCTGCGTTTCATAGCCACATAAACCTTAACCATTTTGATAATACCAGGAGGCAGCTCATCACCCCTTTCGTAACGCTCCACTTGATGTGCAAGACGGTTGCGTACTTGATCGCACTGCTCTTCGTAGCGGTGTACTATTTTTCCAACTTGTGAGGCCTGTAAAGCATCTTTCAGTTGGATGGAAGACATGTCGGAGACGGAAAGCTTGGATAGGGCCTCATGGGAAATTTTCTCTCCCTTCTTGATAAGTGACGTTTTCCGTTTCTTGAAAGGAGCTGCACAAATCTTGCCCACAAGTAACTCTGAAAGCTTTTCTCTGGCAACCTCTTCAATAATAGCCAACTCGTCATCCCTATCTTTTTCAAGGGATTCGATTTCGTGCCTTTCAATGCTCAAGGCTCTCTCATCCTTTTCCACACCTCTTCTGGAGAAGACTTTGGCATCAATAACAATACCGGTTATGCCAGGCGGCACACGAAGAGAAGAGTCTTTTACGTCAGCCGCCTTTTCTCCAAAGATTGCTCTGAGCAGCTTTTCTTCGGGGGATAGCTGTGTCTCCCCCTTAGGAGTCACTTTCCCCACCAGGACATCTCCCGGTTTGACTTCAGCCCCCAAGCGAATAATGCCGCTATCATCAAGATTTGCCAGGGCCTCTTCTCCAACATTTGGAATGTCCCGCGTAATCTCCTCTTTGCCGAGTTTGGTGTCGCGAGCTACTGTCTCAAACTTTTCAATGTGAATCGATGTAAACACCCCGTCCCGTACAAGGCGTTCACTCACCAGGATAGAGTCCTCGAAGTTATACCCACCCCAAGGCATAAACGCCACCAACACGTTTTTGCCTAGGGCAAGCTCTCCCGCCTCTGTGGCCGGACCATCAGCAATGATATCGCCCTTCTTCACATACTCGCCCTTTGTTACAATGGGCCGATGGTTAAAGCAGGTATTCTGGTTAGAGCGGGAAAACTTGCTCAGGTTATAGATGCTCACTTGTCTGCCCGAGCCATTACCGCCCCCGATATGCTTAACTACTATCCGGCTGGCATCCACATCGACTATTTCGCCATCATGGTCGGCTATTACAGTAACCCCCGAATCCTTGGCCACCACCTTCTCCATACCTGTACCGACCAGGGGGGCACTGCTCACCAGTAGCGGGACAGCTTGGCGCTGCATGTTTGACCCCATGAGGGCCCGGTTGGCATCATCATTTTCCAAAAAGGGAATAAGGGATGCCGAAACGCTCACCAATTGATCTGGTGAGATATCCATAAGTTCGATCTCTTCGCGCTTAACCATAACGAACTCGCCCTCAACCCGGGCTGAGACTACTGGCTTGACAAATCGATCTTTGGCATCCAAGAGGGCATTTGCTTGGGCAATCGGGTGGTCTTTTTCGTCCAAGGCGCTCATGTACTTCACCGTGTCTGTTGCCCGACCATCCTTCACCACCCGGTAAGGCGTCTCAACAAAACCAAACTTGTTAACACGTGCATAAGTGCTCAGCGAGACTATCAAACCGATATTGGGCCCCTCGGGGGTCTCAATGGGACATATGCGCCCGTAATGCGTAGGATGGACATCTCGCACCTCAAAACCCGCCCGTTCCCTCGTCAGCCCCCCCGGTCCCAAGGCACTCAATCGCCGCTTGTGGGTAACCTCAGAAAGCGGGTTGGTCTGATCCATGAACTGAGAAAGCTGACTTGTCCCAAAAAACTCCTTAACCACAGCAGAAACCGGCTTGGAATTGATCAGGTCATGAGGCATTAACGTGTCGATCTCCTGAAGGCTCATTCGCTCCTTAATGGCACGTTCCATCCTCACCAACCCAACGCGGTATTGGTTTTCCAGAAGCTCCCCAACAGCCCGCACACGCCGATTTCCTAAGTGGTCGATATCATCTGCCGGCCCTTGCCTGTCTTTCAGCTGTACTAAGGTCTTGGTCGTACACAACAGATCTTCTTTCATTAGAGTGCGTACATCTAAAGAAATATCCTGCTTTAAGCGTATGTTCATTTTAAAACGACCTACTGGCGATAGATCATAATGGGAAGAGCGAAAGAAAAGCTGACTACACAGGTCTCGGGCCACTTCGATGGTGGGAGGATTGCTGGGCCGAAGCCTCCTGTAAATCTCCAAAAGAGCGTCCTCATGGGTCTCCACCTTGTCAAGGAGAAGGGTCTTTCTTATAGAATCACTGACTGTAACATTGTCTATGTACAAGACGTCAAAGGCAGATATCTTGGCTGCAACAATCTTATCAAAGACCTCTCCATCTAAGGCTTCGTTGTAGCTGGCAATGACCTCCCCGCTCTTCGGGTCTGCCAAGGTGGACGCCAACACCTTGTTTTCAATATCTTCAAAATCGATAGGGATGCGGTCTATCTTGGCACTCCGTAGTTGGCGCAAGACCTTCTTGGTAAACCTGTGCCCCTTCTTGGCAATTATCTCCCCGCTTTTGGGATGTCTCACGGTCTTTGACACCCTTTGTGTCTGAATCAGCTCTTCATCAAGGGCCTTGTAAAGGCGTCTGCCTTCGACCAGGATTTTCTCCCTGTGATAAAAATAAGCTAAAATGTCCTCTGCCGAGTATCCAAAGGCCTTAAGAAGCAAGGTGACCGGAAATTTTCGGCGACGGTCGATCCGAACATAAACCACATCCTTGGCATCGATTTCCAGATCTATCCAGGATCCCCGCACCGGGATAATCCTTGCCGAATAAAGAACCCTGCCGCTAGAATGCGTCTTGCCCTTGTCATGATCAAAAAACACCCCGGGCGACCTGTGGAGTTGGCTCACCACGGCTCGCTCGGTCCCGTTAATAACGAAGGTGCCTCTGTCGGTCATCAATGGGATAGTGCCAAAGTAGATCTCTTGCTCCTTTATATCACGGATATTTTGAACCCCTGTTTCCTTGTCTGTTTCATATATTACCAGTCGAACCGTGATCCGCATCGGTACTTCATAGGTCATTCCTTTGTGGAGGCATTCCTGTTCATCATACTTGACCTCGCCAAAGCCGTAGGAAACAAACTCGAGAACAGCGGTGCCGGTAAAATCGCGGATGGGGAAAACACTAGTAAAGGCTGCCTGAAGACCGATATCCTCTCTCTTTTCAGGCGCAACATCACGCTGCAAAAACCGGACATAAGAATCCCTCTGCATCTCGATCAAGTTCGGAAATGCGAGAATCTTTGGAATCGTCCCAAAGTCCCTTCTTAGGCGCTTGGTTCCCAATAGCCTCTTTTCCATGATATCTCCTTCATGTGCGTCCATGAGAATTAACTCGATACAACCAACGGTTTCTTACTTGATCTTTACGGTTGCACCAGCTTCCTCCAATTGCTTCTTGATGTCCTCAGCCTCGTCTTTTGAAACCCCTTCCTTAACCGGCTTTGGAGCCTCATCCACAACCGCCTTGGCCTCTTTCAAACCGAGACCAGTGATAGCCCGAATCGCCTTAATAACCTGGATTTTCTTGTCGCCCACTTCACTGAGAATGACATCGAATTCAGTCTTCTCTTCTGCTTCGGCCTGTGCGGCACCTGCGGCGGGTGCCGCCGCCACTGCCACAGGAGCGGCAGCTGACACACCGAATTTTTCCTCCAATTCTTTCACCAATTCAGAAAGCTCAAGCACTGACATGTTAGAAATAAATTCTATAACATCTTCTTTCTTAACTTTAGCCATTATACACGCCCTCCTCTGTAATGAAATCGCGGAGCGATCTTATATGTCCCCGCCTTTAGCGGGACTGCGCCGCTCAAGAAAATAAACTTTCCATACCGCCAAGCTTTTCAGTCTATCCGGATTCCTTCTGCCCTTCAATGGCATGTAAAACACCCAAAAAGCTCCTTGGCACTCCATTGAGCACCGTTAGTAATGCCCTGACAGGGCCATTGAACACCGAAAGCAGCTGTGATAGCAAGTCCTCACGCGACGGAAGCCTGGAGAGTTGTTTCACACCTTCGGGATCAACGACCTTGCCCTCAACGATGCCAGCCTTAACTTCAAGGGCGGCATGCTCCTCTCTAAACTTTGTGAGCACTCTCGCCGGACCGATGGGATCATCATAGGTTAAGGCCACCGCGCAAGGTCCGATGAAATAATCCTTCAAAAGGGCCATGTCAGTTCCTTCAGAAGCTCTTGACATGAGTGTATTTTTTACTACACGGTATTCAATTGATGCTTCCCTGAGTTGACCCCGCAATTCATTCATGGCAGACGTATCCAGGCCCCTGAAGTCTGTCAGTACTACAGCCTTCGCCTTGGAAAACCTTTCGCAAAGGGCTTTAACCACTTGTTCCTTTTCTGCTCGTTTCAAGAGTAAGTAACCCCTCCTTTCTCTTCTGCCTAAGCCGGAGACAAAAACGAGAAGTCATCAACAGTGGCCGCCGCTTGCTGGCCAATATTCTCAGAAGCAACCGTTCAGCGGCAACAGTTGCGTCTAACCTTGTGGACTGCCTCGACAGGTCAGTGACTGTTTAAACACCTCGGTCGAAGGTGTGCCTGCGGTCTTTGACAGATAATTTCCTACTATTTTGCCCAAGGCTGATATGCCCTAGTTTTATTTCAGAATAGTCTTTACATAGGCAGGATCTATCTTAATACCCGGGCCCATGGTAGCTGAAACGGAGATGCTCTTCAGATATGTACCCTTGCTGCTGGCCGGTTTGAGACGCATGATTGTCTCGAAAAAAGAGGATAGGTTTTCTAAAAGTCTATCCACGCCAAAGGAAACCTTGCCCATTGGTGCATGTATAATGCCCGCACGTTCTACCCTGAATTCGATCTTGCCTGCCTTTAGATCCTTGACAGCACGGGATACGTCAAAGGTGACAGTCCCGGTCTTTGCATTGGGCATTAGACCCCTGGGGCCAAGGATCTTTCCAATGCGGCCCACCGCACCCATCATGTCAGGAGTAGCAACCGCTTTGTCAAACTCCAGCCAGCCACCTTTGATCTTTTCCAACAAGTCATCGTTTCCCACAAAATCCGCACCCGCTTCCACAGCCTCCTTTTCTTTCTCACCTTTTGCGAAAACCAAGACTTTTACCTCTTTGCCAGTTCCGTTGGGCAACATCACAGACCCACGTACCATTTGGTCAGCATGTCTTGGATCCACCCCCAAACGCACTGCGACATCAATAGTTTCGTCAAACCTTGGGTAGGACATCTCCAAAGCAGCCCTCAACGCCTCTTCAAGATTATACCTTCTGTCCGCCTCAACTCTCTGTTTTGCTGCAATATATTTCTTCCCGCGTTTTCTCATTGTGACCTTAAGACCCCTTTTTAATCTATCAAACTACCTCGATACCCATGCTGCGAGCCGTGCCTTCTATAATCCTACAGGCATTCTCCAAGTCGTTTGCATTCAAATCTACAAGCTTCATGTTAGCAATTTCCTCAATCTGCGCCCGTGTTATTTCCCCAACCTTCTCTCTCTTAGGATCACCAGAACCTTTTGCGACCTTAGCTGCTTTTTTCAGTAATACTGAAGCAGGGGGCGTCTTAGTAACAAAGGAGAAAGAACGATCCTGGTAAACTGTAATAACTACGGGGATGATCATCCCCTCTTGACCAGCCGTTTTCGCATTGAAGGCCTTACAAAACTCCATGATGTTAACCCCATGCTGGCCCAAGGCAGGACCGATAGGTGGGGAAGGATTGGCCTGCCCGGCCGCAACCTGCAACTTAATCGAACCTATAATTCTCTTAGCCATGCTATTCGCTCCGCTCCTGCTAGCTACAACCAGATTTCCACACTATACCTTCATCACCTGAACAAATTCTAGCTCCACGGGTGTAGGACGGCCAAAAATGCTAACAAAGACTCTAATCTTCCCTTTGTCTGGTTTTACGTCATCTACAGTCCCGGTAAAGTTCGTAAAGGGTCCATCAATAACGCGGACCTCATCTCCTGTCTCAAAGGAATACTTCGGTTGAGGTTTCTGCTTCCCTGCCTCTACCCGGCCCATAATTTGCTCTGCCTCCTCGTCAGTGAGCGGCGCAGGGGTGTCTCCAGCACCTAGAAAGCCGGTTACCTTCGGTGTGTCCTTCACCAAATGCCAAGTGTCCTCTGTCAGTTCCATCTGGACAAGGATATAGCCGGGATAGAACTTTCTTGCAGAAGTCTTCCTTTTTCCCTTCACTAACTCGACAACCTGCTCAGTTGGAATCAAGATACTGCCAAACTTTTCAGGGTGAGCAAAAGCAGCTATCTGCTCTTCCAAAGCAATTTTAACCTTGTTCTCATACCCTGAATAAGTATGAACCACATACCATTTTTGAGCCACTGTTTATCCTCTTTCTCAAAACCTCAATGAAGTACCAAACGAATCAGGCTGGACAGCCCCACGTCCACCAGTCCAAGGAACACAGAGACAATTATCACCAAAATAATAACGACAACCGTTGACGCCATGGCCTCTTTCTTGGAAGGCCACGTAACCTTTCTTAACTCTATCTTTACTTCCCGAAGGAACTGACTGGTCTTTGCCCAAAAGGCCAGCCTAATCCTTGGCCCTGTAGGCACAATAGCCTTGGGTGTCTCCTTCTTGGCAGCTTTGGCCGCCACCGACTCCCTCTTCAGTGCCGGCTTTTTCTCTTGAGCAGTCTCTGCAACTGCTTGCCCCTTAAGATCTCCTTGGCGATTGCTGCCTTTGGCCGCTTTTTTTCGTGCTTTCTTCTTTGCCGATGCCGGCCTTTTCCGTTTAAGGCGTCCCATGAATTACATTTTTCTCCAAAGCACTCCTCGTCCGCAAAGCAACTGTCCTATGCCGAAGTCCCTCTTGTGAGCCATTTGAAATGGCAGGCCAGGAGGGATTCGAACCCCCATCACCCGGATTTGGAGTCCGGTGCTCTAACCGTTAGAGCTACTGGCCTGCAAAAACAACACAGCCACTAAGCCTGTCGAGTTCTGTGATCCTTCAGAAGTTGACATTGGCGTGACCACAATAGTTGGGTAGTCGAGTGGTTGAGTAGTTGGGTCGTACTTAACCATCTAACGAATCAGCCTATCAACTGATTATTTGGTCTCCTTGTGCAAAGTATGGGTCCGACAAAATTTGCAATATTTCTTAAAGGATAGCTTCCCTTGAGTGGTTCGCTTATTCTTAGTCGTAGTATAATTCCGGCGCTTGCACTCGCTACAGGCCAACGTGACAATGATTCTCACGACACTCTCCCCTATTCCAATATTTCGCTAATAACGCCGGCTCCTACCGTACGACCGCCTTCGC
>CAZCWQ010000081.1:0-13801 GCA_964502365.1 uncultured Desulfobacterales bacterium | reverse complement strand
CTGCAACGTATATAATTCCAGGCGGCTGGCTCCTTTTTGAGATTGGCCACGATCAATGGGCTTCGGTGGAACAGCTCATGACTGCCTCGACAGCCTATGCTGATGTGGCTGTGGTCAAGGACTACAGTGGTTTGGATCGGGTGGTCCGGGCAAGGGCAAAAAGAGGGCCTGACCGTTGCCGTCAAAAAACAGATTGCTGATGCTGGCCCAGTGGCTGCCGTTTGCGTATAGTTTTCGACCCATTATACCGGTGAGAAAGAAAAAAGCCGGACCCAGGAGAAGCCATTTTTTGTTTGCCCTTGTGGCAACCTTCAGGTTTTCCCCACTCGTGCCGATAATAATGTACAAACACTCTCTTACGGAACAGGAAGCTTTCAATGACACAATACGAAAGCACGTGGAACAGGCTCGAGGTACTAACCAACGACCTGCCTATATTTTATGCATTGTTCCTTTCTATCATCCGCTTTGCAACAGAGAAATATGGAGGAACACTCGAAACAGACCGAATAACAGGTTCCGCGCACATACATATCCCTCACTGGGCGGCCTATGCCTACACGGAAGAGTTAAGGGAACTGATGGGACCTGGCAAACCACTAAACGATTTCTTTTATCTCCTTGATGACTGGAAAACCTTTCCCCGTGTAACTATCATCTGACCATGTCTTGGGCCTTGTACCTTATAGAAAAAGCCGAAATAAGAGTTTAGCCTTTTGAAAAAAGCTCGATTTTGCTCACTCCTGTGAGCAATCTTGGGATTCACAACGAGTCTGGCTAAATTGCAAAAACTCGGGCTAACGCCCTCAGACAGTTTGCAATTCTTTACGCTAGCCTCATCGTGAATCTTTTTCCAAAATTGCTCAATGTCGTTCACAAAACGGCCTTTTTCAAAGCGCTAAAGTGTTACGAGCCGATAGATTTTTTGACACAATTCAGTTGCATGTGTTATTAAAATTTGATGGTTTCGTAAGAGATCGCACTGTTTGCCTGCAAAAGTAGTGTTTTTTGGCTTTGGCCTGTCCGAGATGGGAGTAACATGCAGAAGATACCGCTGAAGCTTGCCAAACCTGGCATGAAACTGGCGAAACCGGTAACTAACGACAGGGGAATGACTTTGTGTGGTGCCGGGACTGAGCTTACCGAAGAAACGATTGCTCGACTTTCTGGAATGGATGTAAAACGCATAACAGTAGCCGGGCATCCCGTGGATACCGGCAGCGAGGAAAAGAGCATCAGCGAACGGATGGATGACCTTCATGCTCGTTTCAGGAATGTGGAGGCGGACCCGCTGATGAAAAGGATCAAGACCATATTCTTGAAGCTTTTAAGAGAAGAGGCGGAAGAAGCATAATGGTGGACAAGAACAGTTTGAGGAGGCGTGTGAAGGCCCTGAGAAATGTTCCGACGCTACCGGGTGTTTTTGAAAAGATCAGCCGTCTGGTGAAAAATCCTGATACCGCGGCAGAGGACATAGCAAATGTAATATCGTCCGACCAGGCCCTGTCGGCCAAGATTCTTAGGGTTGTGAACTCTGCCTTGCACGGTTTCCCCGGCCGCATCTCAAGCATAACACATGCCCTGATCATCCTTGGATTCGACGTGGTTGAGGGGCTTGTCCTGAGTACATCGGTCTTTGATATGATGATCGGCGAGGGGATGCATGGTTTGTGGAAACACTCTCTTGGGTGTGCTATGACTGCCGGTGTGATCGCCAGAAAGACAAAACATCCCAGTCCTGAAGAGGTATCCATTGCTGCCTTGTTGCACGATATAGGGAAGGTAATCATAAGGACTGAACTCCCGAAAGAATTGTCTCTAATAGATGAGGCAGTTGCAAACAAACAGATCTCCATGTATGACGCGGAAGTGGAGATCCTAGGACTGAATCACACCACTATTGGAAGGTGGCTCTGTGAAGAATGGAACCTGCCCAACAAGCTTATGGACCCGATTGCCTATCACCACAGGCCAAACATGTCGGAGTTCGTCCAGGGGCCGACTGCCATTGTACACGTTGCCGATGTCCTTGTCAGGGGGAACGGTTTTGGTTTTGCAGGAGACAATCTGGTTCCCCAAATAGACCCCAAGGCTTGGGCTGTGCTCGATATCGACGATTCACTTCTCGAAGAGATCATCAGGGAAATGGGCGAGCAATTGGAAGATGCCGGAGACTTCCTGTCCGGCGACAGCGGGGCATGACGCAGAACCACAAAAGGGTGCTCTTTATTACCGGCGACCCCTCCCATGAGGATGATACAAAGCGGCTTTTACGCGAAGTGCATGAGGGCCGTTTTGTTATCCATACCGCAGAGTCTTCGCTGCATGCCCTTGACATGATTTACAGTGACCCTCCAGATTTGGTCATTGTCGACCAGTCATTGCATGAAGATACATTGAAGGATTTGTGCTGCCGGATCAAAGCGGATACCGTCTTTGGTCATCTGCCGATTGTCCTGATTCTCAAGCCAGCGGGCAACAAGGTTGGACTCGACTGGGAAGACGTTCCGGCTGACGACTATCTTAAAAGACCACTTGGCGCGGGCGAGATGCGGTCAAGGCTTTCCTTGGTCTTTGCCAGGGCGGCTAGGGTGCGCGACTCCAATCCCCTGACTCAACTTCCCGGTAATTATTCGATTACGAGGCAGATACAAAGGTTAATTGACAGAGAGGATCCTTTTGTCATCGCATATGTGGACCTTGACAACTTCAAGTCTTTCAATGATAAATATGGATTCCTTAGAGGAGACGACATTATCAAGATGACCGCTCGTCTTCTTACAAATTCGGTGCGGAAACTCGGTTTGCCGGAGGCTTTCGTAGGACACGTGGGAGGAGATGACTTTGTCTTTATTATCCCGCCTGACACATTGGATGGTGTCTGCCAGGAGGTCATAAGAAATTTCGATCTGATTGTGCAAGACTTTTACGATGAGGATGACAGGATACGGGGTTGCATTGATTCGACAAATCGCAAAGGAGAAAAGGAGTGTTTTCCGTTTGTGTCAATCTCCATAGCGGTTGTCACAAACGAATTCAGGCCCATTAGGCATATTGGGGAAGTCAGCGCAATCGCAGCAGAGGTCAAGAAACGTGTCAAATCTATGCCTGGGAGTAATTACTACAAAGACTTACGAGGTTCGAAGGGAAGTTAGTACATAACGAAACAAGATGGGTACCAAAAAAGACAACATAAGTTTTCCGGTCATTCCCGGGGACCGATCTGATGATCTGCACAATCTGGAAGTCGCCGATTCAGCAGATCTGGTGCTTTTTGTGGCGGGCAATCAATTCATGGTCATGAAAGAACTCCTTCACGCTTTTCAGGAAGAACACCCATATGTTAAGAAGATCTTTTATGAAACACTTCCACCGGGGTTGGAACTGAAACAGATCTTGGCTGGTGGCGCCATGTTCCGGGACAAGCTTATAGATGTGGTTCCTGATGTATATGCCTCTGTTACCGAAAGGGCGATGAAGCGCCTTGAAGAGGAGGGATTCATTTCGAGAGGGGACTATTTTCTGTATCTCCATAATCGGATTGTCTTGATGGTGCCGGAAGGAAACACCGCACAGATTCAGTCTGTTCTTGATCTTGGGCGAGACGAAGTTCGCATCTCACAACCGAATCCGGAGTATGAAGACATCGCTCATTACATTGTCGAGATGTACCGCCAGGCAGGTGGACAACCCCTTGTGGATCGTATCATGGAAGAAAAGCGGGCGGAAGGTACAACTATTCTTACTATTGTACACCACAGGGAGACGCCACTGCGGATCGCAAAGGCAACGGTTGATGTGGGGCCTGTATGGGCCACCGAGGTTACACATGCGCGGCACACGGGCCTTGCTGTGGATGTGGTGGAACCAGGACAAGAACTGGATCAAAGGAAAAGGATCAACTACTACATTTGCCGCTTGACCAATGCCGCCCACCCTGAGAACGCTGAGAAATTTCTTGATTTCATCAAGTCGGCACGCGCCCAAGATACATATAAGGCCTATGGCTTTGTACCTCATTTTGAAACGTCTGCTCCATGACCGATGTGAAAGACCTTGGTGCAATCGTAAGAGTTTAGCCTTTTGAGAGCTTTGCATAACCTCGGAGAGCGACAATTATGAGGTTTTTGGGGCACCCATCTGGGCGAAGCAAACGGCCCACCATAGTGGGCAAATCGCAAGCTGTTTGAGGCCGTTAGGCCGAGTTCTTGCGATTTAGTGACCAAGTCCAAAGATGGGTCAAAAACCTCATATCAAAAAGCGAGGCGAGGTTCTGTAAAGGTGTCCTTTTGAAAAAAGCTTGATTTTGCTCCATGTCGTTCACAAAACGGCCTTTGTCAAAACGCTAAAGTGTTACGTGCAATCTTATATGATACATACATGAAAGGGACTCTTAAGGAGGAAGCTATGTCAGACAGAGACAAATTCTCAGAGTTTTTCAAGGGGTTCGGAATCAAGAGCTCAACCGTGTCTCCCGAAGATGTTGTCATTGAAATGGACGCAGACGTGGACTGGGGAACTGCTTTAAGCGTTGGTCAATTGTGGTTCTTGTTTGACAAGAATAATGAATACCTTGGTTTCCTAAATGACGAAACCATGGAGTTTGAGGCAAGGTCCTCGGATTGAAAGAGTAATTTATCATTGTGAGAGCTTTGCATATCCTCATATCAAAGAGCGAGGCGGGGTTATAAAGGTCTAATTGTGGAAATGACAGGTGAGCCTGGGATAGGCCTCAGGCCAAAGAGAGCGTAAGAGTGTCAGACCTCGCGTGTACCCGTTCTATCTTGACCATGATGGTGTCTTCGGGTTTCAGGGTTGCACCGCAGTTCAATGGAAGGGACGACTCAATCATATAGTTCGGCAGAAGGACTACGTAGCTTTGTCGACGCTTCTCAAGGACCAGTGCCTGTTCTTTTGTGCCTGCGAGAGCTTCAAGGTATTTCAGTATCCAGTAGCGGGTGCGCTCCTGCTGAAGCACCGCAATGTAGCTCATGGGCTCTTTGACTGCCTGGGTGATGAATGTGAGTTCTTCATCGTTATATGGCCTCTCCATGCCGAGAAGTCCCCTCAGCTGACGTTGTGTCACAAGATCGAGATATTTTCGCAAGGGAGAGGTCAAAGTGAGATAGGCATCGAGTCCAAGGCCAGCATGGGGTTCGGGATCGATGCCTAACACGACCCGGCTTAAGAATCTGCGTTGCATACAGTTCTGGTAAAGTGTGCCGCCGTCTTCACTGATGAGCCGATTCCTGGGAGGCAATTGTGACCTGAAGATAGTTGCCTGCCCATGGTCGCGAAAGAAGCGCGCCGCCAGCCAGTTGGCCAGGATCATGCACTCAGAAACCATCATGCGACTGGGACTTTCTCTATTTATCTGCGTGACTGAAATTTGCCCCTCGCTATTTATCCAAACATTTATTTCAGGCAGGATGAGCTGAAGTGCGGAGGCGTTCAGGCGGATCTTCCGCAATTTGTTCGCAAGCTCATGGATCGTTGAAAGATCCGGATCCTCTTGCACTGACAGGTTGGCATAATAGTAGGTGAGCTGTCGATCAACCCGTATGACGCTTGGAAGTATATCGTAAGCTACCACATTCGCCGAGCTGTCTAGGTCTGCCATAATACTTATTGCAAGTCGATTCTCTCCCTCTTTCAGACTGCACAGATCTTCAGCCAAACTCGGAGGAAGCATGGGTATCCGCTTGTCGGGCATGTATATGGAACTGGTGCGGGCCAAGGCCTCTTGATCAAGCGGCCCTTCTTTCTTTAGAAAATGGCCCACATCCGTAATATGAATCCATAGCCGGTGCCCGTCATCTCTGGGTTCAACACTGATGGCATCATCAAAATCAAGCGTTCCCTGGCCGTCGATGGTCAGCGTTGAAAGATAGGTAAAGTCTTTGCGGCTTACACCAGCATTTGTCTGCACGCCTTCACGGATAAGGTGGTCGGCAGCCTCAATGACCGCGGGAGGGAAGGAATCTGATACACCAAATCGATGAAGGCTGAGATTTTCATCTTTGTCCCAGACCCCTAACTTGACCAGCAGGTGAAACACTCCCTCCTTTGGATCGAGGCCTGAGCGTGCAACGATCTGCTTGCCTATTTTGCAGTGAGGACTGTCTTTTTCAAAGAGGTGGAAAGATTTTAATATCTCAACAATCTCTTCCTTATCAGGCGGCACAGAGACATTTTCCTTTTCCATGATTCCTCGTATCCATCGACTCCCTTCCTCGATGATACGGGCCTTTCTGGCCTCTTGTGAAGCCTGTGCTGCGGTCCGCGCCACTTGCTCCGGACTGTTCGGAAAAAACCTGTTAGTGTCAAACTTGAAATAGAGATGGTCATCAAAGAGTGCCCGCGTCACAGCCGAGGTGTGGTCACCGGAGATCTCGCCATTGAAGCAGAATTCTGCCAGGCTCTGCACATCGATCCAAGAGGCATCGGTATAAAGGAGATCCCAGAGTTCTTTGACATTTATCTGATTCTGAAGCTGTCTTCTTCTTGACGCTACAGCAACGAGCTGCTCCACTAAGGCCTCTCTGCCGATGTTTAGGTCGAGGTGTTCATCTCCGACATTGGCCAGCCGCTTTTCGCCATAGCTAACCTCGCGATTCTGCTCAGTGAGCATACGGGCCTTTTGGTTTTTCTGCGCCAAAATAACCGCACACACAATCTGCTTGCGGTCAATGAACTCAACAATGTTGCCAGGCTCCATAGTCGAATGTATAGCAATGGGGCCGGCGAATGTCAATAAACGCGGCTCAAAAGGGGAATCATTTTGACTGTTTTTTTCCTGTCTGTTAGCATCAGTCCTGTTGGAGATAGATCCCAAGTCCACGTACAATAAGAAAGTTTTGCATAACCTCATATCGAAAAGCGACGCGAGGTTCTGCAAAGATCTCAACAAGAAGCAAGCAGAAGCAGATTCATGAAATCATACCGCCTTATCAAGCCGTATTTGATAGAAAAGAAGGCTGTTATCTTACTGGGCCTTTTTTCTCTCTTCGTCGTTGACATGCTTCAATTATTCATCCCCCGTATTATCAAATGGGCTGTGGATGATCTGGCGATTGGCCGCACCACTGCCACAAGGCTGCTTCAATATGCCCTTTATGTGGTTGGTGTGGCACTACTGATCGGGACATTTCGCTTTTTGTGGCGCATATGTCTCATAGGAACATCCAGAAGGGTGGAGGAAGGACTGCGGAATCGGCTCTTTTCCCATATCCAGACCCTTTCTGCGGCCTACTTTGATAAAACTAAGACAGGGGATTTGATGGCCCATGCTACCAATGACATCCAACATGTACGCATGGCTGTGGGCATGGGGATGGTTGCCCTGACCGACGCGGTCGTGCTGGGCGTGGCTGCGATCGGTTTCATGTTGTACATTAACGTGACCTTGACAGTATTTGCCCTGCTGCCCATGCCGATTATTGTGGTACTGGCTCGTGTTGTTACCCGGCGCATGCACCACCTGTACAGCCAAGTTCAGGCCTCTTTTGCCGATTTGACCGAAGCTGTTCGCGAACGTTTTTCTGGGATCCGTGTGGTTAAGGCTTACAATCGAGAGGGCGTGGAAGCTGAAAGGCTGTCAAAAATCTCAAAAGATTACCTGGGCAGAAATCTTCGCTTGGTCCGGGTTACGGGGGTCTTTTTCCCCGGGATGTTGTTCTTTTCCAGTCTAAGCGTAGCGGTTGTCCTTTATCTGGGGGGGCGACAGGCAATCAGTCTTACCATCACGCCCGGTGATTTTGTGGCATTCATAAGCTACCTTGGCTTACTCACGTGGCCGATGATGGCCATGGGGTGGGTAATGAATCTGATCCAGAGGGGAGCCGCCTCACTTGATCGGATAAACGTTATACTTGAGACGAGACCTCAAATCGTCAGCCCCGACAGACCGAGTCCGCTAAGAGACCTTAGAGGAGATATTTTATTCGACAAAGTGGGTTTCAAATATGGGCTAAGGCAGCCGTGCGTTCTTTCAAACATATCTTTTTCATTGGCATCGGGTCAGACTCTAGGGGTGGTGGGGCCCACAGGAAGTGGGAAGACTACCCTGTGTCATCTGATTCCAAGGCTTGTTGATGCGACTCAGGGACGGCTTCTGATTGATGGGGTGGATATACGAGAGATGCGTTTGGACGTACTGCGTTCCCACCAGGCAGTTGTACCGCAAGACACCTTCGTGTTTTCGGGCAGGATCCGAGAAAATCTGTATTTCGGCAAACAGGAAGCCACCGATGAAGAGATGGTCGCGGCTGCAAAGGCAGCACATCTATATGACACTATCATGGAATTTCCTCATCAATTCGACACCCTCATCGGAGAAAAAGGGGTCACACTCTCCGGCGGCCAAAAGCAGCGTCTTGCCCTGGCAAGGGCCCTTTTGATTTCAGCCCCTATTCTGATCTTGGATGATCCCCTGAGTCAGGTGGATACCGAGACGGCTGCTGCAATCCTGGCAAGTGTGCGAGAGCTTTCCACCGACCGGACTACGATTATCGTCTCTCACAGGATCAGCCATGTGAGACACGCTGATCTGATTATCGTGCTGGAAGGTGGATACATGAGTGGGGCCGGAAAACACGAAGAACTAATGGGGCAAGAGGGATTCTATAGCAGGATGCATCGCTGGCAGGAGGTTGAAGAAGAACTGGCCTAGCAGCTTTTACCATATACTCCCACAGCGGGAGCTTTGCAGAACTTCGGAAAGCGACAATTATAAGGTCCCATAGCGAAACACATGCGACGCGACTACGGATATTTTGAAGAAGACCAACTGGGCAAACCGTATGATCTGACATTGCTTAGGAGGCTCTTTCCCCACGTTCGTCCATACCGATTTTTCTTTCTGCTCTCCATTGGTCTCGTAATCGGTATCACAGCCCTCGACCTGGCACTTCCGTACCTGACAAAGGTAGCTATTGACCGATATATTGTGCACGACGCTGTTGATCACAAACCAGGAGTCGAGCGGGCACGGCGATTCTACAGGGCCGATCTTCGGGTTGCAGAGGTAAAAGATGTGGTAGATCGCTACCCATCATTTTTTGAGATCGAGTCGCCGTATGCAAGAATTTCTTATGATGATCTTTACAGGCTTGAAAAGTCGGACCTGGCAGTTCTCAGAGCGGGAGACTATGCCGGTGTGGCCTGGATTGCCGTGGTCTTTCTTGGCGTTATTCTGTTTCACTTCTTCTTAAGCTTTGGCAATGTCCTCGTGATGGAATATGCGGGACAGTATGTCATGCACGATCTCAGGCTAAGGCTTTTCAAGCACATCCAAAGTCTTTCCGTGGCATTCTTTACGAGGAATCCCGTTGGGCGGCTGGTTACCCGTGTGACAAGCGACGTCCAGAATATGCACGAATTTTTTGCTTCGATCATAACGGTGATCTTCAAAGACATCTTTCTTCTGCTTGGTATCACCCTGGTGCTTTTGGTCATGAACTTCAAACTTGCCTTGGTCTGTTTCTTGATGCTTCCGCTTATATTTGTCACCGCTACATTACTGAGCCGCTTGGCCAGAGACGTTTTTCGGGAACTTCGGGTCAAGATCGCTGAGATCAACACACGACTTCAGGAGAGTATTGATGGTATTCGTGTCATCCAGCTATTCTTTCAGGAGGTCGGAAATTACGAGCGCTTCAAGAGACTCAACCACGAGAACTACCTGCTGGGGATGCGCCAGGTGACAATATTTGCGGTATTCATGCCGGCGATGGAAGTCCTGAGTTCAGTAACAACAGCCCTGGTTATTTGGTATGGCGGTGTGCGAGTTCTTGGCGAGAGCCTGAGCCTTGGCGTTCTCGTAGCCTTTATCTCATACATGAGAATGTTTTTTCGGCCTATCCGCGATATTGCGGAGAAGTATAACAACATGCAGTCAGCCATGGCCTCATCTGAACGGATTTTTCTCCTTCTCGATTCCCAAGAGCAGATTCCCGAGCCAGACATTCCGACTCTGAGGCCGGATATAAAAGCTGCTTCGGCAGGGCGCAGGGCACTCGTTCTTTCCTCGGACGGTGAGCTATTACTTCCAAACAAAGGGGACAATGTTTCCTTTGACAAAGTCTGGTTTTCCTATGAAGGGAATAGCTGGATTCTTAAGGATGTCTCGTTTACTGTTCAGCGTGGTGAGACTGTGGCTGTTGTGGGGCCAACCGGAGCTGGTAAATCGACCCTCATACACCTCCTTGAACGGTTTTACGATCCAAACAGAGGAGCCATCAGTATAGGGGGGGTGGATGTGCGCGAATTCCCCAAGGCCTTGCTTCGGGCTCAAATGGCGTTGATCACTCAGGATGTATTTCTCTTCGCTGATACTATCAAAGACAACATTGCCCTGGGAAATCCCCCCGTCTCCCCTGAGCACCTGCAAGAGATTGTGAGTTGGTGCAATCTTGAACGGTTGACACAGGGTCTTCCCCAAGGCCTTGATACTGTCCTGACGGAAGGCGGCCGTACCTTGTCGAGCGGCGAGCGACAGTTGGTGGCTTTTGCTCGGGCCTTGGCTCGGGACCCTGAAATCTTGATCTTGGATGAGGCAACCTCGAGCGTTGATACCGAAACGGAACAACTAATTCAGGAGGCGACTGTGACATTGATGGAAGACCGAACGGCCATTGTGGTGGCCCATCGCTTGTCTACCATTCGCCATGCAGACCGGATCATTGTACTCCACAGAGGCCGTGTCAAAGAGGCTGGCTCTCACGAGGAGCTTATGGCTAAAGAGGGGATCTATTACCAGTTGTACAGGTGGCAAGCCGTCGCTTGAACGGCGTTTTACCGATCAGCCTATAGGCACAACACTGTCAATAGCAACGAAAATGCCTGCATGTCACGATATTCTTTAGCTTCAACAATGCTCTTAGGTCTAGAGTCTCCGTTACGAATGAGTGAAAACAAGATGTCCTGCCATGGCAGGTGGGAAGCCTGACTGGAAAATGGCAGTTGGAGTCCAATAGAACTGGCCCTAGAATCAACAATTTCTGCTAAGGGCACAATTAAAATGGAGTACATGAGAAGGCCTCTCCTGGAAACCGAAACTCCGTCTGATATGCGCTCAAGTGGACGTAAATCGCGGTCACACACACGGATGTTTCACAGCGGGATAGACAAATAGAATTTGAGGCCGGAGAAGTGTCTGCTCCCTAAGCCTCGCAGTATTGCGAATCTCAAGGATACTCCCCGACCTCTATGTCAAAATAAACATAAATCTGAGAAAGTTAAGAGCAATAGAAGTAGGTAATAGAAAGGCAACCACAAGAAAAGCCCTCAGTGCCCGCGGGAACACCCGGAGCCTAAAATTGGAGGGATATCTATCGGATATTATAGGTCTTGCCAAATCCCAGCCTAAAGCCAATTCATCATTGCTTGATTGACCGGCTTGCTCCCCGCAAGCCCCGTCCATTAGGACGGGGTCGAGGGGAGCTATATACAAAAACTGTTTTTCTTCCTTTCCGGGCTGCGAAGCACTGCCGTCAGGCAGAACCCCCGCCCTTCAGGGCGGGAGAGGCTTCACAATTCTGAGTTTCTTCTGATCAACCTAACCACTGCGTTTGAATAGAAGCAAAAAATCATGCCTAACACAGCAGCCACAGTGGAAATCCAGAATAGGACTAAATGAAGAGTTGGCTTCTTGTAAAAAAAGAGATCAAGAAGAAAAAGGATCAGTCCCAAGTGAATGAGAGAAGAGCCCACGCGTAACCAGTATCCTTTCTTTTCAAAGTTTAGTCTTTTACTTCCCACCAAAGCCATGACCAATACCGTTACCTGCAAGATGAGAGATGTGATGAGAATCAACTTCAGTCCTAACGTGATCCCAAGGCGCAAGCAGACAATGATGACGAGAACAAATAGGATTAAGGAGAATCGATTCAGCCAAGTTGTCGGCAACAATCGCTTGGGGACACAGATGCCGAGTAAAAGGATTAGGCCAATAAGGAAAGGAGAAATTATAGCATTCATACGGTTCATATGTTGGACTTTTAAGGCCGTCGGCATTTCGTGAATCTGGGCCAACTTGAAATGAAACATTCCATATATGCAAATCACTGAGATGATGAAGAGTGCTATGGTAGTGGCAAGGATCAGGTAAAAATCATAGGGATTTTTTCTTTCCATAGTGTCCTCTACTGCAAGGTGTGTTCTCCTGGAAAGTAAAAAGATGTCAAGAATGTGAAAATCATGGATAGATAGCATAGAATCCCCAATGCGGAGGTGAAATACCACATAGTGGATTTGTACACGTAGATTCTGGTGTGTAGGTACGTGGTGAATATGGCCCACATCATTATGGAACTGCATATCTTCGGATCCCACCACCAGTTCGACCCCCATGACTGGAGAGCCCATGGGTAACCAAGGAGCATACCAAGGGTGAGCAGAAAATAGCCCAATTTCGCATAGTCGTACCCTAATGTTTCAACAGCTGGTTTCCGTTCGATAAGCATAAAGACCGAGGCGACAAAAGTGAGGGTTATGCAGGCGTAAGCAAGGAAGAGTATGGGAGGATGGAGCCACATGTAGTGCGCATTGTAGTAAAAGATCATTCTAGGATAAAGGCTCATGAAACGCCCAATTCGTCCCATGGATAGTTGTCCAGATTCAAACCATGGACTCACCTCTGCAAAAAACCTCGGCAATGGTTGCTTAAATGGGTCCACAGCAAAGAAAAGAATCGCCACGTGACCCGCTAAGAGAAGGTGTAGCACGGCTCTTAATTTGTGATTCTTTACTCGCCAATGGGCGATAAGGACCATTATGGCGTAGCACATGAACCAGAAATAATATTTCTCGTTTTCAATCCAAACTGGGATGGCATACCTGGGCGGATTTGCTGCATCATAAAGGGGAAGTGCATAGGTGGCCTTACTGTTTATGGCAGTGAGTTTTTGGTTGAACCAACCCACTAAATTGGCTGGAAGTTCAAGTGGGAGACGAGAATGAATCTGATGATGAAACCAACAAATCCACAGGAATCCAACCACAAACACAAGATTCACCGCGAAAAGGAGGATGCCGGTTGGACGTTCCCAGATAGGACGGGAGCGCAGTACGTTTAGCGCCCCAGAAAACCCTGTCAGGGAAGCAGATAGCAACAGAGTGACCATTAGGTAGTTACCCAGATGGCTGAAAGTAATGGTGGTTGATAAAATCGTTTCCACGGATAGATCGAAATTCGTGTTCAGAGGACAGAAAATCCAGATTAGATTGTGGTGGATTGTTCGAGAGACACCGAGCTTCTTGAAGAAGAATTATGATTTCAAGGAAATCAAGAGGATCAGGCTGCCGTTAAGCTGCCTCCTCTCCAGACTGCGCCACATCCCCACGTCATCTTATGCTGGAGTAGTTTCGAGATTATGAGCAAATATTACCAGAGACTTCATCTATGATTCCGTTCCAAACAACATGTGCTGTATCACCAGGATTGAACAGTGTCGGTTCAAACGGTTGCATTCCTAACAATTGGCCGTTTTCGTCATAAAAAACAGCCGATGTTACCCAATACCTCTGTTTCCCTTGGATTTTAAAGCTGCAAGCTAGATCACAGCACGTCCGTTTAGAACTAAAAGCGAGTGGCGCTCGCTCATATCCTGGATAATTAAGCTCTTTTTCCTCTTCGTCCATAATATTGACGTTGTCGACTCTGAGGTTCTTTAATCCTACTAAACCAACCTGCAAACAAAAAATTCCTGTTTCGGTTTTTAGGCTGTTGAGAACAGGCAAAAAGAGTCCGCCAGCTAAGAGGCCAATTGATCGTTTAAGAAAATCTCGTCTGTTCATTGAT
>CAZCWQ010000080.1:0-14197 GCA_964502365.1 uncultured Desulfobacterales bacterium | reverse complement strand
GGCCTCCTACACGGATCGACGGAATGAAGTGGTCAAAGTGAAAATTTTTCCGGTCGAATGAAAATTTTTCTTTTGTCATGGGAACCTATCATTATGATCACTTTTGACGATCCCGATCCTCTCCACTGATAGCAAACAGCAATATTCACAACCTCCTTTTGGTTCCCAAGCGGGGCTTGGTATGATATCGATAATAAATCCATGGGATAAGAGTTAGACTGTATGGCAAGTAACTATGATGCAAAGTCATAGCGTTCCTATTCGTGGATGGTAATGTGGGTAATCAGTCAAACTACCATCAGATGGGAGGTAATCTATAGTCTCGCCTCAAAGATCCATTCTCATCACGCTCCTGTTGCTTTCAGTACCAACATTTGGTATTAATTTTCCTATTGTTCGCTACCAGCACAAGCTAAGCCCCTGAAAACATAGAACCCTGTTATTTGCATGTTTCTTGCATGAGTTTATTATGTTAGTCCTTTTGCCATTGTTTGAACTTCAATTCCTTCACCAACCACATACAGGAGGCTAAATGAACCTCAAGTTGTGTCTACCCAGCTCCTGACATAACCTTGCATGTTGTGTTGGGAAGCTAATCACCTTCACTGGGGTTGCGGATGGTGACACACTGAGGGTATTCCTGTGCGCTTCGGATCTTTTTCTCTTGCTATGCAGACTGTTAAGGGATTGTTTGCTGACGAGCTTCGGCGTTGTCAACAACAGCATCAAAGACGGTTGGTCTGTCTGGTAAGCAAGATAAGAAGGTCTGTTGTGCTCAAATTGCCAGAAGGTTTCTTGTGGACTACTAACAAATGAGGCACACGATGAAAGCATTAGACAGGGTTGTTTCAATGGTTTTCCTGATGGTCTTATGTTCGATCGTCTATTTGCCATGTACTGAGGCAAATGCATTTTCTGTGGGTGTCAATATTCGCGGAGATACTCAACCGCCTGAGATGAAGCAGACGGTGTACGCGCATCTCTACCTTTTTGGTGAAGCGGGAATGGAGGATTACGGGCAGGACTGGGTGTCGTGGAATAGAATTGAGCCTAGTCCACCCTTTGAGGGCGTCCACAACTACGATTGGTCAGCACTGGATCAAGACATACAAGAAATAGAAGCTGTTGGGGGAACAATGTATCCCATTCTCATGTCAGATGCACCCTGGGCAATTGAGACAACGCAAGCGTGGTCATCGCCCCCTAAAGATGACGCAATATGTGCACAGGATAACCCTGACATGGGTATGAGTTGCTGGGACGCTTGGAGGGACCTTGTCAGCGCTGTTGTTGAAAGGTACGACGATGACGGCGTCGATGATATGCCCGGATTGCAGCGCGCCCACCTGTATTGGCAAATCGGAACTGAGTATGAAAATGCTGGGCAGTGGAACACTGCTGACGGAACTCAAAGAGCAGAAAAATATGTGGCGTTACTGGAGGCAGCTCATGATGAAGCCAAGCAGGCCAATCTTGGGGCAAGAATCATATGTTTTTCTTTTAATTTTGGGGATGTCTTTGATCACAATCCCAGCGTTGCAGATTCTGATGCCATGACATACCCTCAAACTGTTCCACAAAGAGATTTTACTGTCCAAGTTTGGCAGCAAGCAGCTGACTATTTTGACATGGTAGGTACCAACGTCAATTATCATTATAATGGCATACCCGCCAGAGTCAGATGGATACGCTCGCACTTGGACAAGCCAATTTGGATCCATGAGGGCGCCGTTGCACACTTGCTTGACAGACGCTTTATACAACCACCGCTTTACGATGAATCTGTTTATCCATACAAGACAGAAACTGAGATAGGAGAGATTCTGGTACTGAAAGATCACCCCGAGCATGATGTCATAAAAAAATGGTGGGAAAAAGAAAAGGCAAAATATGCAATCAAGAAAGCAATTATTGCGGCAGGCCAAGGTGTTACATTCATGGGCTTCACAAAAATGTTTGATATTATGGGTACTAACGACTTTTGGGGCACCATAGCCGAAATGGCCTGGGATATTGGAGTCGGTATATTGGAGGGTGGCTTTGATGATGAACCAACGGGCACTCCCAAACCAGTTTATTACACAATGAAAATGTTTAATCAAAAAGTGGGTAATCCTAGCTCAGTTGCTGATTTGAACCCACTTCCAGAGGGTGTCAACCCGGCTAATTGGACGTGGAAGATAAGGTTTACAAAGGACGACCAAGAGACACTTGTGCTTTGGTCTGAAGGACAACAAACCACAGAAGATCTATCTTCTTATTTTTCGACCGCTAATATTAAGATAACACATATTGTCACAGAACTGGATGAAAGCTACCAGCCCATTTACCCGGATGATGAAATAGTGTCGGCGCATTCCGTCCCAATCGATGACACGCCAATATTTGTTGACGAGTTCTACACGCCATATATCTCTGAGGTGTATCCCAGGCAGCAAGAGCCCACTATCCTTAATCCGTGGATTCCGGCACCGCCTCCGTATAACACCTATAGTAATAGGCCCGGTTTGGTCAGGCTTACGGGAAACAACTTTGGTTCTTCACAGATGAATGGGGACAAAGTGAAGATAGGGACATATGCCAAGTACACGGCCGATCCCATAGGCAATGGCGTACCCCTTAGAATCCTCGTGTGGAGCAGCGAGCAGATCGGGGTTTACCTACTGCCGGAATCTGGTTTCATAGTGCCCTCCTTGTACTACATCCCTGGCTGGATTGGTAGCTGGAAGCTCGTGTGGATTGTTAAGGACAATGATAGAGCTCCCGTAGCAAGCAACGTGAGGGCGGTCAGACTCCTCACGCCATCACCTTAGAGCCTTTACATGTAGGGAAAGGAGTCGTGTGATCCCCTTCCCTTCCTCACAACACAGATGTCATAGGGAAACGTTTTATCAATAGTTGCGATAAAAGAGGCGCCGTAACCTCGGATTTAACATTACGCAATTATTGATAAAACGCTAGAACTGACACCGCGTTGATGTGCCTGGCTCATCTATGGAGATTGTATCTGGTCCAGAGAGGCGATTGGCGATTCAAAAGGTGTCACGATAGCAGGGACCATTCCCGCAAAAGGTTTAAATCGCATCAAGACGATCTTAGACTGACTCAAAGTTTTGCCAACTTTCATAAGAACAGCGACTCCGGGACATACTTTTCCTGTTCCGCTCAAATAGCAGATTGAGTGTTTTCTGGACCAATAGGCAGCAATACGCTATGACGTATCAACTATCGGTTTAGGCAATTGTCGTAATTTGACCATTCTTCCCTTTTGGCACTGTTGGCAACAGGCAATATGTAGGCCGGTCAAGCGTAACATCATTTCCTGGACTGTCTCCGTTCTTTTTTCAGGCACCTATTTGGATCGATAAGTTTTCTAAGAATCGGCAGACACTTATTTTTGTTGGTGTTTGCCAGGAAGCCAAAATATCTGATTTTCATAAACCCGTTTGGCAGGACATGCAAAAGAAAGCGCCGGATAAATTCGTCGGCATCCAGGGTCATGTTTTTGACTTCATCGTTTCTTTTTCGGTCGCGATAGGTGAAGGTGACCTTACCATTTTCTATAGAGAGGATGCGGTTGTTTGAGATGGCCACCCGATGGGTATAACGGCCGAGGTATTCAAGCACCTGTTGCGGTCCCGCAAAGGGACGTTTTGCATATATGATCCACGTGGTTTGAAAAACCGACTGGATGAATGTTTTAAATGTGCGGCGGCAACCGTAGGCTCGTGTGTTGCCGGCAAACATGATCTTTTCATCCACAAAGGCCTTGTGCAACTTTTTCAAGTAGCGTTTTCTGAACTCCTTTGCCAACGACTCCACTTTGAACAAAAAAGACTCTCTGGCCGGCACCCATTGGTTCTTGTCAAAAGACAGCACCCCGGCAGGGATGACGTAGTGTATATGGAACTGATCCATGAGCGTCTGACTCCATGTGTGCAAAACGGCAATGAAGCCCAGTTGGCCTCCAAGACGCCATTGGGGATCCTTGGCAAATGCCTGCAGGGTCTCATTGACGGCAGAAAAGAGGATCGCCAGGGTAACCGTTTTGTTGCACAGGACAATCGCGTTCAGCTCATGAGGCAACGTGAAGACCAGGTGGAAGTATCCACAGGGCAGCAGTTCGGCCTTACGGTCATTGAGCCATTCTTCTTTTGCCAGGCACTGGCATTTAGGACAGTGTTGATCCCTGCATGAGTTGTATGCATTTCGTTGAAAACCGCAGCTATCGCTTTGTTCGATGTGGCCGCCCAGTTCGGCCGTTCTACACACTGTAATATGGCGCATCACCTTTTTGTGGGTGTGGGGTACAGGGTGGTTTTTCAGGTAATCGTTGCCATAGATGCGAAAGATGTCTGCCACTTCCGGCTTGTCGTCGGCTCTTTTCATCTCTGCCCTCCTATTTGAGATCCAGATCATCAAGAGGGCTTTTAAGCTCGACAAACCTTTCCGGGATGATGTGAAGGTATACGGTGGTTGTTTTTATGGATGAATGACCAAGGAGCTTACTAATCGTATAAAGATCCGTTCCTCGGTAAAGGGAATGAGTTGCAAAGGAGTGGCGAAGGCTGTGGATACCGCAGGCTTTCGTTATGCCGGCTTTTTTTTGGCGTCATAAAAAACCTTTTGAGCCGCAATGCTACAAAGATGCTTGTCATGTCCATAGCCGGGAAAAAGCCATTTTTCAGGCCGGTATTTTTTTCAATATAGCCTTAATTCGGTAAGTAGATTTTTAGAAAGAACCGTGTAACGGTCTTTTTTGCCTTTACCGTCGTCCACTCGGATCAACATTCTGGACGGATCGCTTTCTATGTGATGGGGCTTAAGCCGGACTGCTTCACTGACACGAAGGCCGGCACTGTATATGGTTTTTAACAAGACACGGTGCTTGAGATTGTCTACACACGACAGCAACCGCGTTACTTGTTCAATGCTTAAAACGATGGGTAGTTTCTTTTCTCCGCGCCAAGGTGGAAGACCAAAGCGGTCTTTAACTTCACGATGGCAAATATGCCTGTAAAAGTAGATCAGTCCAGTCAGATACCTACGGCATGAACGCAAGGTCAGCTTTCTCTCTTCAATAAGATGGCGAAAATAGGCCCGTATTTGTTCATCCGTCAACTTCGCTGGAGACTGCTTGTGATACGCTGCCAATCCCCTTACGCTGGTCACATAGCCTCTCTGCGTGTGTTTTGCCAAACCATGCAAGTTCATTTGGGCGATCAATTTGGCCCTCAGTTCGCTGCTCATAGTTGTACCTCCTTGGTTAAGGTTAATAATGATGGGAGTCTACTCGACCAAGAAGGCTTTGGGCCAGACTAATTATCGAAGCTGATATGCAAAACGTATCTTTGAGGATGGTCAAGGTCAGGCAGGACTGGCTGGCATAAATCCGCGAAGCGGTTCAGTTCTCCAACGACATTAGGCGGTCAATATTGGGAATATACGGAATTTTTCCTGTCTGGGTGTCTATATTGATGATATGGCAAATATTCAACCCCGGCGCATTTAACAGTTGAGCCCCCCACGGGTGGGCGAATGGGGTCATACCGTATCCGTTATGAAGGGATTGCAAATGAACGAAAAGCTGATGCAACTCGAAGAATTAATGCAACTCATAGATGAGTCGATAAAACTTGAACTAAGTGTTGCAGATCTCTATAAGATCTTTCACAAAGCCTTCCCTGATGATTCTGCCTTTTGGAGTAAACTGGCTTTGGAAGAAGAACATCATGCCTCTCTAATTAAAGATGCGAGAGATTTTTTGTTATCTGGACAGGAATTTCCACATGAATTGCTTGCTCCAAAGGTACAAATGTTAGTGGAAGTAAACAGCAAGTTAGCTCCCCTGCTCGAAGAGTACAGCGAAAATCCTCCCTCAAGAGAAGCGGCGTTTAACGTTGCTCTTAACGTGGAAGAATCTGCTGGGGAAGTCCACTTTCAGCGTGCTATGGAGAACTACTCAACTTCAACGATGATGAGAGTATTCCAGATATTGAACAATGATGACAAGGATCATGCCCGGAGGATTCGCGCCTATATGAGTGATAACGGAATCGAAATACGTAACAATCTTATGAAATGAACCTGACAACAATGGGATGAACTCCGGCTGTAAATGCCTAGCGCCTCCGTTCGTAACGAGCTTGTTTTCGCATGCTCTAAAAGAAAGGCAAACAACTTGGAATTGAATAGCCTCATATCGCAGCTATTTGAACAGTCGGAAGAGTTGCTCCTCATACGAAACAATCTGCGGAAAACGATAGAACTACCTGATGATCAGAACGACCAATACCGCTTGTCTCTCTTCATAAAGGAGATTGACTTGATTAGGGTAACAGTTCTTTATGAATATGAATTGCTTGACACATCCCGCATTGTACGAGATGAGTTCATACATCTTTACTATGCCAGAAGACCAAAGATATTGCGGCTTTCAAGAGACCAGATACGTGGCCATTATGACAGGCTAAAGGGGCTTTGTGGTTGTATCACATATAAACAAGGGTTGCATGAAATTGATAATGCCAAGAAGATTGTACACTCATCTTTGCACCTCTTTGATGACATTATTCGAACCTTAGAACAAGATATCGTGATAGAAGCACACGATAAGACAAGGCACTAGAAAGGCCGCTTCCACCAGTTGAGGAGGGGTGGGCCTTCGATATCCTTTTGAGACAATAGCTTTTGCCAAAAGAAAGATTGCAAGGCAATTTGACGATCCCGATCCTCTCCACTGATAGCAAACAGTGATATACACAGCCTCATTTTGGTTCCCAACTGGGGTTTGGTATGATATCGATAATAAATTGATGGGATACGACTTAAACTGTGTGGCAAGACATCGTCACTTCCGCGAGTCTAAACATACCCACTATATCTTGTATTTCAGCCCCCCGCCTTTCAATAGCGCCCAACCCTTTTAACATTCTTTCTATCGTATTTGGTTTATGAAGGGGTAAATCAGGCGTATTAGAAGCAAACTAACTGAAAAGATTGACTTCTCACTTGACGTTAGATCATTTCTGTGCTTTACATGCGAACTGGAGGACAATCTAGACTATTCCTTGCCATTGTTTTAGGCTCACCGCTGCTCCAAAAAAGGAGGAGAAATGAAAAAGGTTACAGTGTTTTTTTGTGCGATGTTATTTGTATTTGCTACATTAACTTCAGCCTCTGCCTTAATCCTTTACGACAACACTACTAATGACGCTATGAGCTCACTAGCTTTTGGGGCTTTTCAATGGGGAGACGAGATAACCCTCTTTCCGGACATGGATGCTACTGTTACTCAGTTTACGTTCGGCTATTATCTTAGGGAAGGCAGTGGAACCGGAACCATTCGCTTTTACGATAACACCGGCACGGATGGTGCACCAAACAACCTTCTCTTCACAAGCATTCAGTTCCCCTTGTCTTCAGGCCATCAAGATCAGACGTTCAGCGGCCTTTCTGTTGCCGTACCGGGGACCTTTACGTGGTCAGTTCATTGGAACCTGACATCGACATCCGATGTGGCTTTCCTAGAGCAATTCAACCCTCCGACAGTCGGCTCCAGCGATCCGTCCTCTATGTGGTTACAAAACGTTTCAGGTGGTAGTTGGAGCGAGCTTAGCATTGAACCTAAACCCCTAAATTTTAAAGCAAGGGTTGAAGGAGTCCCCGTCCCCGAACCCGCAACCGTGCTGCTTCTGGGAACTGGCCTGGTCGGGCTTGTGGGATTCAGGAAGAAGTTCAAGAAGTAATCCATTTGATTGTCAAAGAACATCCAAAGGCAGGTCGTGAGGGCCTGCCTTTTTTGCTTCAATGCCCATATATAGTAGTTGTAGTCAATGGGCCTGGAGTTATGATCTCTGCAATCACACCGCATTCCAGAAAGAGTATAGATCTCATTGTTCTCCAACCAGAGGATCAGGATTCCCGTGATAAAGATCTCGTTTGTTGATCTTCGCTGAAAAGGTATGTTGACGGGCCGGACACCTGTCGCAGATCACCGCATGAATTGGCTCGGCAATCGCTATGATCTCCTTTACAAGATCTCAACTAATCGGCACAACTTTGTGTGTTGCCTTGAAACACCATGATAAAGCAGGCCATTGTTAGAACCACAAAGAGATTGGATTTTTCCAGAGCCCAGACATGAAACGAATGGAGGGCTTTGAACGTAAGGTTTGGCTGCAATCCCCAGGTGGATCGATTTTCTACTGGCCTGCCATGCTTTCCAACGCTTTGAAGATACCGTAGGTCACCCTCGCCAGACTATGATAATCGAGTTTGTCCGCCGTATCTTCCACCGAGTGATAATAGGGATAGCGAAACAATGCTGTATCTGTAATCATGATGGCAGGATAGCCGCACTTCCAGAAGGACCAGTGGTCAGACCAGTCAATGCCGGGTATGGGGCTAAACAGTACTGGCAATCCGGATAGGTATATAGGTAGTCTTATGGTAAACGTGGCAGCACATTCAACCGGAAAATCACTTTCTTGCATAAAACTGCGGCTAAAGGATCTCACCAGAGGCTTTGAGCGAAGGTTGCCCACCACGGCTATGAAGTTTCCCTTATCCGGATAGAAGAAGCTAAGAGGAAAAGGATACTTTTGGGTCTTTGGTTCTTCCCGAAAGTAACCTATGGTCTCCAGACAAACCATGGCCGTAATATTTTCTCTTCTTTCTTTACACCCTTTGGCATACACAAGGCTGCCCATCTGTCTTGTCTTGAAAAAAGGCGGCTCTTCGTTGGGAAAGGCCACGAAACGTATGGTTTTTCGCAAGGAGCTTGAGGCGAAAAGTCGGCTAAGTTCCAGAAGGGCTGCCACGGCAGATCCGTTGTCGTTTGCTCCAGGAGAGTAAGAGACCGTGTCATAGTGAGCGCCGACAAGCACTATCTTGTCGGGCTCCAATTTTCCAGGAATTTCTACTGCAAGGTTGTGACATGCTATGTTCTGTGCCTTAAAGGTTTGGGTGCTCACCGAGTGTCCTGTATCCTTCCAGAAGGTGCGGATATAGTCAGAAGCAGCATTCCAGTTATCCGGCAAAAAAATGTTCCTTGGCCCGATCTCTCCGGCCAGGGCTGAAACATGCACCTTGAGCCGGCCTTCCAACCCATCAATCACCTGCCGAGCTTTGGCATTGAGTATGGGGCGCTTAACCTTTGGGCGTATATCAAGCATGGCCTTGTAAGCCCATGTGAAAAAAACCGCCAGGAAAATCAGTATGGATGAATAAACAAGGATTCGCATCTGCTCGAAAATTGCCGGTGAACTTTTTCATTGACTCAGCAACTTGACCTGCTTAGTCTTTCGTGACGTTTAACACGCGACAACAAGAAGAGCAAACCGTAACGTTTCATAAACAGCACGGCTTTGGAGGTAGGACGATGGCACAATTGTTTGAGCCGATCGAAATCAATGGTTTGGTCTTGAAAAACCGGAGTGTGCGCGCAGCCACATGGACAGGTAAGGCAGAACCCGATGGTAGCTGTAGCAATAGGCTCATAGGGTTTACTCAGGAGCTTGCCCGAGGGGAGGTTGGACTGATTATCACAGGGTTTGCCTATGTTATGCCGAACGGCAAGGCCCTCACAGGGCAGCTTGGAATACATGACGATGCTATGATTGGCAACCTGTCCAAGCTCACGAAGCGTGTCCATGCAGCCAAAGGAAAGATCGCCATGCAGATCGCGCATGCAGGTGCGCAGACTGTCGTGAGAGAAAGAAAGAGCCGTCCCATATGGGGACCGTCTGCTGTATATGACAAGATATTCAAAAAGACCCCAAAGGCGATGACACAGCGTGAGATCAAGGACACGGTTCGAGCCTTTGCCGGGGCAGCAGAGAGGGTCAAAAGAGCAGGATTTGATGCCGTACAGCTCCATAGCGCCCACGGATACCTTGGCAGCCAGTTTCTCTCCCCCCTTACGAACAAGCGCACTGACAAATATGGCGGCTCCTTAGAAAACCGGGCAAGATTTCTCTTTGAGATGTACGTGGCGGTTCGAAAAACCGTGGGCAAGGACTTCCCTGTTCTGATCAAGTTGAATGCAAAGGACTTTGTCCGAGGTGGGTTGCAGGAAAAAGATGCTCTATTTGTTGCAAAAAAACTGGACCAAATGGGAATCGATGCGATTGAAATAAGTGGAGGGGGCCCTGCTTCAGGACAACTCGGTCCTGCGCGTCAAAAGATACGCAAGGCAGACGACGAGGCCTACTTCTTGCCTTTTGCAAAAAAGATAAAGCGGCATGTCTCCGTCCCAATTATACTCGTCGGGGGTGTCAGATCATTTAAGGTGGTAAATGACATTTTAAAAACTGGTTCTGCCGACCTTGTTTCCATGTCACGGCCCTTGATTCGGGAGCCCAATCTTATCAGACGATGGAAACAAGGGGATCGGAAAAAGGCAAGATGCATATCGTGCAATCAATGTTTTCAAGCCGCAAGGAGTGCTGAGGGGGTCTATTGTGTGGTGGAACGACGGGCAAAAAAACGTGTACCATTTTAGCCTTATAAAAACATATTCGACCTGATGAAGGGTACTGCTGCCTTTTCTGGAGTGACTGCCGGGAGGGCGCCTTCTTTTCAGCGACTTATCTCAGGGGGAAACCGCGGCCCCGAGCTTGTCGAGGGGAATGCGGAGGGGGTAAAGCATCCCCCAGAGATAAGTCGCTGAAAAGACCAGCCCGGGAGGCTCAGAACAAAAGAAAAGGCATCAGCACCCTGAGGTATGTCATATACCTCAGGTATTACGAAAAGGTAAATCAAGATGACACGAGAAAAGACGGTCAGTGAATCAATCGTTGAAATGGCTCAGGTGATGTTTCCCTCTGATGCTAATCGAGCCGGCAATGTCCATGGAGGCAGCATCATGAAGCTCATTGACACGGCTGCGGGGATAGTAGCCCACCGGCATTGCCGGACCAATGTGGTCACCGCTTCTATGGATCGATTGGACTTCCATGAACCAGTCTTCGTGGGAGAGCTCGTCACCTTGCATGCGTCCATCAACTATGTTGGGACCACCTCCATGGAAGTAGGAGTGCGTGTTGAGGCGGAACACCTTATAACAGGAAACGTGCGCCACACCAACTCTGCGTACCTAACGATGGTATCTCTGGGCGAAAATCGCAAACCTATGCAAGTTCCCAAGATTGTGCCTCAAACCGCGGAAGAGAAGCGCCGGTTTGAAGAGGGCAAGGCAAGGGCTAAACGGCGCAAAGAATTGAGAAAGAAAAGGAATAGAGGGTAGTCAGCTGCAAAAGCCAGTGTTTGAAGAAATCATCGAAAAAGTTCAGGTCTGTATTCCCTTTAGACTCCTGAGAGAAAAATATCTTCCCCTAGTGCTGGAGCACAGGCTCAATCCTGAAATAGGCATTGACGGGGATGTCATCGATGCCTATTCGAGGAAAGACTTCTCTGAAATAGCCACTGTTCTTCAACAACAAGGCTTTGCAATCACGCTCCATGGGCCTTTCTATGACCTTGTACCTGGGGGTATGGATAAGAAAATATTGAAGGCAAGTAGGGAACGGATGAAAGAGGTTTTCGACCTTATACCCGTATTCGAGCCCTTGTCTGTTGTTTGCCATACGGGGTATGACAGAAAGAGATATGGTGAAGTCCGAAACGAATGGCTCGACACTGCCCTTGAGACATGGGCACCCCTTGTCAAAAGCCTCTGGGGAACGACAACAACCCTGATGATAGAAAATGTCTATGAGAAGACCCCGGAGATGCTCCGCAGGCTCATCTCAGGATTAAATGCAGAAAAGGTGGGCTTCTGTTTTGATACCGGTCACATGAACGCTTTTTCTGACACGAACATGGCGGACTGGCTAAAGGCCATGGGGCCTTTCTTGAAACAATGCCATCTACACGACAACGACGGAACGTGGGACAGCCATCTAGCTATTGGGGCAGGCAAGATCGATTTTGAGATCTTGTTCAAATACGTGGAAGAAAATAATCTAAGGCCTATCATCACCCTGGAGGCCCACAAAGAGAAGTGGATGTGGCAAAGCCTCGAGGCCTTGTCCAGATCAGCATGCTTTCGTCGGGTCATCTCCAATCGCTAGGCAATTCGGGCTTCCCGCCGCGCACCTTATGCTTTACACCTTTGCAATATGAGAGTGGCGACTGATATTGGGGGAACATTTACGGATGTGGTTACCTTGGACAACAATGGTATACACGGCTGGAAAGTGCCTTCCACACCGAAACGCCTTGATCGTGCCGTAACTGAGGCCATAAGATCGCTGCCGGACATCTCCTCTTTCTCCCACGGCACCACCGTTGCCACCAACGCTCTCTTGGAAAGAAAAGGAGCAAAAGTCGCCTTTGTCACAACCCAGGGATTCAAGGATCTCCTCTACATTGCCAGACAGAAAAGACCAAGGCTTTACGATTTCGATTGTGCGCGATCAACGCCTGTGGTGAGTCGAAACCTATGCTTTGAGATTGCCGAACGCCTTGCCTTTGATGGCTCTGTTATCTTGCCTCTGTCGCCAAGCGATGCAGCCGCTCTGGCAGATCGAATCATCGAAGCCGGGGCAGAGGCCGTGGCAATTTGTCTCTTATTTTCTTACAAGAATCCTGCCCACGAACTACTCCTTGAAGGCGAACTCAAAAAAAGAGGGATTCCCGTATCCAGGTCCTCAGAGATCATCCCTGAATTCAGGGAATATGAAAGGGCCTCGACCACGACAATCAACGCATTTGTCCAGCCCATAGCTCAATCGTACATAGAAAACATACGCGAAGCGCTCCAGGATGCAGCAGGGCCATCTGATTACTACATTATGAAGTCAGGCGGGGGTGTAGCAGCCTCCGGCGAGGTCTATCCAGTCGAGATGCTGTTGTCCGGCCCGGCCGGAGGGGTTTCCGGTGGTCTGCTGCTGGCAAGGCACACAGGGAGAAAAAACCTGATCACCTTTGATATGGGAGGCACGAGTGCAGACTTCTCGGCCATTGTAGACAGCACCCCTTTATGGACGGACGAGGGTGAGATAGACGGGCTCCCCCTTCGGATTCCCCTCCTGGATATTACTACCATCGGGGCAGGCGGAGGATCGATCGCCTGGATAGACAAAGGTGGAGCTTTACGTGTGGGACCCCAGAGCGCGGGGTCGGATCCGGGCCCGGCTTGCTACGGCCGTGGCGGCACCTTGCCGACGGTAACAGACTCAAACCTTCTCTGCGGGCTTCTTGACCCCAGATCCTTTTCAGGCACTGGTATTATACTTAACTCGAATAGGGCGGGCCAGGCCTTTGGTTTGCTTTCAGAATCAGCCGGTCTACCAGTGGAAGAAGCTGTTCTGGGTGTACGCTCAGTAGTAAATGCCAATATGTTGCGTGGGATGCGGAGAGCTACAGTGGAAAAGGGCATTGACCTGAGAGACTGCACCCTGCTTGCCTTTGGTGGTGCAGGCCCGCTTCATGCGGCTGAGCTTGCAAAGGAGCTCGGCATCGTAGAGGTCCTCATCCCGCCCATGGCCGGCATGTTTTCCGCATTGGGGATTCTGCTTTCAGATGTCAGGCTCGACCTTGGAGAAAGCCTCATCCGCAGATGGGATGCCGAGACACAACAATTTGTAGACACAACATTGAATCGATTTAAAGAAAAAGCCTTGGGGTCTTTGCAACGACAGGGGTTCGAGCTCAAGGACACACAATTTTTGCCTGTCTTGGACCTGCGTTATGAGGGACAGAGTTTTCATCTCCCTATTATTTATAGTAAAGAGGCCGACATGGCAGACAGGTTTGGCCAAGCCTTCAGACAGCATTATGGGTATACCCTTGATCAGGTACGTTATCTGGAAGTTGTGGCGGTAAGGCTTTCAGCTATTGTTCCGAGACAAGAGATTGCTTTGCCAAGGGTCGAAAATACTGCTCATTGTGCTCCTATTGGCAAAAGAAAGATTTTACTATCCTCTGGCTGGAAAGTCGCTCCCATATACCAGCGGAATCAGCTTTGGAAATCTTTCCGCATCCCAGGGCCTGTTGTCATCGAAGATCAAGGATGCACAGTGTTTGTACCACCTGATTGCGAGATTATCGTGGAAGAAAACGGTTGCCTGAGGATAGAAGTAAACTATGCTTAACCCAGTAACCCTTGAAGTCTTCAAGCACCTCATTCTTGCTATCCCTGAAGAGATGGGGGCAAATCTTAGGAGGACCGCCTTTTCCCCCAATATCAAAG
>CAZCWQ010000079.1:2302-14217 GCA_964502365.1 uncultured Desulfobacterales bacterium | reverse complement strand
CTGAGGTCAAACAATTCACGTTATTCCATTTCTCGCCCCGATATCTCCACTCAGCTCACCTGCTCCACAAAGAAGCTCAGGAGGAATTTGGAAAGAAGTAGCTAGTTTCCATCCATAAATGAGCAATTTTTCCTCTGAGCGGACGTTCTCCGCGGGTTTTCGCCTGCGACGTACGAAGAGTACGCCTCGGCGTAAACCCTTGTGCGGCCTTGCTCAGAGAAAAAATTGCTCATTTATGAATCGGAAACTTACGCTTGTGCCCATCGTCTAAAAAGGCATTCGTGGATGGGCACTAGCTAGTAGACAATCCACGCCTGGAGGGAATTGAAATGAGGACCTTACCTGTGGGCCTGAACCTCTTGGAAACGACTCAAGGCAGCAGGGCTAATCTCTCTAATGTAGTTTTCGATACCTGCCACAATGCCATCGGCTACCTCATCCTGGTAGCCTGCAGTGTTCAACCTCATGCATTCCACTGGATTGGTAATAAAGGCAATCTCCACCAATATACACGGCATCTCAGCACCCAGAAGCACATAAAATGGAGCCTGTTTAACTCCTTTGTCCCTAATTCTCTTATATTTTGATTTCAATTTCTGAACCATAGCCCCTTGCACATAGGCTGCAAGACTACTCGATTCGTTGATCTTGGCATTTTTCATCAGGTCATTGAGGATGGCCTCAAGGTCACTGATGTTTTTGGCTGATGTGGCATTCTCCCGGGCGGCCAGCATGATTGCGTCATTGTCCGTGGCCAGATTCAAGAAATAGGTTTCAATACCACGGCCATATCTCCTTTTGCTGGCATTTGTGTGGACTGAGATAAAGATATCGGCATTCCTCGTATTGGCAATGGCCGTTCGTTCCTCAAGGGAAAGAAAAGTATCTCTGTCCCGCGTGAGGATAACTTCGCATCCGAGCCTCTCGCGGATCTTTTTGGCAAGTCTCCTGGAGACTTCTAAGGTAACATTCTTTTCCAGCACAGTCTTATTGTATCCAACCGCCCCGGGATCCTTGCCGCCGTGTCCCGGGTCGATGACAATCCTCTTGACCCCGAGTGCTAGTTGTTTGGCTAGAGATCCCCTGGGTATATTGCTATCGGGTTTTACTACCCGTCCGAGAACGCTTTTTGATGCGTGCTTTGTGAGGATACCGTTCACATCAAGGACAACCCGAAAGGGATTCTTCAAGGAAAATATCTTAAACTTGTCAATCGATTTGATATCTAACACCACCCGCACAGCGTCTTGTGTGTGTTGAGCTGCACGGGCACCACTAAGGAGATCGTCACCAATAGGTACAACGGGTCTAAGGTTGGCGTCCATGCGTGCACCATCCACATCGATGTAAAGACGCTGTGGCTTGCCGATGTCAGGATCTTTTTTCAACAGGCGATAGGTATAAGACGTCTCTTTGTCAACATCAATGACTACCCTGGTATAGTTTGGGTTGGACCAAAATCGCAGGCCGGTTACCTTGGCCAGCAAACCTTCTGTGACTTTATTCTGTTTCTTTTCAAGTGACTTTTTCCTAATGTTTAGTAGGGGCTCAGATTTTGCAACTCCCTTTTTAATCGGAACAGACGTAATCTTAGTTTTCTTCTGAAGAGTATTCTTGACTTCACGCAATTGCACAATCGCCTGTTTCGCCTCAGTTCGAAAGGTGCTCTTCGGAAAACGCTTTAATAATCTCCAGTAATAATCCACAGCCTCCTGTCTGTCTCTTGAGCGTGAAGTAATCTCATACAACTTGGAATACAAGCGCCCCATCATGAAGATGGCATCATCCGCCCTCGGGCCGCTTGGTTCACTGGTATATACAATGCTGAACCTTTTGATGCATGCAAGCCAATAATGTCTATCCATTTGTTTTTGAGGGTCTCTCAGGAGCTTCTCAAAGCTCAACTCAGCTTGACGATATTGATATTCCACGCTGTCTCCTGAACTGGCAGCCCCGTATAAAGGAGTGCTCAGGAGGAAAAAAAACAATAAAAATAATTTCTGCCGGTTCGTGAAAAGAGTATGCATTACAAGAGCTCTTTTAGGGCATGCAACTTGTTCAATGCTTCAAGAGGTGTTATTGTGTCAACATCCAAGTTCTTTAAAGTATCGATAACTGTTTGGTCTGGAGTCTTAAAAAGAGAAAGCTGAACGCTGGAAGCTTTATCCGGAGTCTTAGTAGAATGGCCTACCTGAGGTACCCCTGCTACGTCGAACTCCCCTGCCTCTATATTCTTTAATATCTCCTTGGCCCTCTTGAGAACCTCTCTCGGAATACCAGCCAGGCGCGCCACCTGGATCCCGTAGCTTCTGTTGGTGCTCCCTTCAACCAGTTTTCTCAGGAAAATGATCTCTTCGTTCCACTCCTTAACCGCAACATTGTAATTCTTCACACGGGGCTTAGTGAGGGCCAAGTCAGTTAACTCGTGATAATGGGTAGCAAAGATCACCTTGATTCCGCAGCCTTTCCAGTCGTGAAGATATTCGGCCACAGCCCATGCGATGCTCAGACCGTCAAACGTGCTGGTACCCCTTCCGATTTCGTCCAAAATGACCAGGCTTTTTTCAGTGGCATTGTTCAAAATGTTGGCACTCTCTTGCATTTCAACCATAAAGGTACTCTGACCTTGGGCTAGGTTATCTGACGCTCCAACACGAGTAAAAATGCGATCCACAATCCCAATAGCTGCATCTTGTGCTGGGACAAATGATCCGATCTGGGCCATGAGCACCAACAGCGCTACCTGGCGCAGCAGTGTTGACTTTCCCGCCATGTTTGGTCCGGTAATGATAAGGATCTGACGAGAAGAGTTGTCCATCTCGACGGTGTTAGAAATAAACCGCTCCGATGTGATCAACTTTTCAACAACCGGATGTCGACTCTCCTTTAGGTATAGACTCCCCTCTTCATGTATCAGAGGCTTTGTATAACCATTTTGATCGGCAAGCTCGGCTAGAGCAAGCAAGACATCCACCTGGGACAGCAGATCAGCCACCTTGCCAGTACGGCGATTATTCTTAGCCACGCTTTGACGTACGGCACAAAACAGTTCGTATTCCAACCTTGCCCGCTTCTCTTCTGCCCCAAGGACTCTCGACTCATAGATCTTCAGGTCCTCGGAAATGTAACGCTCACCGTTCACCAGGGTCTGCTTTCGTACGTAGTGTGCTGGCACCGATTTAATATGTGTCTTTGAGACCTCGATATAGTAACCGAAAACCTTGTTAAACCCCACTTTTAGAGACTTAATTCCTGTAGCCTGCCGCTCTCTGCCCTCGAAACTTGCAATCCAGTCTTTGCCCTCTTTGCTTATGCGAACCAAGCCATCAAGTTCCCGATCAAAGCCCGGTTTAATAATACCTCCCTCCATGAGAGTCATGGGCGGCTCATCCGAGATTGCTTTCTCGATTAGCTCTCCGACATCAGAAAGATTGTCCCACTGGTCCTTAATCTTTGAAAAAAGACCTTTCCTGTATTTCTGTATGAGGGCCAGTATCCGGGGAAGCCTCTCAATAGAGTGCTTTAATGCTACCAGGTCTCGGGCATTACATCGATCAAGGGCAATTTTGGCATTTAGCCGCTCCATGTCATGGATTTCGTCCAGGACCTTCCTCAGTTGACGTCTAACTGGAACATTCTCCTTGGCCTCTTCAACACTATCCAATCTCTGCTGAATCTTGCCAAGATCCAAAAGCGGATACTGAAGCCATGCTCTGAGCTTTCGCCCACCCATGGCAGTTGCTGTGTAGTCCATCACAGCCAAAAGGGAACCCCGTTTTGCCCCGGTTCGCATCGTTTCAAAGAGCTCAAGGTTCCTTTTGGTTGCCTCATCTATCACCATAAACTCAGACAGTGAATATGATACAATACCTGTAAGATGGACAAGGTCTCCCTTATGAGCCTCACCCACATACCGCAATAGGGCCCCCGCAGCAGCAATTCCAGCCTCCCATTCATGGCATCCAAATCCTTCCAGCGAGTGGGTATCAAACTGTCTGATAAGTCGCGCCCGAGCAGATTCTACCTCGAAGGCTTCATCTTTCAACATAGTGATCGAGGTTTGATCAAGGGCCTGAACAAGGGCCTTCATCCCTGGTTCTTTCTGTTGCGATTCGCAAACCAACGTCTCGCGTGGCCCTATTCGCTTGCACTCATCCAACACAGCATCTTCTTGGCTTGATTCCGTGACTTTGAAAGTCCCAGTTGAGATGTCCAGATTGGAGATGCCATAACGACCCTGCCGCAAATAAAGGGCCATGAGAAAATTGTTCGACTTAGCATCTAAAATCTCAGTGTCGAGGACCACCCCCGGTGTTACTACCCGAACAACATCCCTTTTCACAAGCCCCTTGACCTTTGCAGGGTCTTCCAACTGCTCGCAAATAGCCACTTTGAAGCCACGCTCGATCAGCTGCGCAATATAGGCCTGGGCGGCATGGTGGGGGACACCACACATAGGAATTGGTTGTTCATCTTTCTTGTTCCGGGAGGTCAGAGCAATTTCCAAGACCCGTGATGCCGTCTTCGCATCTTCGAAGAACATCTCGTAGAAATCACCCATCCGGAAAAATAAGATAGCATCGGGGTAGTTCTGTTTGATAGATAGATATTGCTGAAACATTGGGGTGGCTTTGACCATGACAAGAGGCCTTTAACAAGATCGCCTCGCGATCTTATAATCGCGGCTTCGCCGCTTGGCAAAAGGAAACTCCCGAACTATGAAGTTGGTGGCTCAATGCTGAAAGCTAAAAAGACAGGGAGGTTTTTTTGGGGTCTTCCGAAAATGGCGCTGGGTATCCGACAATGAATATTCTCAACTTGAAGTGGTAATGCTAACGCATTCCCTGTCCCGCTGAAGCGGAACTGCAGGGATCCTCAATCAATTAGAACACCTAGTAACACATTGCGTGTCCAAAAAAAGACTGTTTTGTGTACAAGATTGAGCAATTCTGTGACCTATGTCTTGCATTGAGCTTTCAGCTGCGATCAACCGCTTTGGTTTTCTTCCGAGAGACTCGGACCCGGTTGCTCTTGTTGCGCAAGAGACAAGCTCTTGAGAGCCCTTATCTCTTCTTCTGATTTTCGAATGATTTCCAACTGACTTTGTATCGTCTTTCTCGCCTTAAAGCGTTCACTCAAGCCGTAAATATATGAAAGAAGGAGCCCGACAAGGAAAAATCCCAGAAAGTACACAGACAAGGGAATCGGCTGAGACTGGTCTTTCCATACCAACAGATTGAGTTTCAGGGCCTTCTTGTCCATGAAAAGTTCGAGGTTTTGTACAACCACGATCACAACAAGAATAATTATAATAGAAAACAACACTGGCTTCAAAGTTCTCATCTCAAATTCTCCCCCATATTGATTTAAAGGACTTACTCAAGGGCCTCAAAATGCTGTTTCAGGTTGCCGTACGTTGTCTCGAGGTGTTCAGAGACAACCCGCACATCAGCAAAGACGGTCATGGCGTTCGTATCTCCTTGCCAACGAGGCACAACGTGAAAGTGAAGATGCTGCTCGACTCCTGCACCTGCCACTTCCCCCAAATTAAGCCCCACATTAAATCCATCCGGGTTCATAACTTTTCTAAGGATTTGGATGGAGTCTTTGACCATCTTCAGAAGGTCTGCCATTTCCTCCAAAGTCAGTTTGTCCAAGTCTGCGATGTGCCTTTTGGGCGCAACCAGAAGGTGACCGTTAATATACGGATACTTGTTCATCATAACCATGGAGAGAGATCCCGTGTACAAGGTTAGGTTTCCTCGTTGGGACAGGGCAAGACAAAAGACACATTCCGGCTCCTTTTCACCCAAAATATACTCCATGCGCCACGGAGCCCACAGCGTCTTCATACTCTAACTCCGATATTTCCGCAACCCTGCAAATACTGCCTACGGCTTACAACCTTAATTGAGCGTAAACAAAGGGTACAAGCAAATAGATAACACTTAAATTTTATAACACTATAGCAGGTTTGCCTGAAAAAACAAGTTTCTTAAGTCATTTTCAAGAGGCATCCGCCAGTCCGATAGATTTTGAAAATGACTAATTGAGCTTCACCAGTTCCACCCTACCCCATACGCCCAACTTGTCGCCCAATATGACCACAATGCCCAAGATCCCCTCGATATTTTTACCCATACGGATAGCAGATGTAATGTCAGTCTTATTGGAGACCATATTTCCGATAGCTGTGGCAGCCGCGTCCGCAAGGGCCGCAGATTCCGAAATCACAACGGCTGCGTCGGCACTTCCAAGGCTCATGGAATGTCCTACAGTACCTGAAGACGTGCAAACGCCTACAGGCGTTCCCGCAAAGTCGATTCGTACGCCCAGCTTGTTGCTCAAGGAAGAATCGCCGGCAAATACAGCTACAGTCAGTGGGAAGGTCGTCCTTATAAAAATATCTCCGCCATTTTCAACGATAACATCTTCGCTGTAGCTCAATAGATCTCTTCCCACATATTCGGCCACTGCACCCGCAACAGCTGCCATTGGACCAACGCCGGCCCTTTTACCCGCTTCGATCATGGTCTTCACAATAGGCGGTGCAAGCTGATCGCGAGAAAATGGTGTGAGAGAGTCAATAAAGTCGGGATGATCTTCGGCGTATCTTTCCAAAGGCATTCTATGTTTCAAAACCAAATCGCGGGTCTCGTCTTCAAGCAGCTTTTGGGTTCTGACCAGCAAGTCAGTTTCCTTAACTACTACCCGAAAGGTCTGAAGCCTCCTTTTTGAAACAATGCTGCGATAATGGCGATCCCTGTAAACTTTTTTACCCATTTCCTATTCAAGAATCGGCTTTGGCTGACTGTGGGTCTCTGGTATCCTATCCGCTAATCATTTCTGACACACAGTCTCTACTGCGCTGTACCCTAAGAAGTTATTGATCGCGTCGGTCAATGCCTTACCGGGTCTAAGACGCATATTGTCAGGCAACGCAATGATCGTTTCCGTTCTCTGGAGCATCCGTAAGTGTAAATAGGCGCCGCAGGTCCCTTTGTGTTTCTGCAATATGTTGTAAAGCTCTTGGAGTCGTTGTCTATCAAGGCTCGTTATATCGAGATACAGACGCACACCTGTTGTCCAGGTCTCTTCAGCTTTTTCTATTGGGATAACCGCATCGCCAAGGATTTTCACGGACTTTTCATCTCTTGTTACACGCCCTTCAATGAAGATGGCAGCATCTTTTTCAATAAGATCAGACACGCTTGAATAGAGTGATGAAAAAAGCGTAACTTCCACGAAACCACTCAAGTCCTCAAGCGTTATGAATGCCATAAGATCGCCCTTCCTATCATTGTAATGCTTGAAGTCCCTAACCAGTCCGCCTATGCGGACAGGGGCTCCGTCTGAAAGTTCCCGGACTCTTAGAGTATCGGTATTGGCAAATTTTCTGACTACGGGCTCATATCTGGCCAGGGGGTGGCCTGTAATGAAGAAACCCAAGGATTCCTTTTCGTAGCTCAAAAGCTGGCTTTGCCTCCATTCCTCCATCTCAGGGAACGGAGGATACACAAACCCATGGCCCTGTTGCGGCATTACTTCAAAGAGGCTGAACTGGCCGTTAATGCGATCCCTTTGAATCTTCTGGCCGATTTCAATAGCCTCTTCCAGCACAGACATCATCTGGGAGCGTTTGGCGCCGGTCGAATCAAAGGCACCACATTTGATCAAGCTCTCAATAACTCTTCGATTGACTTTCCTCTGGTCCACCCTTTCGCAGAACTCAAACAACGATTTGAAGGGGCCATCCCTATTCCGTACGTCAAGAATTGACTCAATAGCTCCTTCTCCCACATTCTTCACGGCGGCTAGACCGAAACGAATCGCGCCCTCTGTTACCGAAAAACTCATGTCGCTTCGGTTAATGTCAGGCGGAAGGATCTCAATGGCCTGATTTCTACATTCTGCAATATACTTTACTATCTGCTCGGTGACATTCATCTCGCTGCTCAGAATAGCGGCCATAAACTCCGTTGGAAAATGGGCCTTCAGATAGCCTGTCTGGAAAGCAATCATGGCGTAGGCGGCACTGTGAGCCTTATTGAAACCATAGCGTCCAAATTTTTCCATTAGGTCGAAGATCTTTTCTGCCTTGTCTGGATCCACTCCTTTGTCTTTCGCCCTTGTCATGAAGCGCTCTCGTTCCTGAGCCATGACATCGCCCATTTTTTTGCCCATGGCCTTTCGTAGGTTGTCAGCCTCGGCCATAGAATAGTCCGCCAACACGGCAGCGATTTTCATAACCTGTTCTTGATACAGGATCACCCCATAAGTATCTCTTAGGATCGTTTCCAGCTCTGGCACGATGTAGGTTACCGGCACCTCGCCGTTTTTCCTCTTGACAAACGCCTCATGCATACCGCTGTCTAAAGGCCCAGGACGATAGAGGGCCACCAGTGCGACAATGTCCTCAAAACAGGCTGGTTTCAGGCGACGAAGTAGGTCCTTCATACCTGAACTCTCCAGTTGGAAAACTCCGGTGGTCTCGGCCGATGATAGGAGTTCAAAGGTCCTGGTGTCTGCCAGATCCAGATTTGCCAGATCCGGAGGCTCGCCCCCAGCCTGGCGTATGATCTGGCAAGCTTGTTTCATCACAGTCAGGTTGCGAAGACCCAGGAGATCGAATTTGATCAATCCGATCTTCTCTACGGCCTTCATGTCATATTGGGTCACTACCTCCCCTTTTTTCCCCTTGGCCAGAGGTAAATACTCAACAAGTGGCCGATCTGAAATAACTGCGCCCGCTGCATGGGTGGACGCATGTCTCGGAAGCCCCTCTAAGGCCTGAGCGATAGTGATGAGTTCTTTGATGCGCGGGTCCTTCTCTGCAAGGGCCCTCAGTTTTGGTTCCTGGGCAAGGGCACTCTCCAGACTGACATTAGGCACATCTGGTACCAATTTAGCGATGATGTCAACTTCTCTCAATGAAATGTCAAGCGCCCTCCCTACATCCCTTATTACGGCCCTGGCCTGCATTTTGCCAAAGGTGATAATTTGAGCCACATATTCGGGGCCGCCGTATCTTTGCACGATGTACTTGAAAACAGCTTCTCGTCCTTCTATACAGAAATCCACATCTATATCAGGCATGCTTTTCCGGGCGGGATTCAAAAATCGTTCAAATATAAGGCCATATGCAATAGGGTCGAGGTCAGTAATTCTCAGGGCATACGCCACAAGACTGCCAGCCGCAGATCCTCGCCCCGGCCCCACCGGGATATCTTCTTTCTTGGCAAAACGAACAAAGTCTGCAACAACTAAAAAATAGCTGGAAAAACCCATTTTCTTTATGACACTAAGTTCTTGGTTAAGCCTTTCATTGTATCGTTCGGCATCTGTGGTAGAAAAGTGCGGATTCCTGGATGAGATTTCATGCAATCGTTCCTCCCACCCTTTTTTGGCTTCTCGCTTAAGATACTCGTCTGCGGTGGGTGGCGCATTGTCTTGCAGATCAGTGTTTTTGCGGTGCATGGGGATCTTGAATTTTGGAAAACGATAAGAACCCAAATCGAGCTCTAGATTACAACGATTACTGATATCAACAGAATGTTCTATAGCATTCGGATAATCAGCGAAGTGGATCTTCATCTCTTCCGGAGACTTGAAGTATAGCTGATCAGTCTGGAACTTGAGACGCTTTGTCTCTTTGACGGACTTACCTGTCTGGATGCACAACAATACGTCGTGGGCACGGGCATCTTCCGGATACAAATAGTGGCAGTCATTTGTGGCAACCAGAGGGATAGAAAGGTCTTGCCCTATCTCTATTAAGGCCCGGTTAACCGTCTCCTGAGCCTCAATACCGTTGTTTTGGACCTCTAAGTAAAAATCGCCCTTACCAAATATGCGCTCATAGGTGCGGGCAACCTCGGCCGCCCTGTTCGAACGGCCTGCCTGTATTAACCGTGGAATTTCCCCATGAAGGCACGCACTAAGGGCAATCAGCCCATCACTGCACTCTGCTAGAATGGCCTTGTCAACCCGCGGTTTATAATAAAAGCCCTCTAGATGGGCAGCTGTGACCAACCGACAAAGATTCTTGTACCCCTTGGCATTTTTTGCCAAGAGGATCAGGTGAAACAGATCTCCCTTTTGGCGGGGATCCTTATCAAACCGACTTGTTGGGGCCACATAGATCTCGCAGCCTATTATGGGCTTTATGCCTGCCTTATATGCCTTCTCATAAAACTGTACTGCACCATACATGGTGCCGTGGTCAGTAATGGCAAGTGAGTTTAGCCCAAAGGATGCCGCCCGGTGCAGCAGCGGATCGATGCGGATTGCCCCATCAAGGAGACTATACTGGGTATGGACGTGGAGGTGGACAAAATTGGAAGAGGACATCAGTCTAACATATAATTGGGTGCCTCTTTTGTGATTATTACATCGTGGACATGGCTCTCACGCAAACCCGAAGAGGTAATACGTATAAGTTTGGCATTTCGTCGCAACGCCTCAATGTTCGAGCACCCTACATAACCCATGCCCGCTTTCAGGCCTCCTACGAGTTGATAAACACATCCGGAAAGGGACCCCTTATATGGAACCCGACCAACAATGCCTTCTGGGACTAGCTTTGCCTCTGAAGCGAGATCTTCTTGATAGTATCGATCCTTGCTACCTTTTTTCATGGCCTCTAAAGAACCCATCCCTCGATAGACCTTATAACTCCGGCCCTGAAAAAAGATCGTTTCCCCGGGGCTCTCTTCAGTGCCTGCAAAAAGACCTCCGATCATGACACAGTGAGCTCCAATCGCAATTGCCTTGGTTATGTCCCCTGAGAACTTTATCCCTCCGTCGGCTATCAGAGGTACCCCTGTTTTCTCAGAAATGGCCTTGCAGTTCATGATAGCGCCCACTTGAGGCACGCCCACGCCCGCAATAATGCGTGTCGTACAAATAGACCCTGGACCAACTCCTATCTTCACGCCATCAGCTCCAGCTTCGATCAGGGCCTCCGCACCTTCCCCTGTGGCTACATTACCGGCAATTAACTCAATATCACTGTAAGTCTGTTTCAGTCCCTCAACCGCCTTCAGCACTCCAGCAGTATGGCCATGTGATGTATCAATGGCAATCACATCGGCCCCCGCTCCAAGCAAGGCTTCCGTGCGTTCCTCCATGTCGGGCCCTATTCCGACTGCGGCACCAACTCTGAGCCGGCCCAGACTGTCCTTGCACGCATTGGGATATTTCTTGATTTTTTCGATATCTTTGATGGTGATAAGGCCTTTTAAACGATCCTTATCGTCTACCACCAAGAGTTTTTCGATCCGATGTTGGTGAAGCAACTTCTTCGACTCTTCCAAGGTAATCCCCTCGGATACCGTCACCAAGTTTTCCTTGGTCATTACGTCCGAGACCTTCTTGTTCAGATCCGTTTCGAATCGAAGGTCCCTGTTGGTCACAATTCCCACCAAACGCTCACCGTTAACCACTGGTACCCCTGAAATCCGGTATCTCTCCATAAGAGCCAACACTTCGTGGATGGGCCTCTCAGGCTCAATTGTCATTGGATCAACAATCATCCCGCTCTCAGACTTCTTAACCTTGTCTACCTCTTGGGCCTGGCTTCTGATGCTCATGTTTCGGTGGATTATCCCAATGCCTCCTTCTCTAGCCAGACTGATACCGGTCTGAGCCTCAGTCACAGTGTCCATGGCAGCGCTGACTATAGGAATATTGAGAGAGATTCTCTTGGTCAAACGGCTCTGCACATCAACGTCGCGCGGTAATACCTTCGAATAGGCAGGAATAAGCATAATATCATCAAATGTTAAAGCTTCCTTGATCATGGTTTCAGCCATGGGTCCTCTCCTAATTTTTTTGGGAACGAATCAATACCAGATGGGTGTTTCTTTGGCAACGATTTATTTGGAAGCCGAACTGAGCCCCAAAGCGTAATCCAA
>CAZCWQ010000079.1:0-2202 GCA_964502365.1 uncultured Desulfobacterales bacterium | reverse complement strand
TTTCTTTGGCAACGATTTATTTGGAAGCCGAACTGAGCCCCAAAGCGTAATCCAAGCCATAAGTTTTCCGTCGGCACTTTTGTTCGTCACTTGACAAGAAATCATCTGAAAACTATAGAAAGAATATGCTGATAAGTATTAATTCCAAGAATCCACAACGCCGCCTGATCCAAAAAGTGGCAGAGACCCTAAAGGATGGCGGCATCATTGCCTATCCCACGGATACTTATTATGGAATTGGTTGCGATATCATGAACAAGAAGGCTATAGAAAAAATTTACAGGTTGAAACACAGAAGTCACAGAAAGCCTTTCAGTTTCATTTGCTCGGACCTCAAGAACATCAGCCAGTATGCTAAGGTGTCTAATTACGCATACAAGACAATGAGGCGTTTGCTGCCTGGCCCCTACACCTTTGTTTTGGAAGGTTCAAAGCTTGTCCCAAAGATCATGCTAACCCCCCGCAGAACGGCGGGCATTCGAGTGCCGGATCACCCCATTTGTTTGGCTTTGGTTAGAGAGCTAGGGCATCCGATTATATCCACAACCGCAACTCTTGCCGATGGTCCCGCCTATGGCTGGTCTGATCCTTCTCTCATCCATGAGATCTTCGAATCTCAAATCGATCTTGTTGTAGATGGTGGCCCGGTGCCCGGAGGGCCTTCCAGTGTGGTCTCCCTAATTGCAGATATACCTGATGTCATACGGGATGGATTAGGAGATGTGAGTATTTTCCAGTGAGGTTGGCCTCAAGTGTTAATCCGCCCATTAACTCGATCGATAAGGCTCTCGGCCGGCTTAAAGTGAGGCACACGTCGGGCAGGCACGTTTACAACAGTACCGGTGAGAGGATTTCTTCTCTTCATAGGCTGGCGTTTCTTGATATTCAGGCGTCCCAAACCTCGAAGCTCAACAGCCTCACCCCTAATAAGGGCCTGTGCCAAGCTCTCAAAGACAGTGTCTACTACGACAGACATATCCTTCCTTGTAATGCCGGGGAGGGCCTTCACCAAATTTTCTATGAGATCGCGCTTGACCACTGACTATGGCCTTACTGGAAAGCATAGATATCCGCAACGAAAGGCGGCCGCCGTGACTTGGTCCAACACCTCGCTCAAGGTAGTAGCCCCGAAAATATATTCCAAGAAGGAAAACCTCTTTCTCTTAGGATAAAAGACAGACGGCTCGCCTTCGATACCGCCCAGTTTGCCCGCCAGGGTAATAGCATCTTCCAAATTACCCAAACTGTCGAGTAAGCCCAGTTCTTGGGCCTGCTCTCCTGTCAAGATACGACCATCGGCAACAGCCTGAACCTTTTCCTTAGACATTTTTCTTCCGTCAGCCACCGCTATCACAAACTGTTCGTGTACGTTGTCAATAAATCCTTGCAGTAATTCTCTTTCCTTAGGGGTCATTTCCCGCAACGGAGAACCCACATCTTTAAACTGGCCGCTCTTGAGAACAAACGCGCCCACACCTATCTTATTCAACAGACTTTCCAAATTGGCAAACTCCATAAGCACGCTTATGCTCCCTGTAAGGGTACCAGGATTCGCCACAATGCGGTCGGCCGCGGCCGCCACATAATACCCCCCTGATGCCGCGACGGCGCCCATAGAGGCCACTACTTTCTTTACACGCGTGGTCTTTTTCACCTCTTCATAAATCTCTTGCGAAGGGCCGACACCACCCCCGGGTGAATCGATCCTCAAAACTATAGCCCTTATACTCTTTTTCTTGCGCAGCTCTCTGAGGTCCTCTAGTACGGGCTTTGGATCGGCGATAACCCCCTTGATTTCAATTACGCCGACATTTTCGCCAAAGTCAAAGGCTGAATCTCGTGCACCTATAAAAAAAAGGCTTGCGACGGTAATGATAACAGCGGCTCCGATGGCACACATAATCAACATCGAAAACAAGATTGGATGCCTTCTGGCAAACATGGGAGTACCCTTCTACAAGTTCAAGAATTTAGAAATTGCGGGACTGAGAATTACAAGAGACTTTGTGCGTGTTGCCCAACCTGCATCCGCACGCAACGAAATTGACCGGTCTGTTCCCCGCAAGCCCCGCCCGGAAGGGCGGGGAGGCTTCACAGACTATCTATCAGTGGTCTCCTCTGCGACCGAATCGGTAGCCACCCTCGTTGCCGACTGGGTTGTCTCGTCCGCTTCACCCAAAGTCGTTTCTTCCTGGTCAACAC
>CAZCWQ010000078.1:0-14290 GCA_964502365.1 uncultured Desulfobacterales bacterium | reverse complement strand
CAATGTCGGGGTAGATTTCTCTGATTTTTTCACACAATTGTTTCTTGTCGTGCATCATCTTGCCCTCCCTTTCTCAGAATAGTTCGGAAACCCATCAAGCTTACATATATAACAACCGCCCTTTTCTCCATCTCAGGTTACGATTCAAGGCGGAACATGTCAGTTACCAGTTCGTCAATATATACTTTTAGGCCCATTTTAGCCTCCTTATTGCCTCCTGACTGACAACTCATAAACCATGCGCAAGGCACACTTATGTCAACACCCACAGTTCACAGCAGTCGGTCCTGCTATCTTCCATTTTCTAATCTCTCTATTCAGCTTCCTTCGGTTTTCCCAAACGTGATTGGTCACATGGTGAAGCGCCTCTTGCGGCTCGACGTCGTGTCCCATGCATCTTATGCTTCCATCGTGCGATCTGAAAATCGTGTCTTGGAACGGATAAGAAGTGACCTTATCATCGTCTATACATTCCAAGATGATTTCAGAAAGGCTTTCCGCGTCTTCTCTACTTCTTATTTCACTGACATTAAAGCCCAAGGCACTCCACCTCCTTCTCAAGAGCGAACTCCAAACGGAAAGGGCCCTTTGAAATCGGGACTTTTCCACTCTATCCGTTTTGTCTCAATCATATTTCCCCCAACATGGGAAAAGCACAGTTACTACTAAGAGCATCAAATACTGTGGCATCTCGCGCAATCTGCTGCCACCCAACTTTGATCAGGCCTCCCTGACCTTAAGCCAGAAGCTCTTAAACAAGTGCTGGCGAACTTTGAGTTGTTAACGTTGCTTACGTGACTTGGTCTTGTGGTGTTGGCTGGCCGGTTACTTTTTGTGCTTGAAAGGACGCACTGTCCATACGGGAACTGGTGAATTCTTTACGACTTTTTCAGTAACGCTCCCAAACTGGAAACGCCCCTTTCTGCCATGTGTAGCCATAACCACCACATCCACCCCTTCCGTCTTAACAGTGTTCAGGATCTCCTCAGCAGGGTCGCCCAGGGCTACGCGTTTGTGAAACATCGGACAGCCAGCCAGGTCCTTTTGGCAAACCTCCTCCATCTTCTTTTCCGCATGTGGAATTTCCCACTCGTGGAGCTTTGCAATGTGCGATGGCGTCAGCTCCCCATACCAAGTCCCATAGTCGGCCATGTCCTCAGCCACGTATAGCAGGTATATCTCAGCCCCGTATTTCTCTGTCAGGGACAAGACATAAGGCAAGGCAGCATTGGAATTCTTGGAAAAGTCGGTTGGCCAGAGAATCTTCTTGATTTCCATTTTGTCACCTCCTGTTTTGTAATTCTATTGACTAATGCCCCTTATCTCTCTTGTCCATAAAGAGAACGAATCATGGAAACCTCACGCACAAGACCTTTAATCCCGCGCTACACCTCCTCAATCTCTGCATCCCAAGAGCACTCGATGCAGCGCTTCACTGTTTGGTAGCCCGGACATTTCTCTGCGTAGGTAGCCAAAGCCCGATCTGCTTTTTCCCTCGCTCCTGAGGGAATCGTAAGGTGGTACTTTAGGCGAATCTTGGTGATTCTCAACACACCGTCCACATCTTCGATGTCCCCCTCGACTTCAGCAACCAGATTCTCAGCCGACTTGATTCCTCGCACATCCAGTGCGGCCCCCAAGGTCCCGGTCAGTCACCCCGCGACCCCGGCGATGATGTTGTCAAGCGTTGCTGGAAATTCAGGGCCGCTAATCTCTCGGCCGTACTTATCTTTATAAAACTGCTTGATACCACCGTGAATCCCGAAATGGATCGGATCAGGGAAGTTTTGGATGTGGGCGGTACGGTGCGGCCCCTCATGCTTCTCGATACGGATACGACTGGTATGTGCGACTGACATGTTAATTCCTCCTTTATCGTACTGGTCCCCGGCGATATCGGCTTCAACTAACTACTTGCCTATCTTGCACTCTCCGCATCCACATACGGGGCATGGGTCCTTTACCTTTGGCTCTGATTCTTTTCCATCTGCAATCACTCGATCGACATAGAGTTTGAAAGCGTTTCCACACTCCGGGCACAGGGCATCAACTTCCTTTTTATCCGTGTCATTCACGGCTCACCCTCCTGTCAGCCAGCGACATCTCAAGAACTCATGGGCCTAGCCACAAAATCTCCTGTTAAGGTTAATACTCATAATATGAACTACTTTATGACACCATAACCATAAGCCATTCGACCATCAATAGGGTAAATACAGTATTTTGTAGCCACACTCACTGTATTTGGAAGTGTTGGTCATAGAAGATACACGGGCCAAGGAGAAAATACGAGGTTCAAAAAATAGGTTGGTGGGATTCCGGGGGGTTGTTAACGCTGTGGTCTTCCTCCGCGTTTGCCGATGGAATAACTGCCGATCTTCCCGGTAAATGGCAAAACCAGCAACCATGGAAGGGTCAGCCTCTCAGCATCCCGAAACTGATGGAGTCCGATGGTCATTGCTTCATGTCCCTTGGTTGGCTGGCTGCGATAGGTGCCAAACAGGCGATCCCACCACGGCAGGTTGAAACCGAAATTCGTATTGGTCTCATTAGGAAACACGGAATGGTGAACGCGATGCATGTCTGGAGTCACAACGAAAAGACGCAATACCCGGTCAATTCCCAAAGGAAGAAACATATTGCTATGATTGAACATGGCTGTGGCGTTCAGGAGCACCTCGAAAATCAGTACCGCCACCACAGGGGGGCCAACCACCGCCACTGCTGCTAACTTTATACCCGCAGATAGGACAATCTCAATTGGATGGAAACGCAACCCGGTTGTCACATCAAAATCCAAATCTGCATGATGCACCATATGCAAACGCCACAAGAGAGGAACTGCATGAAACATGACATGCTGAAAATAGATGACAAGGTCCAGCGCCACGACTCCAACAACCATCGCCAGCCAATAAGGGAGATCATAATTGTTCAACAAACCCCAGCCACTTTCCCGGGCCTTCAGGGCCATGCCAACGGCCAAGATAGGAAACACCAAATGGGTTACCAAAGGGTTGAGAAAAGTGATGCCAAGGTTGCTGACCCACCGCATTGCCTTGGAAGTGGTCAAGGCACGGCGTGGCGCCACCGTTTCCCAAACGGCCACAAAGGCAAAGATACCCAAGAAAAAGCCAACCCGAATGGCGATCTCGTTGTCCATATTCTCGCTTCCTAACCGGCATTCAGAAAATGCCTAAGGAAAATTCACGCGTGATTTTCGCCTACTACTTTTTTGGTTGACTACTGCGAACAGGCCACGCGAAGAAATTAGAGTGTGGTTTAAACCCTACACCAACGGCTCCGTCTTCCAGATAAACTACCCATGCATATCGAGCATCATATGAACTCGTGGTTGATGACCAATAGTATTCCTGCACTCCCTCGAAAGGATGACCGGAAGGCAATGCCGGGGAGTATGATCCCATATCGGTAAGGCTTTCTAACTCACGGACGTTCGGCAGCCTCCAATCTCCATGGCCGAAAGCTTTATCAGCATTCATCCTTTGAATTGTCCCGAAGGCTGATCTCCAGTCTACGGCCTCTGAAGTGCAACTGGTGTTCTTGGACCATATAAGACCTGTAAGGTTGTCGAATACCGTTTGTTCTTGTACCACAAAGCGTGGGTCAGGTCGTTCGGTACCAACCTGCAATGCGTCATCTTTGTCCACATCGGCACACGGAATCAGGCTGCTGGATTCGCTATAACACGATCTTTGTCCAGCACGGGGAACCTCAACCACGCCTTTTACCTCACTCCGTACCGGCCAAACCATGTATGAACCGTGCTTCATACCTTTAAAGACCCTGCCTCCTCCGAGATGTACATACCAGGCCTGAGATGGGAGGCGAGCACATGTGGTAGATGTCCAGTAGTAGCCCATAAACACGTTGATGAAGGGATGACCCGCTGGGAGGGCAGGATTGACCTGGGCGTGACTCAAAAGGCTGAAAAGTTCCCCTCTGTTCGGCAATGTCCAGTCCACATACCCGAATGCCTCACACTGGTTCATTTCATCGATGTACGCCATCGCCTCCTCCCACGTTAGCGGAAATTCCGCTGTGTTGGCGTCCTTAGTCCACATGCAACCTGTGAGCCAGTCAGTAACTGTGTCTCCATGACTGAAGAATCGTGGTTCAGGCCACAAGCGCCCCGCGTGCAAGGCTGCATCCTGTCCCGTGTCTTCGCACGGTATCACGATCCCCTTTTGATCATAACACAAAGACTGATCAGTCCTGAAAAGGCTTTGCTTCATAACCAACCAGTTTATTTGTTACTTGGACGTACGGAAAATTCGAGCTGTGGGCCATCTCACACCTTGCGACCGCATGAGTGGCTCCGAAACCCTTTGAAAAGAGAACTCCTGTTCCGAGGTGAACAAAGCCGTTGTCAGGAGGCAGATATGTTGTGTTCCATCAACAAATGTCGCCATTGGTAAATCGTATGGCATCGCCAGCAATCCTCTTGAGAAACCGGACCCGTTCCCATGTCTTCGACGATCAGATTCCAAAAGCGCGTGTCGTAATGGGAAGCGGGCCCTCTATGGCATTTAAAACAATCAGTCCGTCCTTCGGCGGGATGCCGATACCCTTGAACTTCCCAAGTCCGAATGTCATGACATTGGCGACAACCCTCACCAAAGAGCCCGTCATGTTGATCAAAGTGACACTGCGTACATGCTAGCTGTTCATTTAGAATAGTGTGATCCATTTTTGAAATGGTCATTCCCATCATACGGTGTTCCTTGTGACAGACTAGACAGTTCCTTTCTGCTTCATGGAATCGGATTTCTCTTTTCAACACAGCCTTGTCTTGAACATCGTGACATTCAAGGCATTGCTGATCAGACACCCCCGTCCACGGCTCATGGCATTCAGTGCAGTCCTGGATATCTTGATGGAAAGAACTCAGGGGCCCGGGCTGTGCAGCATCATCGTAAAGAAATAGCCAGATGCAAAAAGCCAGTACCGAAAGGATGCCTAATGTCTTCGACGTTCTCCTCATCAAATCCATCTAAGTCCATAGTACAGCGTCGTTAAAACGTGAACGATCGCCATAGAGAAGAAAAAAATAGTCAGAAGATAATGAACTCCGACCCAGCGGGAAAATAGCGTTTTCGTGCCAGAAAAAACGTTAACTGCATGTTCGAACTCAGCTATGGAATGAGCCAAGTCCAGCAGTTCTTCATGCTTTTCTTCCCTTTCCAGGTCCATTTGTTCGGCTCGAATTGACTCTACTTCGTTTCCTCCCGGCTGGTTTGCCTCCTGTGACCCTAAGTCTGCCAGAGAAAGCTCCATTTCCTTTTTGCGTTTTTCAAAGAGTCTTCTTAAGGCCCCCAAATCATCTTTTTGCTGTCTCAGAGTCCGGTTGACCCTTCGAAAAAGAAACTTACCCACAATCCCGCTCAGGACAACCACGAACATAGACAAAAAGCAAAGAACACCGATCGTGCTCGCAAACTTATGAGCAGAATGTATGACTACCAAAGACGGGCCTATGAGACCGTAGTACATATGGCTGTTCAGGGGATTTTGCTTGCCGCGCTTTCTGAGTACCCGTTTTCGAAAAGGGTATACCAATGTCAAGAACAATAAGATCGTTCCGATTATGCCGAACACGTGGCCGGCGAGGCTTCCCGCGAAAGTTGGGCTCTGGTGAACCAAAAAGCCCAGCACCAATATCACAAAAAATATGGCAAGCAGAGCCGTTATGTTCTTCTCAATCAACATCTATCAGGCGTCTATGACCACGTCCGTTTTGGGCACAGAAACACACAGAAGAATCACATTTTCATCTACGTCTTCATCATCCAGCCCATCTTCCACTTCCATCTTTACTTCACCAGAGAGTAACTTAGTCTTGCACGTTCCACAAAAACCCTGTTCGCAATCGCTCTCTATAGAAACGCCCGATTCTTCAGCAAGCTCAAGGATGCTGTCGAAACGATCATCCCATTCTACCGTTTTACCCGACTGCTTGAACTCAACATTTCGGCTCACTCTTTCTCTCCTCTTCCAGCATCAAGGTCAAAAGCTCCTTGGTTCTCCTGTATCTAAAGAAAACTGCCGACAGAGCCACAAGAAAAGAAATAATCAAAAAAACCATAGTCAGGAAATGCGCCCATGACAGGCCCAAAACCCCTTCTCGTTTTTCCGAGTATTTGGGAGAGATTCTGAGTTCCCTCTTAAACCATTCAATGTCTGGCTGATCCGTATTCTGAGATGCCAAGGCGGCATCATAGCCCCATAAGCAACCTGTATAACCGCCCTTGGCCTGCCTCATTTCACCTCCAACAGGCGCAAAGCTTTGAAGACAGACTGCCAATAAGACGAAGGATGTCTTCCATACCACCCCACTCATAGTATTTCTCCATTTTTCAGCTCACCACACTCCATGTTTGCAGCCAAGTGAAGCCTCTCCCGCCCTGAAGGGCTAACGCGAGCAGGGGCTGCCTCAGGTCAGTGTCCTCCGTGAGCCGGCTCCATCTTGCCTTCACCTGGAGTGCCACCTTGCCCCATCGTGCCTTGGCCTTGCATCATACCACCCTGGCCCATCATGCCGTGCATTCCCGGACCCATCATTGCGCCTCTCCTCATCATCCCACCTCGCGTCATGCCCATGGTTCTAGCGAAACAGGATTGTTTGAAAAGAGCCTTAATCTTTTTCTGCTGTTCTGGCGTTAGCACGGCCAATGCCTTTTCCAGGGTCTCAATACCTTCCATGGCGATGTCCGTATCCAGCTCCTCTAGGGCCTTGACTTTTCTCTTCACGCCTCCACTATCGAAGTTTTCTTTCACCAGGAGTTCTTCGATTTCCATAAGCAAAATTTTGCGGTCTGCATTTTTCCGCGTGGCATATTTGGCGTGAGAGCTGAAAATAGACTCTATATCATCGACCTGCTCATCACTGAGCCCCAACTCCTGTTTTTGAGAAAAGAAACAACTGCCCCATTGATGAAGTGTTCCCATAAGACCCGTGCCCTGCCGACACATCTTTCCGCATCCAGATCCCTGCATCATAGGCATCATGCCCCAGCCCTGGCCACTCATCATCCCTGGTCCCATCATGCCGCCCTTCATCATGCCGGGGCCCATCATCTGGCCCGCGCCTTGTTGAGCACTTACACCTGAGCCGAAGGACAACAGGATTGGAATAGCGATTAGACAGACCAAACTCATTAAGCCTCTTCCTTCACACATCTTTTTCATTTTCCTTCTCCTTTCTGATTGATAACTTAGTCAATCGCACCACGTTATTTTTACAGCGACCCAACGATCATACAACAACCGCGGGTGGCCTGAACCGTCTCAGCCTCAAGGCATTACTCACCACAGTTACTGAAGAAAGCCCCATCGCAGCCGCAGCAAAGATCGGGTTAAGCAGGACCCCAAAGAAGGGGAAGAGCACGCCCGCAGCCACAGGTATCAGGATGGTGTTGTACGCAAAGGCCCAGAAGAGGTTCTCCTTGATGTTTCGAACAGTAGCCCTGCTCAAGGCGATGGCAATCACCACTCCCGTGAGATCACCGCTGATCAGGGTGATATCCGCTGATTCCATGGCTACGTCGGTTCCAGTGCCAATGGCAATGCCCACATCCGCCTGGACCAAGGCCGGTGCATCATTGATCCCATCACCAACCATGGCCACCCTGTTGCCCTCAGCCTGAAGTATTTTTACCTGTTCCGCCTTCTTTTCAGGCAGGACCTCGGCCAGAATACGATCGACCCCGACCTGTCTCGCAATGGCCTCAGCCGTCCTTTCGTTGTCCCCGGTCAACATCACTACCTCCAGGCCAAGATGCCTCAAGGCAGCGATCGCCGTCTTGGAGTTTTCCTTTAACGTGTCGGCCACGGCAATAATACCGGCAAGTTTTCCATCCACGGCCACGAACATGGGAGTCTTGCCTTCACGGGAAAGGTTTTCTGCCCGTTGTTCCATGTCACCCAAAGCGATGGCTCTGCTCTTCATCAATCTAATGTTTCCCAAAAGAACCCGGTTCTCCCCGATCGTTGCCTCAATCCCATGACCAGGGATGGCATTGAAATCGGTAGAGACCTCCATCTCAATTTGTTCTTCCCCGGCTTTATTCACAATCGCCTCCCCCAGGGGATGTTCCGAGCCCTTTTCCGCCGAGGCGGCCAGCCGCAGGATCTCTTCTTGGCGAACGCCTTCAGTCTCCACCACATCCGTGACTGAGGGCTCTCCCTTGGTGATGGTTCCGGTCTTGTCCAGTACAATGGCATTGAGTTTGTGGGCCATCTCGAGCGCTTCCCCACCCCTGATGAGGACCCCATGTTCTGCGCCCTTTCCTGTGCCCACCATGATCGAAGTAGGGGTCGCCAAGCCCAGAGCACACGGGCAGGCAATGATCATGACTGCTACGAAATTAAGTACCGCGTATGTGAGTGCAGGCGCCGGACCGAAGAAATACCAGATGATGAAGGTCAGCACGGCGATGCCTATGACGGCAGGGACGAAGTAGCTGGCGATGGTGTCAGCGAGTCTCGCAATTGGGGGCTTGGACCCCTGAGCCTCCTGCACCATCTGGATAATCTGGGCCAGCATGGTGTCCTTCCCAACCTTGGTGGCCTTGAGCTTAAAGCTGCCCGTCTTATTCAGGGTGGCTCCTATGACGTCTTGACCCGCGGTCTTCTCCACAGGAATCGATTCGCCCGTCACCATGGACTCGTCCACAGAGGAATGACCCTCCAGGATCACCCCGTCCACCGGGATCTTTTCCCCTGGCCGAACGATCACAGCATCGCCGATCTGAACCTCCTCGATCGGGATCTCGGTTTCCTGGCCGTCCCGGATGACTGTGGCTGTCTTGGCTTGAAGGCCGATCAACTTCTTGATCGCCTCTGATGTCTGGCCCTTGGCCCTGGCTTCCAGCAGGCGGCCTAACAGAATCAGGACAATAATGGCGCCGGCCGTATCGAAGTACACCTCAGGCAGCAGGCCTTTGGCAGCAAACATCCACGGGAAAAAGGTAGCGAGAACACTGTAGAGATAGGCCGCTGAAGTCCCCACGGCAATCAAGGTGTTCATGTTGCTGGTCTTATGTTTGGCTGCTGCCCAGGCGCCCTTGTAGAACTGCCAACCAGCCCAGAATTGAATCGGGGTTTGAATAATGAGTTGAACAATAAAACTTGTCTGCTTGCTCAGCGCCCATATTCGGGAAAGACCCAATTTATCCCAGTGGACCAATAAAAACAGAGGGATTACCAGGACAAGACCGGCCGTAAACTTGTGCTTCAATTTCTTAAACTCGGCCTCCCTGGCTGCCTTCTCTTGCTCAACGACATCGCCTTCTTCGACTTGCAGGATTGTGTAACCAACAGCCTCCACGGCTTTAGATAAGTCCCTGATCGTCGCCTGCCCTGAGATATATTCCACGGTGGCCTTCTCCGTGGCGAAGTTTACATCCGCTCGAATGACCCCGGCTACATTACGGAGGGCTGTCTGCACTTTCTCCACGCAGGAGGCGCATGACATTCCCTGTACGGGCAATGTCACCTTCTCGCTCCGAGCCTCATAGCCTAAGTCTTGGATGGTCTGAACGAAATCGCTCGTGCGCACCTGGCTGGGATCAAAGGTGATCGCAGCCCTTTGAGTGGCAAAATTGACTCTTGCGTCGGCAACACCGCTCAACTGGGATAGACCCTTTTCGATCTTGGCCACACAACTGGCGCAGCTAATCCCCTTGATCGGAAGATCCAACCTTTCCCCCGTGCTAACGGAGATGTCATGGCCTGCTTCAACTTCCCGGTCTTCCTGAACAGCTGCCGCCTTCTCGTCGGCTATGATGTACTTTTGAGGATCTTGCTCGAATTTCTCCTTGCAGCCTTCGGCACAGAAGAAATAGGCCTTGCCTTGATATTCCACGAAGGCAGGCGCTGTGCCTGGATCAACATCCATGCCGCAAACCGGATCCCTTTCCATGCTTATTTCTCCCTTTGACACCTAGTGTTGTGTCCCACAAATACCTTCAATAATGTTGTATTCGGTCTAAAGGCTTTTGCGAGCGACATTGAGCTGTTTTGGGGAAAAAGCTCTTGAGCGCTTCAGCGTCAAAAAGGCTAACTGTCTGAGGGCGTTAGCCCGAGTTTTAGCCTTTTAGCTGAAGCGCCCGAGAGCGCCCAAAACGCTCACGGAGCGAGCCAAAAGGTTTTAGACCAGATCATGAAAGGACCCACATTTTGTAGACTTATTTCTGCCACACAACACTAGTCTGCATTTCCAATACCGAAAAGTCTCCTGGCATCATAGACCATCCCTATACTGCCACCGCAGTGGTAGACGTATCCGAGAAATCGGTCACAGCCACACCTTCTTTCCCTGTGACAGTTTAGCCTTATGAAAATGTTCTAAGTCGCAGAAAAGACCAGCCAGGGAGGCTCGGAACGAAAGAAAAGGTATCAGCACCCTGAGGCTTTTCATACACCTAAAGTGTAACCTTTCCCTTATTATGGTCTTCGGTGATAGGGAACCTCGCCGCCGGGGGCCTCATATTGAAAAGTCAGTTTGTGATCCTCACCCTTGAAAGGCACTACGACGTCTAAAGAAAATCTCGGGGCAGTCTTGATCCAGTCTCCGAGTGCCGTGTAAATACCCCGCCTCCTTGACACAGAGCCGTATCTATGCCTGAAGTATCGCTTGCCGGGGATTGTCCGGGGCCGGAATGTCTCATCCTTTACGGTTCCGTCAGGAAATGTGACTTTCCCTTCGATCCTGTCCAACTCCACCGGCTTTACAGGCCTCTCAGCGATATCTTCAAATACAAGGGCCATCTCACCATCCGCATGATCCACCACCAGACGAAGATGATAATCCCCCATGACTTGTGTGAATGGATAGTAGTGAGAGTGGGGAAGAGGCTCATGTGCCCCCCTCTTTGCCTCAGATGCGCAACCCAACACAAAAAATAAGACGGCGCAACACATCAACGTACTCATTTGTCTTCTCATAGCGATCACCTCATTGATAGACAAATTTCTCTGTTAAGCGTTTCCTTACCTGATTCCCTGTGCAAACAATTCATGAACTCTCAAGTGATTTTCTCGCGCAACGAAGCTGACGTCCCTAAAGTGCTTGCGGAGCCCGGAAAATGGTTTGATGGCGACACTTTACTTTTCAAAGGGACTTCTGAGACACGAGACTAGATTTCTTCGGGCTCCACTTCGGCCTTGCTGCGGATGCGGTAGATCCGATCCACGGGAAGAATCGTTACGATACCGTCTCCAGCGCCTCCGGTGTGTGCAGCGTCCATAATGGCCTGGGCGATTTTTTCTGCCCTTGACGCGGTATTAAACACTTCGATACGGGCATGGGTCACGGACCAGTCTCGTGAAAAGAAGTCGGCATATTCGCCGTACCCTTTGACCCGCGTTATGCTAATTCCCCGCACGCCCAATTCCGTCAAGCGTTGTTCCACCGCTTCCAGTTTGTCCCCTCGAAAGATACCGGTAATCTTTTTCCACTCCACCACAACCTCCAGTGAACCCCTCCAAATGGTCCTCCCTTATTCCACCAGTATGACAGCTATAGCTTTGGCTAGGTGAACGACTTTGTTGGAAACACTGCCGAACGCAAACAGCTTGACACCCGACAGGCCCCGTCTTCCCATGACTATGGTATCGTAGTTCCCCCGCTCAACCTCTTTCAAGATGTCCCTGGCAATGCCCACCTTTTTCTTCCGAATTCTGATGGCGATGTTCTTGGCAGCAAAGCCGGCCTTGACCAGAGTCTTTCTTGCTTCTTCCATAAAACCTTCTACAGATGCTTTTTTTGCATCCTCAATCGTGCACAGCGTTTTTATGTTCTCCTTGAATATGGGGATTAGCGAAGGCCCATCTAACCCACATGCCGCCGTTGGGTCCGGCAACACGCTTAATATGGTAACCATGGAGTTGGGTTTCACGGTATTTGCCACATACCTGATAGCCTTCAGGCTGTTTCTTGAGTTATCCACCGCGAGTAAGATTCTGTTTGCCATTTCTGCCCTCCTTTTTAGGTTATGATTCCTCTCTGAAAAAACTCGATTTGACCAATACTTCAATGGCAGCCGGATTCAAAGAACCCTTTACAACAAAGTCGTCTGCCCCGCTATCAAAAGCTGCCTCCCTGTACTCCGGCAAATTGTAATCTGTAAGGATTACAATGAAGACCTCAGGATGACTCGCCTTTATCTTCTTGGTAAGCTCCAGACCGCTTTCTCCTGGCAGACGAACGTCCATGAACACGAGCTGAGGCAGGAACATTTCGACCTTTTCCAGGGCCTCGGATGCGTCCTGGGCCTCTTCAACCACCATGAATGGGAATCTCTTGCACAGGACCTCTTTGAAGGTTATACGAAAGGTTGAATTGTCTTCTACAATCAGTGTCTTGGAAGGAAAACAGTGCTGCTTCATTTAATCATTCGTTTAGTGGGTGCAGATTTGCTACAAAACTATACATTTGTTTACAGAATTGTACGAGCATGGTAAATGGGGTCAACAATGTATATTTCCTTTACGGACACCGTATTTTTCTTCTAGGAGTGGGCCAGAGAAATCAAAGGGGCGTCTAAAAAGGGGAAACAGACAGTGACAAAGAAGCCGTATCGCATTGTCATAGCTGAAGACCACACCATACTCCGGGAGGGTCTGCGGTCGATGCTATCTTCAAATCCTGACCTTGAGATTGTGGGTGAGGCGGATAACGGCCGCGATGCCATCCGTCGTGCAGACGAATTAAGACCGAACCTTGTATTGATGGATCTGTCCATGCCGAAGATGAATGGCCTGGATGCGATTGCCGAAGTCAAGAGCCGATGTCCGGATACAAAACTCTTGGTGTTGACGATTCACAAGGCTGAGGAATATGTCTTCGAATCCTTGAAGGCCGGTGCGGACGGCTATCTCCTAAAGGACGCAACCCATGCAGAACTAATGCTGGCTGTGGGAAATATCCTGGACGGCAAGAGATATATCAGTCCGGGAATCTCAGGGAGGCTGATCGAACGATACTTGGAAGGGCAAAAGCCCTTGAGATCAGAACTGTCGTCAGACATTATAACCCGCAGAGAACGTCAAATCTTAAAGCTGATCGCAGAGGGGCACAAGAACAAGGACATTGCGGATTATCTTTGTATCAGCGTAAAAACAGTAGAAAAACACCGGGCCAACTTAATGAAGAAGCTCGACCTCCACAGCGCCTCCGCACTAACTGCCTTTGCCATGGAAAAAGGGCTTATCACCAGATAGTTTGCGTGGGATCATATCGGCCATGATGCCCGCACAACCGTTCCTGCCCCGGGCGCGGACTCTATGGCAAAAGCTCCGCCTGCAAGCTCGGTACGCTCTTTCATGCTCGTGAGGCCAAGCCCCATCTGAGACCCACTCACAGAACCCAAATGTTGTGCATCGAAACCCTGCCCGTTGTCTTGTATCGTCAATTCTATCTTGGTGCCTGTTCGTTTCATGGAAAGGCGCACAAGGTCTGCTTCTCCGTGTTTGGAGACATTATTAAGGGCTTCCTGTAAGACTCTGAAAATGACAATCTTTAAAGGCTCCGGCACTTCTTTTTCTTCGATGTCCATCTGTTTTTCGATTCTAACATCCGCATAGACTTTTTCAAATTCGCGGCAAAACCATGAAATGGTCGATATAATACCCAGATCATCCAGCAACGATGGCCGCAAGTTTGTGTGGATTTGTCGCACTTCTTCGCTGGCCTGTTGAACCACCGGAATCAGGGCCCCCAATAACTCGTCCCTCACCTTGCCTGCATCATGAGAGCTATGGACGAGAGCATTTTCCAACCCAAACTTAATCGCAGTCAATGATTGCCCAATGCTATCATGAAGCTCTCCTGCGATCCTCTTTCTTTCATTTTCCTGGACCTCCATAAGCCGAGAGGACAGATGCCGAAGCTCCGCCTCCGATCTCTGCAGTGCCTCTTCTATCCGCTTGCGCTCGGTGATGTCATGTACCGTCCCGATCATCCGAATCGGCTTACCCTCGTTATCAAAGCTGATCCCGGCTTCCTCGTGCACAATGCGCTCCGTGCCGTCAGGCAATACGATACGATGATCAATGCTGTATGGCCTGTTCTCATATAAGGCTTCATCAACTGCTTTCATTACGAAGTGTCTGTCATCCGGATGCACGCAGTTTAGAAACGCTTCATAGGTCGCCCCGAATTCTTGCGGAGTTAGGCCGAAGATTCTGTAAATCTCGTCGGACCATTGCAGCTCATCGGTTACAATGTTCCAGTCCCAATTTCCCAGATGGGCTATGCGCTGGGCCT
>CAZCWQ010000077.1:13431-14525 GCA_964502365.1 uncultured Desulfobacterales bacterium | reverse complement strand
TCACCAAACAGATTGAAGGACAGCACCACAATCAAGATGGCAAAGCCAGGCACAAACGTCAGCCAGGGCGCATCGAAAATAAAGCCCTTGCCATCTGAAAGTATATTGCCCCAGGTGGCATGGGGTGGAGGCACCCCGAACCCGAGGAAGCTCAGTCCAGCTTCAGTCAAGATGGCCGTGGCAATACCGATGGTGGCAGAAACCAGGACAGGCGCCATGGCATTGGGCATCATGTGACGAAAGATAATCCTCAAGTTGCCCACGCCCAGGGCCCGCGCCGCAGTCACAAAGTCTTGTCCCCTCAGGGAGAGAAATTCGGCACGGACAAAGCGCGTGGCACCCATCCAGCTGGTCAGGCCTATGACTATCATAATATTGTAAATGCTCGCCGGAAGGAGCGCCACCACGGTAAGAATCAAGAAAAAACTTGGAAAGCAAAGCATGATATCCACGATTCGCATGATCAGGGTGTCAACGGAAATCGCCCTTTTGCGCAGTAAGCTCATCCATCTTGGTACACGTTGCTTTTCTGGCCTTGTCTTCGCAAAGAGGAAATACAGAATGTAGCCGGCGCCCAAAACAAGAAACATGACGCCTAAACGCAGTGCACCCATCACAATCAATGGGACGCCCGCAAGCAAGAGCCAAGCAACAAGCATGTGATCGATCCTGACTTGGTGTTCTCCGAAATAACCGGCTATGCCCCCCATGAATATGCCGATGAGCACGGAGATCCCAACGGCGACAAACCCGACGGTGAGAGACACCCAGGCCCCTTGAAGCATTCTACCAAACACATCCCGCCCCAGGTCATCGGTCCCTAGTAGGTAAACACCCAGAGTCGGGACCTCATGAGGCAGCAAAGTTTCGAGGTTCGGTTTCGAGAGGGGCGGCCGCAATTTTTCCTGAAGCCGAACCAGAGCAGGATCAAAAATAGGATCCGGGCCTGAAGTCAAGAACAGCCCAATAAGTGCAGTACAAAAGAACAGAACGAAAATGGCCAGTCCCAAGATTGCCAGCCTGTTCTTGCCAAATATCTGCCAGAACTCTTCTGCCCTTGTCCGTCGCGGGGGCAAGGGGCTGTCTATGCGGGA
>CAZCWQ010000077.1:0-13331 GCA_964502365.1 uncultured Desulfobacterales bacterium | reverse complement strand
AGATCCGAGACAAAAGTCCCGGCCAGCACAAGCACGGCAGAAATAAAGTTTACCGTGAGGATTACAGGGTAATCTCGAGCCAGGATGGCCTCATAGGCCATCCGCCCCATGCCGGGCCATGAAAAGATCGATTCGATAATCACAGACCCCCCGATGAGTCCTGGCAAGATCAGGCCAAACATGGTCACAAAAGGCAACAGGGCATTCCGCAGGGCATGTTTATAGTGTACTTGTTCCAACGGAAGCCCTTTAGCCCTTGCAGTACGCACATAGTCCTGGCCTTCTACCTCAAGCATCTGGCCGCGCACGTATCTGGACAGCACGGCAATTCCTCCTGTGGCCCCGAGGACAGATGGGAGTAACATATGCCATACCCGGTCCATCACAAGGTGCGACCAGGGAGCATCCCCGAGTCCAAAGGTCTGCATGCCTATCACCGGCACATGAAAGCTGTTGACCACAAAAATGATAAGTATGTAAGCGAAAAAAAACCCCGGGATGGAAATCAACAAATAAGAAACGAAGGTTGTGCTCCGATCGTAGAGCCCTCCCCTAAAAATGGCTGCACGAATCCCCACTGGAAAAGACAGAGTCCAGGTAATAATGGTGCCCACGATGAAAAGGGGCAGACTGTTTAGGAATCGTTCCCAGATCTTTACAAGTACTGATTGATTGTCCTTCCATGAGACCGTCTTTCCCGTTAAAAGGTCACGGTAAAAATAGAGGTACTGGACGTACAGAGGTTTGTCGAGATGAAAGGCCTTTTGAAATCGTTCCACAATCTCCGGTGTGAACTTCGGGTTGAGTGGGTCCACTTGACTAGGCTCGCCCGGTGCCAGGTGGATGATCAAAAAGGAGACCACGGAGACAAATAACAAGGTGATGATTTTTTGAATCATACTCCGGCCGATAAATGATAGCATGTATCTACCCCTCCGCAGCAAAAGTGGGCATTTCAGGAAGTTTTATCCATTTGTTAAAGTAAAATGTAAAACTTCCGGTCTTGGTTGGCGTGATCTTTTTGTAGATTGGCTCACCGTGGACATCAGTTTCCATAATAACAATCCGCTTGTCCAGGACCGCGGTCCATTTGGCCACATACAGAAATGTATACGGCTGCTCCCGGGCAATGATCTCATGGAGCCTGTGGCAGTATGCCACCTGTTTGTCGTGGTCGTATTCTTGTCGGATCTTGATGATAAGATCGTCGGCTTTCTCATCCTTAAATCCCACAAAATTGAGCTGATGCTCACTGGTCTGGCTCGAATGCCATATCTGATAAAGATCCGGCTCTATACCCATGCTCCAGCCGAGGACAAGGGCATCAAAATCGCCCTTGTCTACACGCTCCTGGATGAACACAGCCCACTCCAGCAGGTCGGTTCGTACGTCGATGCCAATCTGCCGCCAGGCATCCTGCGCTATGGCAAGCACAGCCTTGCGAAGTTCGTTTCCATTGTTGGTAATGAGGGTAAACTGAAGCCTCTTTCCGTCCTTTTCAAGCCAGCCTTCTTGGTTTCGCTTCCATCCGGCCTCTTGCAAAAGTCGTAAAGCGCTCTGGGGGTCATATGGAACCGGCTTGATGTTGTGGTTGTAGTAATCGGTCTGTTTGACAAAAGGCCCTGTGATCCGTTCTCCCTGGCCATGGAGCACATAGTCGATAATCTTATTCACATCAATGGCCATGCCAAGGGCCAGGCGCACACGCTGGTCTTTAAAGGGCTCTCGTCGCATGTTGTAGCCAATATACGTGTAGCCAAAAGAAGGCCCGGAAAAGCTTTGGTATTTGGGATCATGCTTTAGACGCTCAACCTGGTGGGGCTGAACGTTATAGCTGTCAATGGTGCCCGCATAGAACTCCATCTCCTGGGTAAGGAGGTCCGGCACAATCCGGTAAGTGTATTGCTGATAGTTTGGGGCACCCTCCCAATAGCCTTTAAAGCAATCGAGCACGATATACTGATCTGATCTCCACTGCCGAAACACAAAAGGGCCGCAACCCACAGGATGGCGGTTGAAACTGCTTTGCCGCATAGAAAACGTCTTGGGGTCTTTTCCAAGGTTAACAGCCTCCTTTTTTAAGGCTTCGTCATTTAGGAGATGCTCAGGAAGAATCCCCATGCCCCAAGTGCCGAGGGCGGGAGAATAGAGCCGTTTATAGACAATACGCACTGTCAGCGAGTCAACCACCTCCACATGTTTGACAGGTTCGTAGTCTGCCAGGCGGGGAGACAGATTCTTTGGATCCATAATCGCCTCATAGGTAAATTTTACGTCATTGGCATCAAAGATATGGCCGTCATGAAATTTCACGCCAGGTCGCAGATGAAATACCACAATCGGATTGTGCTCTGTAGGAGGCAAAATTTCCTTTGCATACTCGCTCTTTTTTTCTTCCCACGTCTTTGGGGTTACGCTTAAATGACCTTCTCCGTTAAATGAGCTAAAATAATCCTGGCCCAAGACAGCTGACAGGTTTTCAAAAAGATCCTGATCCACCTGGTTGAGCACAAACTTGATTCTGGCAGGGGCCTTGACCAGGATATTTACCTCTCCGGCCCCTGCTGTGTTGATCTCCTTTTCGGGTCGCGTTATTGAAAACTCTCTGGCCGGTATGACTGCGATTTCCCGGATATTGTCCAAAGAGGCCTTGGCCTTTGGGGGACACGGCAGTTCGCCGTCCCTGGTCTTTTTGAGAAGGTCGACAACTTCCTGGGCCCCTGCCCTGCCCAAGCCCGCTATGACCGCATGTTCGTTCACATAGAAAAACGCCTCCTCGTAAATCTTCCAGGATGTGGCAAGCCGTCCTCGGAAACGCAGCTCTTCGTCGCGGTCAATCAGCCCTTCAAAAACCATGGACTGGATATCGCTGCTGGCCGAGTCTGCTGACAGAATCGGGTTGAGGATGCTGGCATCACCAATAGACGCTGTAATGTACTCTTTGAGGCGGCTGGGGTCGCCCCGGGTCTGTTCTTCATAGGTAGGCACCCAGAAATAGGACTGTAGCAAAAAGACGATGACTACAGTTGGGGCAAGAATGAGAACTCTGCGGACGGTCATTAGCTTAAACATATTGGTTCTTCTCCCAATTAGTCGGGAGAAAGTGGTCCAGGATTCAAGGATTCAAGGATTCGAGTTAAATGCTCAAAAATTTCAAAGAATCATTAGAAAACAAACCCTTGAATCCTTGAACCCTCGAATCCTTATCATCGACCAACTCTTTTGGAGATGATCCAACATATTCAACCCGGACAAAGAGAGTCAACAAAAAAGCCTCCTGTGCAAAACAGTTTGATATTGTCACCCTTTCCGGCTATGGTTCAAACATGAAAATCGGCGTAATGAATAACCCTTCTGCGTCTGTATATGATGAGATAGAATCATTCGGACTGGCCGATTATGATTTCGTGGACCTCACCATAGAAGGACCAAATGCCCTGAAACTGGACGTAGAAAGGGTGCGAGCACTCCTTGACCGATATGACCTTTTTGTGGTCGGCCACACAGATCCCTGCCTGCCATACGCCTATCCGATCAAGGGGCTCCGTGCAGCGTGTTTCAAGGAACTGGAACGCTCTGCCAAGCTCTTTTCGTCCCTGGACGCAAAGGTCATGAACATCCATCCCTGTTACAGCTGTCCGCCTCGCATGAAGCAGGATCTGTTAGAGCAAAATATCGAGGCTTTGCAACCAATAGTGCAGATGGCCGGCAGCCTTGGCCTCACCCTTGTTTTTGAGAACTACAAGGCCCCGTTTGATCGTGTTTCAACTTACGAGGTCCTCCTTGAAGCAGTCCCCGGCCTGGAAGTGCACCTTGATTTCGGCCACACGAATATGGGTGAAGACGATGCGGAGACCTTTTGCAAGCATCTGGGTCGCCACATCATGCATGTTCATTTTTCCGATAACCGTTCAACTGAGGATCACCACATGCCTTTGGGGGTCGGAAGCGTAGACTGGAAGAAGGCTGTATCTGCCCTGAAGATGATAGGATACGACGGGACTATTACCCTGGAAATCTTTTGCGATGATGACACTGTGTTGTTTCAGTATTTGGAGGTCAGCAGAATACTCTTGCGCGACCTGTGGAATCAGTAACCTTTCCAGCTACTGTAACACCCTCGGCGCTCACCTCATCAGAAATAACAATCAACGGACGGGGCCGTTGAATTCATTTAAAATTGCTCCTAACGCTTCTATTGACGGACATCCAATTTTTTGTTAGATGTGACATTTATGGCACAAGCTTTCTTGGCGCTTCGTAACCAACTCAACTTTCTTGACAAAATCTGGACTATTCATCTGACTAGGCGGCAAGTCTGCGGGCTCGGCGGTATACTGGGATTGTTCTTGTCCAATCTGGGGCCTTTTCGGGCAATTGCCTCTGCCGAGCACGGCAAGACGTCTAAGGGGGAGACTGCCGTGAATCTGCCTGCACCAATACTTGATGGAGACATGTCTCTGGAAAAGAGTATCAAGCAAAGAAGAACCATTAGGTCTTTTGTCAACAAGCCTATAACTTTACAACAGTTTTCGCAACTTGTATGGGCTGCCCAAGGAATTACAGGCCATGACGGTCTTAAGAGGACAGCACCCTCGGGGGGCGCCCTTTACCCAGGTGACGTTTACGCCGTAGTAGGCCACAAAGGAGTAACTGATCTTAGTGCAGGTATCTACCGCTATCACCCCCCTAATCATTCGGTTGAGAGAATCTGTGAAGGAGACAGAAGAGTGGATGTGGCCTCGGCCTCTTTGGGGCAGATGTGGATGGCCACGGCACCCGTCCTTTTTGTGATTACTGCGCAATACAGCCGCATCACGGGCAAGTACGGAGACCGAGGCATAAGGTATGCCCTAATCGAGGTGGGACACATCGGCCAGAATGTCCTCCTACAGAGCCAAACCCTGGGCCTGGGTGCAGGAATCGTCGGGGCCTTCAGTGACAGACAACTGACAAAGGCCATAGAGGCGCAAAGATATCATGAACCCCTTGTTGTCCTGCCTGTAGGATGGAAAGCGTAGGAGGTGTACTATGGAACCTATCAAGGTCATGGTTAATGGTCTTCCGGGCAACATGGCTACGAAAGCAGCTGAACACATCCTGGCTGACTCCGGCCTGAAACTGCTTCCCTATGCCCTTACCGGTGCGGAGATCACGGCAAACGAAACCCGAATCGACTCTGAAACTGTTAAGCTTGTCCTCCCGGACAAACGACAGGAGATGATAGACTCCATAAAAAAGGCAGAAGGAGCCTTTTTGTGTGTGGATTACACTCATCCTAACGCAGTCAATGACAACGCCTCCTTTTACTGCGACAATGCCCTGCCCTTTGTCATGGGCACAACAGGTGGTGACAGGCAACGATTGGTCGATACAGTCAAGGAGTCTGACATAGCAGCGGTCATTGCACCAAACATGGCCAAACAGATCGTGGCTTTTCAGGCGATGATGCAGTATGCTGCCGACACCTTCCCAGGCGTGTTTAAAGGATATGGCCTTGAGATCAAGGAAAGCCATCAGAAGGGCAAGGCAGATACCAGCGGAACAGCCAAGGCCATGATCGACTATTTCAACAAACTCGGAACCCCTTTTGGAGAAGATCAGATTGTGATGGTTCGAGACCCCGAGGTCCAACGCACAGATTGGGGTGTTCCTGAGGCGTATCTGAACGGCCATGGCTGGCACACCTATACGCTGCGTTCAGAAGACGGGACCGTCTTCTTTCAGTTCACTCATAACGTCAATGGTCGAGATATATATGCGAAAGGTACACTTGACGCTATTCACTACCTGGCAAAGAAGATTAGCGATGGCGCCAAGGGCAGGGTGTTCACTATGATGGACGTTCTAAAAGGGGTTTAGGCATGCGCGACCTTATCGCACTTGTTATGGCCGGCGGAAAGGGAGAACGCCTCTATCCACTGACCCAAGACCGATCCAAGCCAGCGGTCCCCTTCGGTGGCATCTACCGCATAATAGATGTGACCCTGAGTAACTGTATCAATTCCAATATCTATAAGATTATCGTATTGCCTCAATACAAGGCCCAGTCTCTGGTAGAACACATTGAAGCCGGGTGGAACATATTCAGCTATGCCCTTGGCCACTACCTGAAGGTTGTGCCTCCGCAAATGCGCACCGGCGAACAGTGGTACCAGGGTACCGCGGATTCTGTGCGTCAAAACCTCTATCTCGTAGAACGAGAAGCACCACAATATGTACTTGTCCTTTCGGGTGACCACGTCTACAAGATGGATTACAGCCGCCTTAGGGCCTATCACCAAGAAAGAGATGCAGACATTACCGTGTCGGTTATTGAGGTGCCCACCACTGAAGCCTACCGGTATGGCATCCTGGAGGTTACACCAGATTACCGAGTCAACGGTTTTCAAGAAAAGCCCCCATCCGCTACACCGATTCCCGGAGACCCTGATCACGCCCTGGCTTCCATGGGTATATATATATTCAAGACCCCTGTGTTGGTGGACCTGTTGAAGTCCTCGGACAAAGAGGACTTTGGTAAACACATCATTCCCGGAGCCTTAGGCAAATATTCAATTTACGCCTTCCCGTACAAGAAGGAAAACCGTATTGAGGATTTCGTTTACACAATTCACGAAAACGGCACCCGTGTCCGTGTCCTGAACCCTTGCATACATGATTCTTCATACTGGAGGGATGTCGGGGATCTGGATGCGTACTGGAATGCAAATATGGATTTAACCGGGGTGGAGCCTGCATTTAACGTGTACGGCACCAAATGGCCTTTGAGAACGTTCCAGGCGCAGTATCCTCCGGTGAAGACAGTCTTCAAGAACAAATCCGCTAACAGGATAGGTATGGCCTTGGATTCTATTGTGTCCCACGGAACAATCATCAGCGGCGGTGTTGTAAAAAACTCGATCCTCTCATATAACGTGACGGTGAGAAGCTGGTCAGAGGTGCGGGAATCGGTTATTATGTCTGACGTGGAAATTGGCCGCCACTCCAGGATTATGAAGGCAATCATCGATAAGAACAATATAATACCGCCCAACACCGAAATCGGATATGATCCGGAAAACGACCGCAAGAGATTCATAGTGACGCCGAGAGGCATCGTGGTCGTGGCAAAAGGGACTTTTGCATAACCTCACACCAAAGAGAGACCTTTGCATAGCTCGTTCGAGCGTCCATTGTGAGCTTTTTGGGGTACCCATCCGGGCGCAGCGAACGTGCCCACGAAGTGGGCAAATCGCAAACTGTTCGAGGCCCACTGGGCCAAGTTTTTGCGATTTAGTAAGCAAGTCCGACCATGGGTCAAAAAGCTCACACGGACTAGCGAGAAGGGGTTGGGCAAAGGTCTCAAAGACCGAGGCGAGGTTATCCAAAGGACTCAAGGGTGTATCCGGAGAAAGAAAAAGGGGCACTATCGCTCAGCGGTTGCCTTATATTCTTCTTTCTCTACAGACGGGCTGGAATTATCAGCGGCACTCTTGGCAGATGCTTTGTCATCGGCCAGCTTCTTGAGCGTACAAACACTACCGCTACAAACAACCGCCGGCACCAAGAAACAAGGCACACAGCAACCGGTCATTAGTACAGCTGATATGGCGAGAACGGCTAGTAGTCTTTTCATGGCCATTCTTATCGGAACATGCGGAGAAAACTTGAAGGCATTTATGAGTGGGCATAAGCTAGTGCCCACCCACGGATGCATTTTTAAAGAATGGGCACAAGCGTAAGTTTCCGATTCATAAATGAGCAATTTTTTCTCTGAGCAAGGCCGCACAAGGGTTTACGCCGAGGCGTACTTTTCGTACGTCGCAGGCGAAAACCCGCGGAGAACGCCGCTCAGAGGAAAAAGGGCCATTTAGGGATGGAAACCGGCTAGCCGCAGCAATTACACTTGCAAAGTCTTTTGCGATTTTGACATCCCAGATTCAACCCCAAACGACAACCCATTTCATAGTCAAGAGCGGCTTCCTTGGCCCTTCCGAGCAGTTCAAGGGCATATCCCCGATTATTGTAAGCAAGACCAAAATCAGGGTTGAGTTCAATAGCAGTATTATAGTCGTCCAAGGCTTCTTCGCCTAAACCTTTCCTGACATAAGCCCCAGCGCGAATAAGATACGCAAGTTCATTCTCTGAATCAAGCTCGACAGCTTCAGATGTTAACTGAATGACTTCATCCCAATCTCTTTGCTCAAACCTTTCTTGGCTTTGTCTTATGAGCTTGGCGACCTGTGCGGGCATCCAGGGACATGGGTAACCAGTGATTTCCTCGTAATTCTTACAGGCAACTTCCAGACCTAGTTTGCAGGCCTTTTCGTAATCTGCCTTTGCCCTTTCTTTGTCTTCCTTCTTGTCGTAGGCCAAACCTCTATTGTTGTATGCAGGGGCATTTCCGGGGTTCATCTGAAGAGCCGTATTGCAGTCGTCTATTGCCTTATTATAGAAACCCCTTTCGCAGTATGCCCAAGCCCGATTGATATAAGGGTTGACCAATCCAGAGTCCAGCCTAATGGCTTTGGATGCGGTTTTTATTGCTTCGTCCCATTTTCTTTCCCTAACACTCTTATAGCTTTTTTCTGCCCACTCAACAGCCCTTGGGTCGGGCCCTTTATCTACAGACGCCTTAAGATTATCGGCTTGTTTCTTGACCGCATAAGCCCCGGCTATGCTTGCCCCACCAGCAACAAGGCAGGCCCCGCAGCAACCGCTCATTAGTGCACTCAATATTGCTAACACAAACATTATTTTCTTCATTGTTGTTCCTGTCGGCTCGGCATTGGGCCCCGAGGGCCGTACAGCCATGAGATCAAATTACCCTGGTTTGCAAAATTGAACCTTTTACCACAGAGACGAACGGAAGTCAAACCCAACTCAGACCAAAAAAGCTACGGGCAATTGATCACCCAACAAGACAAAAGAAGGGTCGGTCAAATCAATCGATCTTTGCAGGATTGTTTCCTCCCTCTGCGCTCCACCATCTGCCGCATAACCAAAATACTGCGTTTCTCACTACCATATACACCCTTCACCCCATTGTAATGCCATGTCGTTAATGTTTAACTACTTGGCAAGGCAGAGTTCTGTGGCCGATAGCAACGCGTGCTCTCACCCCACTACCCAATCTTAGGATGAGGCACCGACCCCGGCTCCGCTGCTGCCGTTTCCCTTCTCTTTGATACTTTGATAATTCCTGACTTAAAGCAGCCATGTTTTGATACCGGCTCTTAACGCTTCAGGCGGACATTATGAAACTTCTGGCTTTTTCCCTTGTGTCTTTATTGCTCATTAAGATGGGACTGTCTGGATCACCAGCCATCTTAACATGGGCCAAATCGCATGTCTCCGAATGCTTGATAGAATCAATTACCATGCTCCTTGTGGGTGCTGCGCTAATCGCTGTTGCAACAATCAGCAGGACGAACTTTAGGAAGTAGTCAGCCATGCTCGCTTTCACATAGATAGGCTGGAGAGCCAGCTTCCAAAGAGCCAAACAATGGTGGAAACAGCTCCGGTGATCCGTGATAAGGACCAGACAAGACTTGACAAAATGGACCAAAAAAGGTATGTCATCAGGCATCTAGAGCAGGACTACTTGCAGCAGCGTTGCCAACATCCTTACCGATTCAATTTCGCTCAAGACTGAGCGGGAAGATCTTTACACTCAGACACTGGTAAAGATACGACCATGAATATGCAAACTATTGCTACAGTGGAAATGCATTGCTGATTGTTGGTATTTTCTTTCGCAATCGCGCACGATCTCTATCACTAGTCATCTGTATAACATGCTGATTTTGTTGCTATTTGGCTAAAGCATGTTTTTGGCGCAAATCTTGAACAAATAGACCAAAACACCGAGGATAGGTATGCCTTTGAATAGGGCTGGTTAGCGACCTGTCCAAGTCTTTGCTAACCAGCCCCGGGTGGCAAAGGCCCGATTGGCGTGTGTCTTTTTGGGCCTTGCTGCATTCTGATTCGGTCAAAAAGGGTAAGGGCTTTAGCCCTGAAGGAGAGGAAGCTAGATAAATGGCAAAGAGCTTTTTCAGAAAGGGGGTGACTTTAAGCTAAGGTAAATCAGGCCACTCTTGAAAGTTGGTTAAATCAAAGTTAACAGATTTTGGAGGTGTATTATGACGAGAAGGAAAGGATTTTTGCTTATACCCGTATTGATCTGCGTGTTTGCGCTTTTCATGGCAGCGACCGCAGAAGCAAAGTCGGTGTATGTGATTGCAAGTCACAATGCGATGGAATTTGATGCGTGGAATATAGGGCCTACCGGCACGGTAACTTATCAACAAACTAATGACTTGCAATATGCAAGTGCTCCCGCTGACGTGGCCATTTGGGAGGACCCGAATTCGGATGACGCGTTCATCTTTATTACTAGCGAAGGTGGCTATTCTTGTGGGGACAAAACATTCGGAGTTGAGGTATTCGATGCAGTCACTCTGACATCAGTTGGATGCGCCACGGCCGATACCAGTAATCTAGGAGGAATAGAGGTCGATGATACCAGTCTTGTTGTCTACGTGATACAAAGAGGCGGCTGTAACTTGTATGTGTATGACTGGGATCCAGCAGCCAAGACCCTTACGGCCACAGCGGAGTCTCCTGTTGCCTTGCCGGGCTGCACCGGTGGTATGGGTATCGCCCTTGATGAAAATGCGGACATTCTTTGGGTTGCCGACGGCTACGGTGATGGAGTGGCCAGGGCATACGATGTGACATCTTGGACTGAGGTTACGAGCATGAGCTTTACGCCGAGCCATGTCCCGGTTGATATCGCGGTTGATAGGATAAGAGGTTTTGTCTACACCGGCTCTATGCACGCTGGGGCAGGGTCACCTAGTAGCGGGTCCACACTAATCAGCCAGTATGATACTGCAACAGGTACTGAAAGGACCGTTGATTTAGGATGTGAGGGTGTAGGCCTTGCCGTGGACGAGCGTACAGGTTACGTGTACGTCACCATATCTTACTATTGTGAAGCCTCTAACGGCGAATTGCAGGTTTGGGATCCGTCCACTACGCCGTGGACCCAGGTACAGGCAACGGACCTTCGAGAAGGCAACACAAGTCCGGCAGGGTTAGCCATTGGAAATGTCGGTTACAATCCGCTTCATCTCACAAAGGACGACGGCATCCCTGAGGACGGTGTGGTGGCGGCTGGCGCAAATATTACTTATACCATCTGCTTTGACAACCTGGCAAATGAGTTTGGACTAACCGGCGTGACCATCGTTGATACACTTCCTGCTGAACTGAGCTTTGTATCAGCTACTGACGACGGGGTCTATGATTCTGATACCCACACTGTTACGTGGGATATTGATGGGGTGGACGCTGGAGCGGCACAGTCTTGTGGGCAATTGGTCGTAAAGGTAGATTCGGCTACTCCACTCGACACCATAATAGTAAACCAGGTTACTATTGCTAGCGAGGAAGTGGCTCCCATAACGACTAGTGAATCCACAGTAGTTGGCGAGGCGGCTGAAATTGAACCTGCGGGCATTTTAAATCCCGGCGGCGGAGGCGGCAGCTGCGGCGGCTGCTTCATCAACACGGCTAACTGTGGGTCAATAATGGGCGTGGCTTGTGTTTTTATCCTGGGGCTGATCGCAGCAGCATTTGTGGCTGTGCTCACGATCAGGAGAAACGTATAGTAATATAAATTTGCATTTGACACCAAAAAAGAGGGAGGCAATCTTGTCTCCCTCTTTTTGTGGAATAAGGATGAACCCACGCAAGCACGATGACATCCTCGTCATTTCGCTGCTTGACCAAAGCTCTTGAAGAGCAGTTCATAATAGGGCAGAAAAACCAGAGTGGTCTTACCGATTTCTTGTGTGCTACAATAGTCAAGGTTGACCACATATGCCTCAGGAGGCTCATATTTTTCAATAAAGCTGTATAAGGCCCGAGGAATTTCCGGCCTTCTTAATGACTTGAACTTCACTTCAATCGGTGTAATTCTCTCACCACGTTCTACTACAAAATCGACCTCTGCTTTGTCTTTTGTTCGCCAAAAATGCAAGCTTAGCGGCCCGAGTCTTGTTTGTTCTTTAAGCAAGAGAAAAACAAGATTTTCAAAAACAAAGCCACACTCCGAAGGACTGCCCAAGTGGCCAAAAAGGCCCAGAGAATAGTTTCTGAGACCCAGGTCCCAGAAGTATGCTACTGGTGAGCGGGTGATCTCCTTTCTGACATTTCGAGCAAAGGGAGAAACAACGTCAAATATGAATATTCTTTGACAATACCATAAGTACTTCTTCACTGTCTGATATGAAATATTGAGTGTTGATGACACCTCGGAATAATTAATTAGATTGCCTATCTGGCTTGACAGCACCTTGATTAGTCCGCTGAATGCTTCCGTCTTATCCACCTTTAAGAGATAGGCAATATCTTTTTCAAGGATACTGCGATAAATTTCGTCTATTATATGGACCTTTTCAGTCAGTTCCGGCTCCAAAATCACTCTGGGATAACCGCCAAAATTCATATACTCCATTAATAAATCTTTGGTCTTATCCTTTTCTATTTCAAAGAATTCTGGAAGATTTTCTCTATACTTGTACTCAGTCTTGTGATTCAAAAACTCCTCAAAGGTAATAGTTGTCAATTCAAACAAACGCTTTCTTCCGATGAGTGATTCATGGATCTTTTCCTTCAACTCAAGACTCCCAGAGCCTGACACAATGAACTTGTACGGTAGCTTGAGATCAGAAATGCCTTTAAGAAACAGGCCGGCATTCTCTTTTCGCTGTATTTCATCAATAAATACGAAACCCTGTTTCCTGCCCAGCTCTAATTCCAGCTTCTTTACCAAATCTGCTTGCGATTCAAAATGTGGCCTATCCCATTCAAAGTCGAGATTTAGATAGAGGGTCTGCTCCCCTTGCTTTCCAAGGTACTCTCTAAGCATTTCCATAATAGTAGTCTTACCTGATTGTCGAGGGCCCACTATCAGGCTGATTTCCCTTTTAGGGAGATGTGCTACAAGGTCTGCAAATATTTTCCTTTGAATCATGTTTGTATTATAGCCCGAGATTTGTTAAAGTCAATATGATTTTTGGTAGGACTAAAGGAGCCGGTAGTTTTGAAAGTTCTGGCAAGCAAGATTCGCCGCGGTCAGGCTGCCTTGGGCAAAGAGAAATAGAAGGTTGCTCCCCTTCCCTTTTCAGATTCCACCCATACCTTCCCACCGTGACTATTCACAATCTTTTCAACTATTGAAAGTCCCAAGCCTGAGCCCTCATTGTCTTCCACCTCGTTCAACCTATCGAACATACCAAATATTTTCTGGTGATATTTAGGATCAATCCCAATGCCACTAT
>CAZCWQ010000076.1:0-14962 GCA_964502365.1 uncultured Desulfobacterales bacterium | reverse complement strand
CTCACCCATGAAGGGATCTGGCGGCTTAAGCGTGCCTCCCTTAACCCGAATTATTCATGAAGAATACCACCCAATACAGGCAATAACCGTCCAGGTCCAAACTTCCATGTACACCCTTTAAACTTAAGCGAAAAAGTTTAAACTCAAAGCCCTGTCAAAAGGCCCTGTCATCTCCTGGCCAGCATGGTTTTCCCATGCAATCATCAACGCCTACATCGTTTCCCTCCTGAATCTCAGATCCCGGCATAGATCCTGATAAACAGAATAACAATTCCGCCCGGATCAGGCCATGGCCGGACCATCTGAGGATTTCAATTCATAAGGAAAGGGGGTTGAGAGGATGAAACTGATTATTGTCAAGAAAGGCACATACAAGACCAGAAAGTCAGGAATGGGCTGCTGCGCATGGTGGGGCCCAACTTCCCGGAACTGATCCAAGATGCATTGGACTCCCCCAGGCGATCTCTGCCTGGGGGCTGTAACTTAGTAAGGAGATGACGCGATGTCTTATCTAACCAAGTCGAGATTCACCATAGAGGTGCCTGTTGAAAAAAGGGAGGGCGAGGAGTTTTTGGCCCTTCATCACACCATGACGCGGGCCTTTGTCCTTATCCCTGAAAGGCAGTGGTCCTATGCCCTGAGCGATCCAGTGGCGCCAGCTGATCCTGGTACCATGGACCTCCTTTGTGACCAGGGATTCCTGGTAAGAGAAACCACGGACGAAACCATGCTGTTTGAAACATGGATGCAACAATACGTCCATGATTTCAGTACATTAAAATCCAAGGTGCTGGTGACCCGCAAATGCAACAACCGGTGTCAATACTGTATCCTCGATCCTGAGGCCAAAGAGATGTCCCCTGAGATAGCGCGGGCCATGGATCGATTCTACATTGAGACCATCACGGAAAAGAACCCTCAGAAGGTTGAAGACGACTACCTGGGCGGTGAGCCCCTGCTCAATAGCGGGATTATCTTGGACAGTGCTGCCAGGCGGTTTTACTACTGCCTCGGAAGGGGGATTGAATACGGCTTTGTCATCACCACCAATGGCACGCTCATCAGACCATCCATCATTGCAGACATGAAAGAGGTGGGACTGACGGGTCTCCGGGTCAGCCTGGCAGGGCCTGCTGCTGTTCACGATACCTTGCGGCCTTCAAAGACCAATGACAAGACCTATGAAGTGATCATGCAAAATCTGGAGGCCGTCTCCCGGATGATTCCCGTTAGTATTGAATGCCAGTACGACAGCGGGGCCTTTGATTTCCTGAGTTATCCGGAGATGCTGGATGATTTTGTGGAACGTGGCATCGCGATCGAGAACATCACCTTCACGCCGATCCTGCCCAGAAGGGGAAAAAGCGCCTTTCAATCCGGCACAGGCGATCCCAGGATATTGCTCTATCTCGCAGAAGAGGCTGAGAAACGAGGCTTCCCCCGGGAACGTGAGGCCCCTTCCAATGCCTGTATGGCCGATTTTAGAGCAAGATTTGTGTTTGATGCAGACGGTTCCATCATCCCCTGCCCATCGGTCCAAGGCGGGGAAATGGCGTACGGACATGTTACAACAGGGATTGACTTTGTGGCGGAATCAGAACTCCTGAAACGGAAACTTCCGGACAAATGCCTGAACAAATGCCCCATTTTGCCCATCTGCATGGGGGGCTGCCGCTTTCAGGCCCTGGTGAAGGGAAACGGTTTCAACGGGATCGATTGCCATGATGAGATACAGCGCCTCTTTCTGGAAGAATACATAAGGCAAATGGCCTCAGCCGCCTCTTTTCAGGGACGCCAAGAGGATGGGGCCTTGAAAATAGCAGCGTGAGACTGAGACCCTTTGACCGGATTGCCCCGAAGTATCTGATCATCTCAGCCGATCTCCTGGCCGATCTGGCAAACCAGTTCGTGGGCCTGACCCTGCTGGACGTGCTGATCTTTAAGGGAGAGAATGCGTTATCGAATCTTGTAGTGCTTTGCCTGGTTCAGCAAACCCCTTCTATTTTCCTGAGCCCCTTGGCAGGTCTTTGGATGGGTCGGGTGGGGGTGAGAAAGTGGCTCACCGTGGTCAACATAGGAAAATGCGCTCTGGTGGGGCTGCTTGTGCTTCAATCATCTCCCTGGATTATCTTGCCCGCCTACCTTCTCTTTACGGTCGGTTCACTCTTTTTCCACATCGGACGACTCTCCCTGACCCCTCTGTTGATACCCAACAAACAGATCATCGCCTTTAATGCCCTCAACGAAAGGGTATCGCTAGCCGGCAGCATCTGCGGGCCCTGTCTTATCAGCTGGGTGGTTTTGAAGGCCAATCAGGGGGTCGCTTTGGGGCTGGCCGGCGCCCTTCTTACGCTCTCGGTCTGCGCCGTCTGCGGGCTGCCGAAATCCGGTGATGTCCCTGATGGGACCGGCCGCAGGGTAACAGAAGGCGGGGGCAAGGAGTCTTTGCTCTTTAAGTACAGGGAGCCTTTTAGAAAGAATCATAACCTCAGGGCCTATTTTCTTGTCTTCGGTTTTGTCCTTCTGGGAGGGGGCGTATTGAATATCGGCCTTCCCATCTTGTTCAAGTCAAACTTCGGCAGCAATATTGCTGATTGGGGGTTGATCATCTCCGGGTTTCAGGCTGGTTCCTGTCTGGCCACGTTCCTGTTGCCCAGATGGTCATCGACCTTCAGGCCCAAATCGATTCTTTCTCTTACATTTCTTATCCTCGCAGGGGGCATGGCCATACTCGGTCACCTCACCACTTACATCCAGATCGCCTTGCTCATGATCCTGTTCGGTTGCGGACTAACGCTGACACATATCTTTTTGGAAAGCCTTATCCAGCAAACCAGCCCCAAGGTCGACATGGGGAAAACCATATCGATCTTAACAGCATACAGAGGAGCCTGCTATTTGGGAGCCATATTAAGCAGTGCCCTTGTCTTAAGCCGGTGGGGTCCTCAACCCCTTCTGCTCGCCGCGTCTCTGGCCATGCTGTGGGCATCCCTTCTGACAAGAGGCGTTACGCCTTTCAAGAAGATGTCCATAGGCTAGACAAGAAAGCGTCGCAAAGCTCTCGCTTCCTGTTTACTGCGTACCTGTGTTTTGTTTCTTCAAATATCCTTTACTACTCCTGGTCAATCGTCTATATAACCGCTCGGGAGGCCGCTTGGCTCGGTTTCTCCAGAGAGCAGCACGCTGAAATGGGCGTTTCGGAAGCATCTCTCAAATGAAAACCAGCTAGTCATGACCAGCACAAAAAAGACAAAACTCATCTATAGAGTTCTCCTCTTTGTCCTACCTTTTCTTGTCCTATCCATAACCATGACCGGCATCATCCTTTCTTGGACGACGTACGCACACTTCCAGAAAACCATAGATACGGATTACCAAAATATCATCAAAAGCTCGGCAGGCGAGATCCGCCTCTTCATGAGAAATGCACAAAAAGGTTTAGAGGGCCTGGCCTGGGTCATAGCTGCCACCAAACTGAATCAATGGCAAAAGGAGATGGCCATCGCAGCCTTTAGTCATACAGCAACGGAATTCATGTCTATGTCTTTGATTTCAACACAAGGAAAGGAGATCATATCGGTTGGCCTGGAAAAACGAGACGTAAACTTCAGCCAAAGCGAGACCTTTAAAAAGGCACTGACTGGCAAAAGGGCCATCTCCGGTGTCATGTGGACAGAAGAAAATATCCCTTACATCCATGTAGCCACCCCAGTATTACACCTAGGCGAGGTCAAGGAAGTCCTTTGGAGTGAATTGAACCTGAAGTCTGTATGGGATGTATTGGAGGGGGTCAAAGTGGGCGACACAGGTCAAGTGGCTATCGTGGATTTCTCAGGACAGTTCATCGGGCATGTGGAAATGGACCGCGTAGTCAGGCCGCGTCCGGAAGAAGCATCAGACGTGCTGAAAAAACTCCGCACCTCAAATATACCCGTGGTATGGGTTGAAGAAAAGGACGGCACCAAACTCCACTGCCTGGGCTACCGTATTCCGGATCTTGATTGGGTTATTGTCTTAAGCCAGGCCTATCCGGAGATCTATGCATACCTGTACCAGAATATTCGTTGGGGTATCCTCATAACGTTTTCGATCTGCCTTTTGGCGATTTTCCTCGGGTGGCATCGGGTAAGGCGTTTTCTGGCCCCTATTCACACCCTTCACGACCAGGTTGAAAGAATCGGCCAGGGAGACCTTGATCAGAGGGCGTCTGTTGACTCCCATGACGAGATCGGCGACCTGGCCCTTGCTTTTAATGAGATGACAGATTCGCTCAAGACATACATAAGGCGTGAAGTTGAGACAGCCAGAGAACTGGCGCATGCAAAGAATTTGGCCATCCTGGGCACGACCTCCAGCAAGGTCACCCACGAGGTGGGAAACCTCCTCAACAATGTCGGCTTGACGCTGGCCATTCTAAAGGGTGAAGGACTCAGCCAAAAAGGAGAAAATGCCCTGAATATATTGGAAAAAGACTCAAAGCGGGTCAGGCAGTTCATTCATGATTTCTTACAATTTGCCAAAAAACCGGACCTACACCTGGAAAGGGTGCCAATAGACGAGACTATTCGTGAGGTCTTGTTTGTCCATCAGGCCAATGCCAAACAGAAGGGAATCCAACTTGACCTCAACTGGCCCTCCAACGTGCCACCTGTCAAAATAGATACCCGCCTCATATACCAGGCCTTGAACAATCTGGTCAAAAATGCGTTAGAGGCCGTAGACGGTCGTGGAAAGATAAACATCGAAGGCAGGATCGAAGAGCAGAGCCTTGTGGTTATTATAGAAGATACAGGACCCGGCGTGGCACCAGAGATCTTGGAACAAATGTTCGACCCCTTCTTTACTACCAAAGGCAAAAAAGGCACGGGCCTCGGGTTGTCAATAGTCAAGACGATTGTGGAGGCTCACCGCGGCACCATTGAATGCCACAGCGAGTTGGAAAAAGGTACAACCTTTCTCCTGCGCCTCCCTTTGCGATAGACGTACGCCAGCGTTCCACGGCAGTAGATTCATGAAGACGGTGAGGGACCCGGCCTTCCACTAACACTTTTGTATCGCTGCCTCTTGATTTTGTTTCCAATCGTGTAATAATTAAGAAAATTGTCGCTGATTGCCCTCGACTTGACAAGAGGCAACTCTTGCGGTCGAGAGCCTCACCAATTGTGTCAAGCTGATCCGAAGAGGAGCATTTGATGAAACACGGCAAGGTTCTTAACGTTGCCATTGTGGGTGGTGGCCCGGGGTGCAAGGCGATTATAGACATGATATTTGCCGAAAAGCTCAGCCAGCTTCGGATGCATCTCATTGGGGTTGCCTCCACCAATACTACAGCCCCAGGTTATTGTCACGCTGTGGAGAAGGGGATTTACACTACGAGAGATTACCACGATCTGTACAAGCTTGAGGATCTCGACATGATTATTGAGCTGACCGGTCGTGAAGAAGTGGCCAACGAGATCTCACTAACCAGCCCGGATCACGTCCGATTAATGGACCATGTTGCTGCCCGTCTTTTCTGGGATGTCTTCAAGATAGAAGAAGAAAGGATTGGCGAGCAACATCGAGCACAGAAAGAGGTCCGAGAATCAGAAGAAAAGTACAGCACGTTGGTTGAAAATTCACTGGTTGGCATTTATATCGACCAGGACGGTAAGATTTTGTTTTGCAATAATAAATTTGCCGAGATCTACAAGTATTCAAGGGATGAAATAATAGGTATAGAATCCTGGAGGTTGGTCCATCCTGAAGACAGGCCTCTGACCGACGAAAGAAGGGCAAAAAGATTAAAGGGGGAAGAGGTTCCTTCGGAATATGAGGCAAGAGGACTGACAAGAGACGGTAAGACTATATGGGTTGCCCGGCGAAACACCGTAATTGAGCATATGGGAAAACCCGCCATATTGGGTAACATTGTAGACATCACTGGCCGCAAGCTGGTTGAGGAGAGGCTGAAGGACAACCAGAAACGCTTGAGGACTATATTGGATTCCATACAGGCTGGAGTTGTGATTATTGATCTGGAAAAACACGAAATAGTTGATGTAAATCCTGCCGCCATTCAATTGATTGGAGCTTCCAGAGAAGAAATTCTCGGCCACACCTGCCACAGATTCATCTGCCCAGCTGAGGAGGGACAATGTCCGATAACAGATCTCGGACAAAAATTGGACAATTCAGAACGCTTGTTGCTGACAGCCACTGGTAAAGACTTGCCGATTCTCAAGACAGTGACGACCGTTACACTGGATAGCCGAAAGTATCTCCTAGAGAGTTTTCTGGACATCAGCGACCGCAAGCAGGCAGAGGAGGAACTGATGGAAACCCAGGAAAGATATTATACGGTTCTGGAAGCCTGCCCAGACCCCGTTGTTGTATACGATATGGATGGGATGGGTCTTTATATCAACCCTGCATTCACCCGGGTTTTCGGCTGGACACCCGGGGAGGTTTTGGGGATGAGGCTGCGTTATGTCCCTGATGAGAACTGGCCAGAGACCAAGGTTATGATCGATAAGGTATTGACCGGAAACAGCTTCTTTGGTGTTGAAAGCCGTCGACATACCAAGGAAGGGAAGCCTATTGACGTCAGTATCAGCGCGGCCGCCTATTTGAATAGTGAAGGAATTCCAGTGGGCAGTGTCCACATCTTACGAGATATAAGCAAGCGAAAGCGGGTAGAAGAGGCATTGCGAAGAGCCCACGACGAACTGGAACAGCGTGTTGAAGAACGCACGGCCATGCTGGTCAAGACAACCAAGCAGTTGAAGTTGGAACTCGTTGAACGCAAACGGGTGGAGGAGGCGCTACGTGCTGCTCATGACAGGCTCGCCACAGAGGCCAACGAGCTCCTGGCAGCCAATGAAGAGCTTTCTCAGTACGCCTTTGTCGTATCTCATGACCTCAAGGCACCTCTGCGTGCCATACGCAACTACAGCGACTTTTTGCGCGAAGATCTCGAAGGGGCCCTGGACGGAGACGAGAAGGCCTATCTTGCCGGTCTCAACCGCGCAGTGGGACAGGGTGAAGAACTGGTCGAGGATCTGTTGGAATTTAGCCGGGTCGGCAAATCAAGTGGCCCCACGGAACCAATTGCAATGGGAGCGTTCTTCCAGGAACTGATAGCATCTCTTCGTTTGCCACCTAATGTGGAGATCGTTATGGGGAATGACTGGCCCACGGTTGACGCTGAACCGATTCTTCTTAGGCAGGTCTTTCAGAACATCATTGGAAACGCAATCAAGTTCAACCTCAGTTCACACAAACGGGTGGAAATCGGCTGGCTTCCGCATAGTGACGAGCGTTGTGAACTCTTTGTACGCGATAACGGCATTGGCATTGACCCTCGTTACCACGAACAAATTTTCGGTGTATTCCAACGACTCCACACGCGTGACGAATATGAGGGCACTGGCGTCGGTCTAGCCATTGTCAAGAAAGCGTTAAGTAAGCTGCATGGATCCGTTCGTGTTGAATCACAAGTTGGCGAAGGGAGTACGTTTGTTGTTGCCCTTCCCGAGACAAACAAGGAGAGTTAAAGATGGGCAAAAAAGTTTTTGGAGTCCTCATGGCTGAGGATGACGAGCATGACATTGTGGCTACCAAACGGGCATGGAAGAAGCACCATATCGCCAACCCTCTGTATATCGTAAACGACGGCGAGGAATGCCTGGACTTTCTCCACCGGCGAGGAAAGTATAGCGATCCTGATACGGCTCCCAGGCCCGGGATCCTTCTGCTGGACATCAAAATGCCTAAATTGGATGGTTTAGCCGTTCTCAAGCACATCAGAGAGGATGCGGATTTGCGCCGCCTGCCTGTCATCGTCCTCACAACATCAAAGGCCGAGGAAGATCGACTTAACAGCTACGATCTGGGTGCCAATGCGTACATTGTTAAGCCTGTGGGGTTCGAGAATTTTTGTGAGGCAGTGAGGACCATCAGCCTTTTCTGGCAACTCGTGGAGCTTCCAGGAGGAGATCATGGAACCAATGACAATACTATCACCACTCCGCATTCTGCTGGTTGAAGACGACGAACACGATAGAATGGTGTTCTGCCGTGCCTTCCAAAAGAGTCAAGTTACGTGCGAGATCACGGAGTGCGTTAGGGCCGAGGAAGCTTTGGAACAGATCCGTGCCGACGCTTCGCGCTTCGACATTGTAGTCATTGACCACCGCTTGCCCGGCATGTCAGGCCTTGACCTGTGCAAGGAACTTCTCGCTGAAGAGACACGCCTGCCTCTGGTGATTCTGACCGGAAGAGGCTCAGAGCAACTTGCAATTGAAGCTCTCAAGGCCGGTGTTAATGACTACATAATCAAGGACCGAGGCCAGGGCTATTTGGGTCTGCTGCCAGTAGTGCTTCCAGAGGTGCTGCGCAAGCATGGTGACCGCCTGGCTCGAAAGCGGGCGGAAGAGGCATTGCGAAAAGCCCACGACGAACTGGAACAGCGTGTTGAACAACGCACTGCCATGCTGGCCAAAACTACCGAGCAGTTGAAGCAGGAACTGTTCGAGCGCAGGCGGGTGGAGGAATCTCTCCGCCTGAGGGAGGAGCGCTTTCGATCTGTGGCACAAACTGCAAGCGACGCCATCATCACCATTAACAGCAATGGGAACATCGTTTTCTGGAATCACGCAGCAGAAAAAATCTTTGGTTATTCAGCTGACGAGGTTGCAGGAAATCCACTTACGTCCATGATGCCTGAACGGTTCAGAAAGGACCATGAAGAGGGCCTGAAGCGGCTCGTCTCAACCGGACAATCCGACATAACAGGTAAAACAGTTGAGATGGTCGGCCTGGGGAAACACGGAAGAGATTTTCCTATAGAGCTATCATTAGCAAGTTGGAAGACTGAAGAAGGGATATTCATAACCGGCATTGTTCGTGATGTTACTGAACGCAAGCAGGCTGAGAAGGAAATCAGGCACCTTTCTCGGCAGTTGATGAAAGTTATGGAAGAAGAGAGAAAGAGACTTGCCGGTGATCTTCACGACGAATTCGGGCAGGCCGTAACAACCCTATACCTTGGCATGGAAGATCTGCAAAACTCTCTGCCAGGGAAGCTGAAGGTTCAGAAGGCAAGGTGTAACGAGCTGATCGGATTGATCGAGGAGCTGGGAGAAAACATCAGAAACATCTCCTCCGAGCTGCGTCCCGACATGCTCGATTATTTGGGACTTATACCGGCTATGGAATGGTACGTGGAAGAATTTGCCAGGAGAAGACAAGGTATCCAGATCCATTTTCAGGCCATGGGACTAAAAAAACGGCCTGACTCGGAGATAGAGATCATTCTCTACCGAATACTTCAAGAAGCTGTCAATAACATCGTAAAACATGCCAAAGCCAAAAATATCAGTATCTTGTTAACGTACAGTCACCCTAAGGTTATCTTGACCATAAAGGACGATGGCGTGGGCTTTGAACTGACTGAAAATATGGTGCCACTGAAAGGAAGGAAAAGGGGAATTGGTCTGGTAGGGATGCGAGAAAGGGTCGGTTCCGTGGGGGGCACCGTTGATATTCGCTCAAGCAAAGGGAAAGGGACTGTCATCCGCGCTGAGCTTCCTGTTTCACTCGGAGAAGTGAGGGTGTAAAATGAAAATTTTGATAGCAGACGACCATGCGATTGTTCGAGAAGGTCTCAAGCAGCTATTAAATAGCCAGAAAGACATGGAAGTGGTAGGGGAAGCAGAAAATGGTCGGGAAGCCGTTGAAAAAGCCAAATCCCTCCGTCCTGATGTAACAATTGTCGATATTGCTATGCCTGGCCTGAATGGTCTGGAGGCCGTTCGCCTGATCAAAGACGCTGTGCCAGAGACCCAAATTGTGGTTTTCTCCATGCACAAGAAAGAGGCTTATGTACATCAGGTCTTCGCCTCAGGTGCCCTGGCCTATGTGCTCAAGGCTTCACCCCGTTCTGACGTACTCAAAGCGATCAAGGCGGTGCGCCGTGGCGAATACTTCCTCAGTTCCAAAATAAGGGCCGAGGTCATCAGCACGTATTTGAAAAGTCGGCGGGAAAAACCCGCTGTTCGTGGCTATGACCTCCTTTCGGAGCGGGAACAGCAGGTTTTCCGGTTGATAGTGGAAGGCAATTCCACAGCGCAGATTGCCGACGTCCTGTGTGTAAGCCCCAAGACCGTGGAGAAACACCGCGCTAATGTCATGAAGAAACTAGATATCCATGACTTGGTGGCAATGATGAAATACGCCATCAAAATAGGGATCATCGATCCCGAACTCTGGCAGGATTAGACCCAAACTCCCACCTCCTAACAGTCGATAAAAAAAGCCTCGTTGAAAAGTAGGAATTTCCTACCCTCAAATGGGGGCATTCCCCCATTGACCGGCCTCAGTTACATTCCTAGACTGAAAAGTGATATTCTTAGATATTTATGCTGACAGAGTGAGACAAAGGTTCAGCAAGGGTCTCAGAGAGTTCAGAAATGAAACAATGGACAAGACTGACGATTGGAAAGGGATTTGTAGAGCGAAGGAAACACAAGCGATTCAGGGTTCAGAACGGCGCTTTTGCTGTGCTGAGCTATCGGTTTACCACACTAGGTCAGATTATGGATATAGGCAGGGGTGGACTCTCGTTTCGTTATGTTGCTAGCGAAGATCAGTCAAATGGATCATCTGAACTAAGGATATTACTCACAGATGGCAGTTTTTCTTTTGATAGGGTACCTTTTGCGCGCATCTGGGATCTAGCGATACCTGTCGAATTCTCATTCGGAAGCATAACAATGCGGCACTGCGGTATACAGTTCAATCAGCTGACAGACAATCAGAAATCTCACCTGGAATATTTTCTACGGAATTGCACCCTGCGCGAGGTTACTATGAGTCATTAAGCCATAGCAACTGCGCGTTCAACCCATGTTAAAACCATCTTGCCCCAAGTCGTCCTACATATTACTAACCCAGACAAGCCGGAGCCAAAATGGGAAAACAAGACTTGCCACGCCTTTTCCCAAGGCGTGGTAGTCGCTCCGAAAAAGCCTTCAGTGCCTAGGTCCGAATGCAGGCCCTCTTCTTCCGGCCAGAATATCCCCAATGTTCCTGGTCACAGATTTTCCGGTTGAGAGATGTTCGACTCTCCATTTCCCTCTGCCGAGGTTCACCACTTCTACCCTGTCTCCTCTCTTGGCGCCTCTAAAGCCGTGGGCAGAAAGTCTCATTGGGTCGTCAACAGTTAAGTTGCCAGTTTCTGTTTCTGTGGAGGACCCTTTGATTCTCCTGATTCCAAATTCCCGGAGTACCTGCGTGAACGTCAATGCATCTTTCTTCATCTCTCCTATCCTTCCCCGCCGTCCGGCATGTACCCAGAATCGGATTAGCAAAGCTCGATGGTGTTAAAAGAACACAGTGCCAGAAACTACTTGCGGCATTTAATAATAGTCAACCGTCCACGTCAATGAATTTGTTAGTAATTACGCCACATTTTAACATTATAAAACAACTAGGCAGAAACAAGTTTCAACGGCAATCAGATTCATGCTCCAGTTATATTCTCTATACAAGAACTTCATTCTTTTGTTAAACTCCTGGTTCGACAAAGGACGGTGGTACTGTTAAGAATTGTTTGAAAAGATGAGGAAGGCAGCTGGGAGGAGAACGGATATGATCAAGAAGGTGGCTTTTCGCCTGTGTCTATCTCTATGTCTTTTTACGTCTTGGTGCGCAAACGCGAGCGGCCATGATGCACAGGCCCTGGTGGAAGCCTGTTTTAGTTATATGCGGGGAAAGGCCTCTGTCTCTACCGTTGATATGACCATTCATCGTCCTCGCTGGGAAAGAGTAATGACGATTAAGGCCTGGACTAGAGGTCAGGAAGACTGCGTTTTTCAGATTATCGCACCGCCCAAGGATAACGGTAACGGTACCCTGAAGAAGGGCCGGGAGATGTGGATGTATAATCCCAAGATCAACCGGGTGATTAAGCTGCCGCCGTCGATGATGTCCCAATCCTGGATGGGATCGGATTTCTCTAATAATGACCTGGCCAAGAGCGATAGCCTGATCAAAGATTATTCTCACACGATTCTGGCAACTGAGACCCACGAGGGGAGAAAGGTGTATGTTATCAGGTCGATGCCAAAACCCGAGGCCCCTATAGTATGGGGCATGCAAAGGCTCAAGGTTCGCCAGGACCATATCTTATTAATTCAAGAATTTTACGATGAGGACTCTAAGCTAGTCAAGGTCATGACTACCCAAGAGGTCCAGATGCTGGGGGGCAGAATGTTTCCCAGGGTGTGGACAATGCAAAAGGCAGATACGCAGGATGAATATACCAAGTTGACATACAAAGAACTCACTTTTGAACAAGGCCTTCCGGATCGTCTGTTCACACTGTCTAATTTGAAGAACCCCAGGAGGTAGGGCGCTTTGCCTATAAACGTGAGAATGGCATGGAGGAATATCTGGCGGAATCCCAGGAGATCTATCCTGACCACAGCCGCCATTGCATTTGCCAGCCTGTTACTAGTCTTCATGCTGTCTTGGCAGTTTGGCTCGTATAATACGATGATCAATTTTGCGGTCAGGATCCATACCGGACATGTGCAGGTACAGGCAAAGGGATACAAAGACAAGCGGACCATGGACTTGGTGGTCCCCAGGCCGGCTGCCGTGGCCGATATTTTGGAAAAAACTCCTGGGGTGGCTGCCTATACCTTTCGGGCCAACGCCTTTTCACTGGTGTCTTCAAAAGAACGAACCTATGGCAGCATGGTTGTCGGAATTGATCCGTTAAGAGAAGCAAAGGTATCCACCCTTAAGAAACTGATTCGCAAAGGGAGCTACCTGGCAGAAGGAGACGTCGATCAGGCCTTGATCGGGAAGCTTTTGGCCAAAAACCTACAGGTGGACTTGGGTGATGAGTTGGTTGTGTTGGGCCAAGGTCGTGACGGCTCCGTTGCAGCCACCGTGCTAAGAGTAAAAGGAATTTACAGTTCCGGCCAAGATGAGTTCGATCGGTCTTCTATACAGATCCCCATTGATGAGTTTCAGGCTGTCTATGCTATGAAAGGCGCTGTCCACGAGGTGGTAGCAATCGGCGAGTCATTGCAGGATGTGCCCACGATAAAAAAGGCGGTTGCCAGGGCCCTTGAAAAGGCAGATAGCAAATACCACCTGCAAGTCTTAGACTGGATGGACCTTATGCCCGGTTTGATCCAAGGCATTAAGATGGACCTCATCAGCGGGCTGATCTTCTATCTCATATTAATTGTGGTGGTGGCCTTCAGTATTTTTAATACCTTCCTTATGTCCGTTTTTGAGCGGACAAGAGAATTTGGCGTCCTTATGGCCATTGGAACGACTCCTGCCAGGTTGGCCAAGTTGCTTTTGATTGAATCAACAATGATGACTGTGATGGGCATTGTCATCGGCATCGTCGCTGGCAGCCTCATCACATGGTATTTCCAGGTTCACGGAATCGTCATATCCGGAGCATCTGATCTGATGAGCCAGTATGGTATGCCAGACAGGATGTTTCCACAGCTTTCGCTACGGTCTGCCACAATCGGACCTTCGGCGGTATTGCTTATCACCTTTTTGACTGCCATGTACCCGGCCTTTAAGGTCCGTCGGCTGCACCCTGTGGAAGCGATGACAGCAGTCTAGGGATTCAGGGATCGAGGGATTTTCCATGTATTTTCAACTAGGCTGGCGAAACATCTGGCGCAATCCCAGAAGGACGACCGTGATCTTGATTGCTGTGGTAATAGGTGTTTGGAGTATGATCTTATTGGGCGCCCTGATGCGGGGGATTGCTCACCAGATGGTCCAAAACGGTATCGCAACCCTCACAGGACATATCCAGGTGCACCGTAGAGGGTATAGAAGCGATCCTACTATCGAAAATAGTATACTTGATCCAAAGCCAGTCGAATACGCTCTAAAAAAGGATCTTCCGACCGCAGCTCAGTGGACAGTGAGGGTTCGTGTGAATGCTATTGTCACCAACGCTAGACATTCCGGTGGTGTCACGTTAGTAGGGATTGACCCGGTGCGGGAGGCCCGGGTCTCGTTCATCGGCCAGGCGGTGACCCAGGGACGTTACCTCACAACCGATGACGAACACGGCATTGTCGTGGGCAAGGCACTGGTGGACAAGTTTGGGGCCAAATTGGGCCGCAAGCTGATCCTCATGTCTCAAGATACCGGGCATGAAATCGCTTCAATGGCCTTTCGCATTGTAGGGATCTTCAGGGCCGAAATGGAAGCCACAGAAAAGCAGCTTGTCTTTGTCACCATACCTGCTGCCAGGCACATGCTGAAATTGAAAAATGGCATTTCGGAGGTTTCCATTGTTCTGCCTGATCATGAAGAAACCGATCAGGTGGCTGCCACCTTGAGAGGCACTTTGTCTCCCTCAAGCTATGAAGTTCATACCTGGCAAGAATTGTTGCCGTTGGTAACCGCATACTTAAACATTTACAATAGCTTCATCTTCTTGTGGTACTTGGTCGTATTCATTGCCATGGGTTTTGGCATCGTCAACACGACTCTCATGGCAGTGTTTGAGCGGATACGGGAGTTCGGCCTAGTCAAGGCATTAGGCATGAAGCCGCGGTGGATCATTAAAGAGGTCCTCACGGAATCATGTTTTCTGCTGGTCATTGGCATGGCGATCGGAGACACCTTGGCCTTCTTGAGTGTTCTTGCACTTTCCGGCTGCGGTATCGATCTTTCGTCGGTTGCAGCCGGCGCTGAATTTGTCGGTATATCCCGAGTAATTTACCCGGTTATTTACTCCAAAGATGTAATCATAGCAAACCTTGTTGTAATAGTCTTAGGGCTTTTGGTAAGTCTTTATCCGGCTGCCAAGGCGGCCAGGTTCACACCGGTGGAGGCACTGGTCTATACGTGACGGCAGTTTGATCAACTCGCAAAAAGTCTTTTGAGACCTTTGCAGGACCTCGCCTCGCTCTTCGATATGAGGTTT